>JACNIU010000144.1 GCA_014382905.1 Desulfobacterales bacterium
TGGCTTTTTGCCTGACAATAGAAGAACTCGAGGGTTCTCAAGTGAATATACACGCTAAAAAACCTCTGTGGCGGTGACACCCGCAACAGAGGTTTTTTTGCATTTAACCTTATAAACGGATGAAGGGGGTGGTCGTAGAAGCGCTTTTGTCAAAATATCGTTGAGCTGAAGGGTTTTCAAACTGGCAAGAACTCTTATCTAAGGAGGATGTCATGGCAGAAAATAATCAATCGACAGGACAAGGATTTCTCAAAGACCTGGGTGCAGGTTTGACGAACTGGACGGAAAAATGGATTCCCGATTCCCTGGTAATCGTCTTTATCCTCAGCATCATCGCCTACATCCTGGCCTTGATCTGGGGGTTTGGCAAAGAGGTCAACTTTGGAAGCCGACTTTACGGCGGTATCGATGCCTGGGGAAAAGGTTTCTGGATCTATCTCGGATTTGCCATGCAGATGTGCCTGATTATGATGACAGGCTATATCTTAGCCCTTTCACCACCGGTGCGCCGCCTCCTTGACGGCCTGGCCGAATTGCCCGACAAGGACAAACCCTCACAGGCCATCATTGTCATGGCCCTCTTTTCAACCCTTTCGGCCTGGATCTCATGGGGCCTCTCCCTCATCGGAAGCGCTGTCCTGGCCCTTTTTATCGTCCGCAGAAACCCGAAAGTGGATTACCGGGTTCTGGTGGCCGCGGCGTACTTGGGCTTAGGCTGTACCTGGCACTCGGGGCTCACCGGTTCCGCCACACTGATGATGGCCTCGCCGGGAAACGCCCTGGTCAAGTCAGCCATAAAGGATGGCTGGATCGCCGGTCCGGTCTCCACAGGCTCAACCATTTTTCATCCTTTCAATCTCATCCTGACTGCAATCGTGATCATCGTTGTTACCTATGTGATGGTCAAAATGCATCCAACCCCTGAGAATACCTATGTGGTGCAACCCGAACTCATGGACAGACTCAATATCTATGAACCCCCCACGCGCGAGGTCGCCAAGTCCCCCTCTGACTGGATGAACTGGTGGCCTGGCTTCAACATCATTATCGTGCTGGGCGGAGCCATCGCCTTATACTCCTACCTCAAAGGAAAACCGCCTGGCAACTGGTTGACCCTCAACAATGTCATCTTCTTCTTCCTCATGCTCGGCATCCTTTTCCACTGGCGTCCATGGTCTTTTCTCAAGGCCACCGAGGAATCGGGCAAGGCGGTCTGGGGCATCGTTATCCAGTTCCCCTTCTACGCCGGTATCTACGGTCTGATCAAATTTACCCTCCTCTCCCAGGTGTTCACCGGCTGGTTTGTTGCCATCAGCGCCTCGTCCACCTTCCTGATGTTTGTCTACTGGTACGGAGGTATCCTGAACTACTTCGTCCCATCCGGGGGGGGGGAGTGGCTGATGACGGCACCCTACCTCCTGCCCGCGGGAAAGGCACTTGCGGTGCCTGCCCACAAAACCATCATTGCCTATGCCTGGGGCGACATGATGACCGACATGATCCAACCGTTCTGGGCCATTGCCATGTTAGCCGTGGCCAAACTCAATTTTCGTGACATAATGGGATACTTAATGGTCATCTTCCTGGTCTATTTTGTTATTACGTCGATAGCCTTTCTCATCCTCCCGTGGATCTAAGGGGGATGGCAACTTAGGGGATTTCATCATCTATCTACGCCGTCACCCCGGGGGGCTGAACAGCCCTCCGGGGTTTTTCTTCAGTTTAGCCCTTTGACAACTGCCACTAAAATCTAAAGTCCGCCTGCACTCTATTGATTTTGGTTCTCCCGCCCTACTCCCCCTGCAACGCTGGACAGAAGGGGTACAAGATATTCCGGTCGGGGCTTCCTCATTTCTTCAAAAAAATCGGGGTAAGTACCTCCCGTCTGGTTAGCGCTTGACCTGAAAGCGGTTTATTTTCTATAAACTGCAGGGGGTAGAGACGTTTACATTGAACATTTTTCAAAGGTCTCAGGGCACCGTTTGCCGGAAAGGGTGGGTAGAAATGAAGATATTGATGATCGGTGGTGGCGGCCGCGAACATGCGCTTGCCTGGAAAGCCGCGCAGTCCAGTCAGGTTGAAAGGGTTTTTGTTGCCCCGGGGAATGCCGGGACAGCCGGAGAGCCCAAGGTGGAAAACATTGACATCGGGGCAGACCAGATTGAGGCATTGGTCAACTTTGCCAGGAAGGAACGGGTAACGGTTACCCTTGTGGGCCCGGAAACACCCTTGGTGGCAGGCGTAGCTGACGCCTTCAACGAGGCGGGCCTGAACTGCTTTGGGCCTACTAAAGGAGCGGCGCAATTAGAGGGGTCCAAGGCCTTTTGCAAGGATTTCCTGTCCCGTTACAACATCCCCACGGCATCTTACAGGACCTTTACGGAATTAAAACCGGCCATTGCCTATATCCGTGAACAGGGAGCGCCCGTCGTTGTCAAGGCGGATGGTCTTGCAGCGGGTAAGGGCGTAATTATTGCCGGGTCCGAGGCCGAGGCTATTGAGGCGGCCGAGGGGATGCTGTCTGGAAAAACGTTTGGGGAAGCAGGACAGAGGGTGGTTGTCGAAGAATACCTCGAAGGTGAAGAGGCCAGCTTTATTGTCATGGTCGATGGAGAGCATATCCTGCCGTTGGCAACCTCCCAGGACCATAAGGCCCGCGATGACGGTGATCGAGGGCCTAACACAGGGGGGATGGGCGCCTATTCACCTGCCCCCGTGGTAACCCAGGTGATTTATGACCGGGTCATGAAAGAGGTTATTGAGCCTACGGTGAAGGGGATGGCCGCTGAGGGGCATCCCTATACCGGGTTTCTCTATGCGGGCCTCATGATATCTGACGATGGCACACTCAGGGTGCTGGAATATAACTGCCGTTTTGGCGACCCTGAAACGCAGCCTATCATCCTGAGGCTCAAATCCGATCTGATTGAAATGTGTTTAGCGGCCCTGGATCGGCGTTTAGACCAGATCCGGGTAGATTGGGACGACCGTGCAGCCTTAGGTGTGGTGATGGCCGCCGGCGGGTATCCCATCAGTTACAAGAAGGGCGATATCATTTCCGGTCTGCCCGAGCGTGAGCAGGAAGGGGTCAAGGTCTTTCACGCTGGAACCAGAATTGAAAAAGGTCAGGTCGTCACCGATGGCGGGAGGGTCCTCTGCGCAACGGCCTTAGGGGCAACCGTGGGAGAGGCGAAGGCCAAGGCCTATGAACTCGCAGGAGGGATACGGTGGAACGGGGTCTACTACCGGACAGACATCGGTTACCGTGCGGTTGCAAGGGAGGGATAAGAATCTAACTCTCATCCGCACTTGGTAAAACCACAGAAATGGCAGGTCATGCATCCCTCTTCAAAACTGATGGTCTGGCCGCATTCCGGGCAGGTTTCTCCAAGCAGGCTATTTTTATGGTTACCGTTCCGCCTGACCGGCTGGTCCCGCATGTATCTTTTTTCAAGTATCCTGCTGATGGCATCGGGTATGGATAAGACCAGACCGTCCTTTTGAAATACCGGGTGTTCACCCCCGATTCCTTTGAGTTGTTCTACAATCTTTTCGACCCTCACACCTGATCTGAGAGCCAGGGATACAAGCCTGCCGATCGCCTCGGTCTTTGCGGTGGTGGATCTCCCGGATTTGCCGATCGTGGCAAACACCTCAAAGGGCCGACCTTCATATTCCGTAACGGTCACGTATAAGGCCCCCATTCCGGTCATCATCTTGGTGGTGAACCCTTCCAAGGTCTCTGGCCGCTCTTTCACAGCCGTCATAAAGCCGCTGCTGTGGTCGTCCTTGTCCTGATCTGCAAATGAAAGGACCTGATTCTCCTTGCTTCCATCCCTGTAAATGGTTACCCCCTTACATCCCAGCTCATAAGCCAGGTCATACACCTTCCGAACGTCATCAATCGTAGCATCCCGCGGGAGATTCACCGTTTTTGAGACAGCGTTGTCCGTAAACTTCTGAAACGCCGCCTGCATGCGGATATGCCACTCCGGGACAATATCGTGTGCCGTTACAAAGATCTCTCTTTCCTCTCCGGGGATTTCCTTTATATCTCTGATGCTTCCTTTTTTGGCAATGGTATCCATCAGTTCAGGGGTGTAGAAACCCTTTTCTTTTGCCACCCTCTCAAAATATGGGTTCACCTCTAACAGCCTGTCATTATCCATGACGTTTCTGACAAAACTGAGTGCAAACAACGGTTCAATACCGCTGGAACAGCCTGCGATGATACTGAGCGTGCCGGTTGGGGCAATGGTCGTGGTGGTTGCGTTCCTGTAAGTGCATCCTTCACGGTCCTTGAATATACTCTTATCAAAGTTGCCGAAAACCCCTCTTTCTTGAGCCAGGTCTATGGATGCGTTGTGGGACTCCTCCTGTATAAACCTCATCACCTCCTCGGCTGTGTTAAGGGCCATCTCGGAGTTGTATGGAATCCTCAACTGGTATAACATGTCGGCAAAACCCATGACACCAAGCCCGATCTTACGGTTTCCCTTGACCATCTCATCAATTTCAGGGAGCGGATATTTCGACATATCGATGGTGTCATCTAAGAAACGGACGGTCCACCAGACGAGCTCCCTTAACCCATCATAATCGATGACAGGTGCTTCATCGACCTCGGTGACAAGCTTGGCTAAGTTTATTGAACCGAGATTGCACGCCTCTAATGGGAGTAAGGGTTGCTCTCCACACGGATTCGTGCTCTCTATTTCTCCTAAGTCCGGGGTCGGATTGTCTCTGTTAATCCTGTCAAGGAATATGATGCCGGGATCCCCATTTTCCCAGGCCTGTTTCACGAGTCCATGGTAGACGTGCAAGGCATCTAACTCGCCCGCCTTTCTTCCATCCCTGGGGTCTATCAGGTCATAGGGTCTGTTCTTGGCAACGCTCTCCATAAAGCTATCTGTGACGGCAACCGAGATGTTGAAGTTATTCAGCTCGCGGTTATTCTTTTTACAGTAAATGAACTCCATGATATCGGGGTGATCCACCCTCAAGATAGACATGTTGGCCCCCCTGCGTGTGCCTCCCTGTTTGACCTGCTCGGTGGCGGTATTGAATATCTTCATGAATGAAACAGGCCCCGAGGCAATACCCCCTGTTGTACCGACTCTGCTTTGTTTTGGCCGTAGGCGTGAGAAGGAAAAACCGGTCCCCCCACCCGATTTATGGATAAGGGCCGCGTTTTTCAAGGCATCAAAAATTCCTTCCATGCTGTCTTCGACCGGGAGCACAAAGCACGCCGCTAACTGACCTAATCTTCGGCCGGCATTCATCAATGTCGGGGAGTTAGGGAGGAATTTAAATTCGGTCATCATCCCGTAAAAAATCTCCTCCATTTCGTTGACCCGGGCGTCTCCCCCATACCTGTTCTCTGCTTTTGCGATATGTTTGGCTACCCGGCGGAACATATCTTCAGGCGTTTCAATAATTTCGCCTTTGCTGTCTTTCCTGAGATACCGCCTTTCCAGTACCCGCCTGGCATTGTCGGAAAATACGACACTCTTTTTTATAAAAATGGATTTGTCCAACCGGATGGGAAAGGTCTTGGAAAGCCCGTATTCAAGCAATTTTGCCTCGATCATATGCTCTATGATCGGCATGGTGATGGTCTGAAGTTCCAGTTTGGCGACTTCTTCGCGGAGAAATCGGCTGATGTCCAATGCCTGATCCGTATTGATCGGATTTCCCTTGACTAAGAGATCAGAGAGCCGGTGGTCATCCCATCCGTAGTAACCGAGATCGAAGGCTTCTTCATCTGTAACTAAGAGTTTCTCCTTTAGACCCATAGTTTCCTCCTGTTCGGACTTCGGCCTTTACCTTTTCTGTTTCGTGATTATGGTTTATATCAAAACATGGACGGACACTCAATATTCGAGAAACGCGAGTCAAAAAATTTCGACCCCAACGACCTTAACCGCACAGGGTTAAAATTTCGTTATGGACCTTGCATATTACGAAGGAATAAAGAATAAAGAATCACGCTTCAGATTCAAAACGAGATCTCTATTTTAAATACAATATATAGTATGTCAAGAAAAAAAGAATACAATATCTAAGCTTTTATTGAAAAGGAGAGCTAATCCCTTGAAACCCTTTGGTAAAACATTTCGGGGTATGAAGAGCGTCCGATACGGGGCAAGCAGGTTTTTGATTTGTTCCGTCATACTCCTGTGTTGCGTGACCCCCCTGAGTGCCGCTTCGGTAACAGACGGGGCCAGGAAATTCCAATTGGATAATGGGGTCACCGTCATCCTGAAGCAGGACGACAGCGCGCCTGTAGCAGCCATCCAGGTGTGGGTCAAGACAGGAAGCGCCAATGAGACGGAGGAAGAAGCGGGGATCACACACCTGATTGAGCATATGATTTTCAAGGGGACGCCTTCTAAGAAGACCGGAGAAATCGCCAGAACCATTGAGGCCTCCGGGGGCCACATAAACGCCTATACCTCATTTGACAGGACCGTCTATTACGTGGAGATCGCCAGCGCCCAGTTTGATACTGGCCTGGACGTCCTCCTGGACGCTGTGCAGCACTCCCTTTTCGATACAGAGGAGCTTGAGCGCGAAAAGGAGGTGGTTTTGGAAGAATACCGCCGGTCTTTGGATATCCCTGAAAGCCGGTTAAGCCGCGCCATGATGAACCTGTGCTACACGAAGCATCCATACAGGCGGCCTATCATCGGATATGAAGAGACGATTCGAACGCTTGACCGAAAAGCCATTCTGAATTACGTGGACAAGTGGTATACCCCCGCTAACATGGTACTGGTGGCGGTCGGGGACTTTGATACGGAAAAGGCCCTGGAAACCATCAGGGACCTTGTCAGAAATTTTCCTGAGAGGCCGGGAAAAGTTCCTTCCAGACCGGAAGAACCGGCGCAGACCGCTCTTAGAAAAATCATCAAGAACGATAAGGTTCAACAGGTCTATCTGAATGTGTCCTGGCACATCCCATCTTTGACCCATGAGGATACGTACCCTTTGAACGTGCTTGAGATTATCCTCGGAAAAGGGAAAAGTTCAAGGCTCTATTCCCGCCTGAAAATGAACGCTAATTTGGTCTACAGCATCGGTGGGGGGGCCTATGCGTTTGCAGACCCCGGGCTATTTTCATTAGACGCAACTCTCAGTCCCGATAACATTGGTGCCGCACTCGGCGCCATCGGAAAGGAGATTTCCAAGATTACGCGTGAACAGGTGTCCGAATCGGAGTTAACGAAGGCCAGGACCATTGCTGAAGCCGATTTTGTATTTGACATGGAGGACATGTCAGGCCAGGCCAGGACCCTGGCATTTTTTCAGACCATGACCGGCGACATGTATAATGCCGATCACTATTTGGATAATTTAAAAAAAGTTACCCCGGATGACATCGTCCGTGTCGCTAAGAAATACTTAAGGCCGGAAAATCTCTCAGTGGGGATTCTGGCACCCGAGGGAACAGCGATCGCCCTGGAGGATCAGACGATCATCTCTCTATTCACACCGGTCGATCAGGCGCCATCCCCCGAAGGCGTGGAGGGCACTGAAGGGCAGAAGAAGGCTGTGATGGTGGTTCTCCCCAACAGCATGAGGCTTATCATCAAAGAAAACCATCGTCTCCCTGAGGTATCCATTATCGGAGCGTTCTTGGGTGGGACGCGTCTTGAAAAACCGGGCAAATGGGGCATATCCAACTTTGTGGGAGACATGCTGACAAGGGGGACAAAGGAGAGAACCGCTTCGGAGATCGTTTCCACAGTAGAATCATGGGCAGGTTCCCTGAGCGGGTTTTCCGGAAGAAACAGCATCGGCGTCACAGCCAAATTTCTAAGCAAGGACCTTTATGCCGGAATGGAGCTGTTGGCTGATGTTGTACTGAATGTGGCATTCCCACAATCAGAGATGGAGAAGGTCAGAGACGACATCCTTGCAGACATCAAGGCTAAGAAAGACCGCCCCACGGCACAGCTTTTCGACCTGTTTTACAAGACCCTTTACCCGGACTATCCTTACGGACACCCACTGACAGGAACCACAGAGACCATACGGTCTATCACCAGATCGGACCTTGAGGAGTGGTATTATTCTGTTGCGATCCCATCTAATTTTGTCCTGACTGTGGTGGGAGACCTGAAAAAAGATCAGTTGATCCCTTATGTTAAAGCCCTCTTCAGTACCTTTCTTTCCTCTGAAAAAAAACTTCCTCACATAGCGCCAGCGCCCGCCCCCCTGGCAGAGGCCAGGGAAGCGCATCAGAATCGGCCGGGGGCCCAGACCCACCTCATCATAGGGTATCTTGGGGTTGACCTCAAGAGCGAGGATAATCCCCCCATGGCCCTGGTCAAGACAAGCCTTGCAGGCCAGGGAGGTCGATTATTTTCGCAACTCAGAGATAAACAGAGCCTTGCCTATGCCATAACCGCCTTCAGGAGGCCGGGGCTTGAAACAGGCGCTTTTGGCGCTTACCTGGCCTGTGACCCCAACAAGACGGCGGTGGCCACAGCGGCCGTTTTTGAAGAGCTAAATAAGATAAGAGAAGAAGGGCTTACGGATAGGGAGTTGGTTGAAGCAAAAAGTTATCTCCTGGGAAACCTTCTGATAGGGCTTCAGACCAATGGAAGTCAGGCAATGCAGATGACTCTTGATGAACTCTATGGACTGGGCTACAACAACCTCCCGAAATTCATCAGCAACATAAATGCAGTTACCTTGGATGATATCAAACGTTCTGCGAGGAAGGTTATTGTTCCCGGAAAATATGTGCTCGTCACTGTAGGGCCCGATAAGGCGATGCCTCCCGTGGAGACAGAGTAGTCCGGGACTTCTACCGCAGCCCTAACCCCTGCCAAGACCAGCGTCAAACCCCCGGAATTACGCGTACATTTCCGGTTTTATTCTAACATGGAAAACCTGGTCCTCAGGGTCAGGTCAGAGACAAATGGTTCTCCAGCGCTCTATAATCCATTGAAATTCTAAGAAACTAAATCTCACCTATGGGGGGATAATCAAAGCCGGGTCCTCCGGGCCCGGATCTTTACTTTGACAGGATTATGTGTAAGGTGTTATTATTTTTCAGCAACGCGTGAGAGAGCAGGTCCATGAAAGACCAAGGACCACCTGACCGAATGGTCCGCCTCAAAAGCCATATAACCGGGAGAATTTTATTATGATGAGTAGATTTCGAAAACAACCTCCCATCAAAACGTCAGTCCTGGTCTCTTGTTTCGTGACAGCTTTTTTTCTGCCAGCGTATTTCCTCTGTTTTGCCGAAAACCAGGGGGACGGGACCGTTGTGTCCAAGACGGTCACCATTCAGAGTAAGGGCGATGGCGGAATTGTCATCGACGGACGCCGGTATGCGGTAAAGAAATCGACGACCATTCTGGATGCGCTTGGAAAGGGAATCTCATTGTGTGATCTCCCGGTACCGTGCGAAGCAGTGGTGGAATACCGGCCGACGACCGAAAATCAGGCGCCTGTCTGCCTCAAGATTGAAGTCAAACGGCTTCTCCAAGGGGCCAGCAGCATGGTGGTTGCTGATGATCCAGGCTGATAGGCGATATGGGGCCATAAGTTTATGGCCGTGAATGCCTGTAACTGATTTGAACCACACGAAAAGCAGAGGTCCAACTCCAAAATCCGAATTCCAGGATCTTCAAGGCATTATGCTTGTCCAGTTGATCATCACCGACTTCGCCATCATTAAACATCTGGACCTGTCCTTAAGAGAGGGCCTGAACACCCTTTCCGGTGAAACCGGTGCAGGGAAATCGATTATCATAAACGCCATTAATCTGATTCTCGGGGGGAGGTCCTCGGCGGATCTTATCCGCACGGGATGCGACGAGGCCGTAGTGGAGGGACTTTTTGTCTTTCCCGGCAACCGGGTCTTGAATGGGATGTTGGGAGAGGCAGGGATATCCTTTGATGGTGAGCTGTTGATAAAAAGAATCATATCCCGTGAAGGCCGGAACAAGGTCTTTATCAATGGTTCCCTATCTACCCTCCAGATATTGGCGCGCCTGGGCCCGAGGCTGATCAGCATTTCGGGCCAGCATGAGCACCAACTCCTCTTGAGGCCGGACAATCACCTCTATTTATTAGATGATTTCAGCGGGCTTGAAGAAGAGCGTGTGGGTCTCGGTAAGTTATTCGACAGATGCCAGCTGTTAAGAGAAGAGATCAGGGGGATAGAAAAGAATATCAGTGAGCAGAAGGAAAGGGAGGATCTGACCCTGTTCCAGATCCAGGAAATTGAAACGGCCAAACCCGTTCCGGGGGAAGATGATCTATTATCAGGCGAAAAGATGCGGCTTCAGCATGCGGAAGAGCTGTTGGAGGTCGCCTCGAACGGATACCAGACACTGTACGAGAATTATGATTCTGTGCTTTCATCCGTTGCCCGCTGCACAAAGTCGATGGAAAAGGGGGCGGAAATAGCCGGTGAGCTGGCTCCCATAAGGGATTCTCTGGCCGAAATTGAGGTGCGAATAGAGGATGTCTCGTTTGCACTCCGGGATTTTCAAAAAGAGATACAAGTTGATCCTCAGAGGCTGGAACAGGTTGTGGAACGGCTTGAGACCTTGAAAAGGCTCAAACGAAAATACGGCGCAACACTTGAGGATGTCCTGAGGCTCAAGGATGAACTCGGCGCAAAAATATTCGATCTGAAAGGGAAACTAAAGAGAGTAGATGAGCTGACAAAAAAATTGCAGGAGATGCAAGGGGAATTAATGCAAAAGGCCGTGACCCTTTCCCAGAAGAGAAGAAAAGGGGCCGATGACTTCAAGGTGGCAGTTGAAAAGGAACTCCACCAGCTTCATATGAAGGAGACCGTGTTTAAGGTGAGATTTGAAGATTCGTCTGGTGCCGAAGGAGATCCGGCAGGGGCCACCATCAGGGAGGTGCGGCCCGACGGTCTGGACCGCATTGAATTCATGATCTCTCCGAACCCGGGCGAGGAGCTAAGACCTCTCTCAAAAATAGCCTCGGGAGGGGAGCTTTCGAGAATTATACTTGCCATTAGAACCATCCTTTCCAGGACCGCCTCTGTAGAGACCGTAGTTTTTGACGAGGTGGATTCCGGGGTCAGCGGGGCCACCGCTGAGGTGGTTGGAGAAAAGATCTCTTCTTTGGCAATGTATCATCAGATCGTGTGCATCACTCACCTCCCGCAGATCGCCTGCCAGGGAGAAACCCATTTTTTAGTGAGAAAGGATGTCATCAATGGACGGACCGAGGCCTCTATCCTAAATCTGGACCCTGAAGCAAGGGTTCAGGAGATTGCGAGGCTCTTGGGCGGACGTAAGATTACCGCGCGTGCAGTGGCTCACGCCAGGGATATGCTCAGGAAGGCCTGAGTGGTGGTTTATCCCGGGTGGAGAATATCATGAAAGAAATTGCAATTACCGATATTGAAGGGATCCGGATCGGTCACGCACAGGATTTGGATGCGGCAACGGGGTGTACCGTGGTGATTGGCAAGGAAGGCCTCACCGCCGGCGTGGATGTCCGAGGCGGGGCCCCGGGTACCAGAGAAACCGATCTCCTAAATCCGGTCAATCTTGTAGAACAGATCCATGCTGTCGTGCTGACCGGTGGCAGTTCATTCGGCCTGGACGCTGCCTCCGGTGTCATGCAGTATCTGGAAGAAAGAAATATCGGTTTTGACGCGGTTGTAACAAAGATCCCGATCGTATGCGGGGCGGTTCTATTTGATCTGACCATCGGTGATCACAAAGTGAGACCCGACAAAAAAATGGGGTATGAGGCCTGCCTGAACGCCAATGACACCGCGTGCGCAGAGGGGTGTGTGGGTGCAGGCACGGGGGCCACGGTTGGCAAGATCCTCGGGATGGAAAGATGCATGAAAGGGGGACTGGGGGCATATTGCCTTCAGGCAGGCGATCTCAAGGTGGGTGCCATCGTGGCGGTCAACTGTCTGGGCGACGTCATAGATCCGAGAACCGGAGAAACACTGGCAGGCGTCCTGGACGAAAACAGGAGTAGGTTTCTCAACAGCGAAGAAATTATGATAAGAGAATTTGCTTCAAGGAAGATTGAATTTGGCGGGAACACAACGATCGGCGTTATCGCCACAAACGCAAGACTTACAAAATCGCAGGCCAACAAGGTTGCCTCCATGGCGCATGATGGATACGGAAGAACCATGAGACCCGCACACTCCATGTTTGACGGGGATACCATATTTGCCATTTCGACCGGAAGCGTGGAAACGGATGTGAATGTGGTGGGATTGTTAGCGGCAAGAACAATGGAGCAGGCTGTCATCAGAGCGGTAAAAAAGGCAACACCCCTGTGCGGGGTCAAATCCTGCTCGGAAGTCCTGTAGATGCAGGCAGGTTAGACGCCTCCCATAGTTCAATCATCAATCATCAATCGTCAATTCTCCGGTTTATCCGGGTCAGGCGGTACGGCTATATGTCTGAAAATTTTTACGATATTCTGGGTGTCCCTAAAGATGCGCCTCAAGAAAAGATAAAGAAGGCCTATCGCAAATTGGCCAGAAAATGGCACCCTGACATCAATCCCGGGAACAAGGAAGCAGAGCAGAAATTCAAGGAGATCTCCCTGGCCTATGACTGCCTCGGTAACGAAGAAAAAAGAAAGTTGTATGATGAATTCGGACAAGAAGGGCTCCAGTCGGGATTTGACGCTGAAAAAGCAAGACAGTATTCCCAGTGGAGTTCCTTTCAGCAGGCCGGCAGGCCCCATGCCGGTGAAAAGTTCGGCCGGTATCAGAGCTATGAGGATATCTTTGGCGACATTTTCGGCACCGGTATGGGGCGCGGCGGCGGTTTCCGGTCTTCCATGGGAGGTAAGGGAAGGGATGTCCAGCACGACATGACCATTGATCTCATCTCTGCCTTAAGAGGTTTTGAGACTGAGCTGGCCATGCAAAAGGTCAAGGTCTGTTCCGGATGCCAGGGTAGCGGAACCGATCCGAGTTCTCCCATAACCACCTGTTCCTACTGTGGAGGTTCGGGCCGGCAGGACGTGGCAGAAGGCCCCATGCACTTTACAAAACCGTGCCCACATTGCCACGGGCACGGCCAGACAGGAAAACCCTGCCCGACGTGCGGTGGGAGCGGCCAGGTCCTTGGCACTGAGAAGATCAGAGTCGTTATACCGCAAGGTGTTAAGGAGGGTTCCAAGGTCCGTGTGGCAGGCAAAGGCGAGCCCGGCATCAATGGTGGAAAACCCGGGGATCTTTTCCTGATTATTCACCTGAAACCGCACACCTTTCTGAAAAGAGAGGGGGATGACCTTCTCATGGAGCTGCCGGTGACTGTCAGGGAGGCAATGGCGGGTGGAACCATTGATATCCCCACAATTGACGGTCAGGTCAAGGTGAAGGTGCCGCCCGGGAGCCAGAGCGGTCAGACCCTTAGACTGAAGGGGAAGGGGGCAACTAACGTCAAGACAAAAGAGCGGGGCAACCTCATGGTCAAGCTGATTATTAAAGTGCCAAAGACAGATGACAAAGAGATCCTCGAAACGGTCAAGAAGATGGATGGGCTCTATGATAAGGACGTGAGAAGCGGTATCAGGATCTGAAAGCCAAGGCGTCTGTGTCAGCAGTTATACATCTCCCATTAGATTTTCCTGGATTTCCCTGGCAAGGTCCTCCAGAATGGCGTCGAACTGCCTCCTCATCTCAATCATATTCTGTCTCATCTGGAGTATGACCTCGACGCCCGACAGATTGACGCCCATATCCTCCATAAGTATCTTTGCTACCCGGAGCTTTTCCAGTTCGTTAGCGTGAAACAACCCGGTTGAACTGCCCTCCCTGCAAACGGGGCACACGATCTCCTCTTCCTCCAAATTCCTGAGGAAACCCTCTTCAACCTGAAAAGACTCCAACACCTCAGTTACTGTCCATAATTCCTTTGCCATTCATCCTGCCTTTCAAATAACGGAAGCCCCTAAACCGGTGCTCCTGAATTTGGTCTCCTCCTGCAGTATATTTACCATGCCAAGGGATCTTGTACAACCGCATTCCAATGTATATTGTTTCCCATCATCTTTCAAGGGGATCTCCCCGCCCCAAATATCGAAAGGCTATGTATCCGGTGCAATTATCCATAAGGGCTATCTCAGCCCATTCACCCTTTCTGCTGACGATTTCAGCCTTAGCCCCTCTTCCTAAATAGGCTATGACCGGGGAATCACTGTTCATTGAAAGATGCACGGTAACCATCCCTTTGAAGATGGTTTTTCTGTCTGGAATCTTCGCCAGTTTCATTGTATCTCGAATATTGTTGTACAATTCCTTTTCCGAAGAGTACTCCCTCATGGTATCAGGCCGCTTGAATACGCATACGACCTTGGTCAGGTTGGGGGTAATGGTTTCCATTGAAAGGCTGACGGAGGTGCCTTTCCAGACAGCATATATTAGACCCATCTGATTAAACCTTTCCACCCTTTCAATGTCAAAGCCCATTCGGTCGAGGTTGTAGACGGTTGCGTCAAGCACCTGATTAAGCGGATATGAGAAGCTTTCTTCTTTTCCTACCAGATAGGTTTTTATCTCGTAAATCGTGAAAGGAACCGCTGCGAAAAATTCGCAGCCAGCGGCAGATAGAAGCATAAGGGCAGGGGCGGCAGCAGCCAATGTCATGGACTTGCGCCAGAGAAGGGTCAGTATCCTGCGTGGGGCTTCTGAAATCATGTGTCAGACCGTGCCGCCAAAAGGGGAGTCCGGCTCAGGAAACGAGGGTTGGGCCATATGCCCGGCGGCAGTGCTGCTTAAAAGGGGTACGATTATATCCAATCCATAGAACTCCTGACAAGACCAGGCTCTCAGCCTTCCAGGACCAGGATATACAGGTTATCCTCTTTCACAAGATCAGACACCTTAAATCCATAAGGGGAAAACAGGCTCATTGCCACGGTTTCATCTTCAGGGAAATCATCTAAGGGAAAAGGCACTTTTTCCTGCAGAAAACCGATAAATGAGCTCCCCATGGGATGGCTTATGACAATACGGCACCCACTCCTTGTCATTCGCCTTATATTAACAAAACTCCTATGTTTGTCCGCGATATTCGGATAGCAGGCATTGACAAAGACAACATCAATGCTGGATTGCGGCAATTTCAAGTCCCGGATGTCTCCATGCAGCGTTCTGACATCAGGATAGCGCGCTTTTACAGATTCCAACATCTTTTTGGACAGATCATTGGCACAGACAAGGGCAGGTTCATATTTCAGGATTATGGGGATCAATATCCCCGTACCGGTCCCTATGTCAAGGACCCTGTCTGACCCGGATATGCCGGCAGATAAAACGATTTTTTCAAGACGTTCAGGCACACCGTCCGGAAGGGGAGGGTCAAAGAGGTGCATATACTTGGTGAAATATTCAGATTGAAGCTTATCAATTTGTTGAACTTCTTTTTCCGTAAGTTCTTTAAATTTCATCTCGGCCATAAGAAATCCCGGCGGTATTTGCGGTCCAGGGTCGTTGGGTTCATAATAGCAGATTGAGCGCCAAGTTAGCAAGTAAGAGGTGTGAATTTTCGTTATTGGCTCTCCCAAATTCTGATGGACAACCCCTGTGGATCGTGTTAAATTATAAAATTATTCCAAAAAAGATCTGAAGCCCTTAACCCGGATAAACCGGCCTCCGGCTCGTAGAGGCGAGCCTACGCCTCGGAGAGCAAAAGGGGACGTTTTGCAGAGGTCTCGTAACAACAGCAATAGACTGTCGATCTGGCTCTGGTAGGTGGCTAAAAAATATGGATATGGAAACAGGAAGGAGTATTTAGATGGTATTGAGTCTGATGAGAAAGCATGCCAAGTCCTGGCTGATAAAATTTTTGATAGGAATCATCGCTGTGGTTTTTGTCTTTTATTTTGGATATTCGTTTACATCTGATCAGGGCATGAAAATGGCATATGTGAATGGCGAGGTAATCAGCGGTCCGGAATATCAAAAGGCCTACCGGGACATGATTTCGGCTTATCAAATAAGATATAAGGACATGTGGAACGAAAACATGATAAAGATGCTTGATCTGAAAAGAAAAGCATTGGAGACCCTTATAGAGCAGAGATTAATGACCCAGGCGGCGAAACGACTGGGTATTGATGTTACAGAAAGCGAGTGCCAGAAGGCAATCATGAGTTATCCGGCGTTTCAGGTGGACGGGCAGTTCGACATGAGGCGTTATCAGTCGCTCTTGGGGCACAATCATATGAACCCGGAGGATTTTGAGGCAGCTATGACCCAGGAACTTCTTGACAAAAAGCTCAAGCAGTTTCTGTTTGCTTTCTTGGATGTGACGGAACAGGAGGTTTTAGAGTACTACACTTTCATCAATGAAAAGATCAACATCGGTTTTGTTGAGTTCAAGCCAGCAGACTTCAAAACATCCGTCAAGTTCGATCAGGACGCATTGAAGAATTATCTTGAAACCCATAAGGAGAGGTATCGTATCCCGAAGAAGATTAACGTGGCATATGTTGAGATAGACCCTGTGGCATTTAAAGGGGGAATAAAGGTCACTGAGAAAGAGATTCAGTCCTTTTATGAATATAATAATGAGTCATACAGGCAGCCCAGGCAGGTGAAGGCGAGGCATATCCTGTTTAAACTTGGAGAGGATGCTCTAAAAGATGTTGAGGATAAGGTGAAAAAGAAGGCCGAGGAGGTCCTGGCAAAGGCGCGCCAGGGGGTAGACTTCGCGAATCTGGCAAAAGAGCATTCCGAAGGACCGACAAAGTCAAAGGGGGGAGACCTGGGCTATTTTAAGAAAGGCCAGATGGCGCCACCCTTTGATGAGGCCGCCTTCAAGTTGAAAAAGGGAGAAATCAGCGATCTTGTCCGGACCCAATTCGGGTATCATATCATCAAGGTGGAGGACATAAAAGAAGCTGAAACCAAATCCTTAGAACAGGTGCGTGACCAGATCGCGGAGGCCCTGACCATGAATGTGGCCACGGAGCGTGCCCATGAAAAAGGGCTGTCCCTCATTGACCAGATGCCCTACGATATCAAGCTTGCCCCCTATGCCAAACAGCATGGGCTTGAGGCAAAACATTCCGGCCATTTCGCTAAAGGCGAACAGGTATCCGGTATAGCGGGGAGTGAAAAGATGGGTGAGGCCATCTTCGTCCTGGAGAAGAACGAGATAACCGAGCTAATCGAATTAGGCGGCAAATTCTATATCTTTCAGGTGGCTGAGAGCCAGGACTCTTATCTCCCGGAATTGAAAGACGTTGCTGAGAAGGTAAAGGATGATTATACCACCTACTTTGCGGCCCAGGAAGCAACGTCGGCGGCCACAAACTATCTGAAAGAACTTAAAGAAGGCAAGCCCTGGGATCAGTTAGCCCGGGAAAGGCGTGTTAAAGTCGAAGAAACAGGATTTTTTACCAGGCGTGACCGCATATCGAAAATAGGATATGCGCCGAAACTGGCCGAGGTAGCCTTCGGACTCAACGCCGATAAAAGATACCCGGATGAGCCCTTCGTAAACCAGCAGGGGGCATTTGTTATCAGGTGGCTGGGGAGAGAAGGTATCGATGAGAAAAAATTTCGTGAAGAGGAAAAAGAGTATCGCTCATCGTTGGTGGAGACAAAGCATATGCGTGTTTTCGAGAACTGGCTTCAGAATCTGCGAAAAAAAGCAGACATTGAAATTGTTACCCCGGTGACAGGGGGATCTTGATTTCAGATTTCAGATTTCAGATGTGATTGAAGGATGTCATATCTTTGACCATTGAGAGGTAGAAAATAAGCGCCATCCTCTTCTTCTATATACTCAGCCAGTTGATAATAGGCGGCCCGATTGAATCGGGCAGGGAAAACGCCTGATTTGACCCTGCAATACAGTACATTCCCAGCTCCAACACACAGGGTGTCCGGCGCCAGCACTTCTTTGGTATCATCGCTCAGGCTGAGCTGGAACAGGTCTGCCTGGCCGTTGTACCCCTTCTCACAAAGGGCCCTTGTGATCACAAACGCGGTATCCTCCACATCCACGTAACAAGGCTTGTTTGCCCAGTTAATAAGATACCTGCCCTCTGGGTCAAGTACCATATTCTGATAAAAGAGCCGGATGAATTCCCGTCGGATCATCTCGGCGCCCCGGTGATACCATCGCCCCTCTTTATCAATAGATATAAGGCAGGGGGGTATATTATCATCTCTTTCCTGCATGATCTTCTCCTTCCCTGGATCTTATGGCCTGTGGGCAGCTTCTCAGAGACAGCAGATCCGGCCGTTTCGAATGCAAGTTGATTTGTAGCGGAATAAGGGTAATGGAGTCAAGGGGAGAAGGCTTAGTCTTGACTCGAAGATGCCTTTCCCATATATTTCTCTGGAAAGGGAAGGCCTTTTTTCGCCATGTCAAGCTATCGAATATGACTGCAAGGTGTCCCGGAGAGGTTCAGGCCATTTAGAGATGATTCTACCGAAATCTGAGCGTCAATTCTGTGAATTTATTTTTGAGTGAGCCCTTAGCTTTGTTTCAAACCGCTAAAGTGTTACAAATTTTGGTAGCAGCAGGACTGTTTTGCCTTGAAAAACGGTCACCGAGTTCTATAATCCTTCTGTATCCAGTTTGGCCTGCGACCTTTATCAATATTCTTTGTATCAGTTTAGATTTGAAAACGGTTATGATTAGATTGCCGGACCATGAGGGTCTCTTTCCCAAAGGACGTAACAAAAATTCTCAACAGGCGGTAGAACGCCCCCTTGACGTTGAATACAGGTTCCGGGCAGGCAGGGGATGTGTCCGTTTAAATGGATACTTTCTCCTGGGGCTGTCCTGTGACAAATATCAAGGCCTCACTGCCGTTCCTATGAAATGAGGGACTTATTTACGTCCTTTGGGAAAGAGACCCTCATGGTCCCAAGCTTTGTTTCAAACCGTTAAAGTGTTACTATTCTTTTAGTCTCAGGAATGCCGTTCAACCACAGATAAACTCATTTTTTGCAGGAGGTTACATGAAACAGATAATGGCCCGATTTTTCATTCTTATCATTTTGGCGGCTCTCATACCCGCAGGTTGCAAGACTCCCGGGATGCCTACCGGCAAAGGATATACGCAACTGTGCCAGATCTACGTAGGGCATAATGCGAGCCAATTAGTTGATTCGTGGGGGCATCCTGGGAGGATTTTTGATGCCACTGATGGGAAAAGAGTATTCGTGTATGTTGAGACCAGAGATGAATATACCTTGAACCCCCTGGCCCATTCCGCACTTATCGAATATCCCCCCCGCGTCGACCCTCGTAAAGCGGGCACCGGCGAAACGGTCGGCAATGTCACTGGACAATCCGTTTCTTCAATGGACTACTGCATCACCTATTTTGAAGTGGGTGCGGAGGACAGGGTGATCAGGGCATTTTGGAAAGGTGACTGCAAATCGTTGGACAAGACGGACAAATAACCGGGTGATGATTTTCGCCCACACGGAGTTAAGGAAATGAAGATAAGCAGCGTCTCCGAAATGAGGGGCTTGGATAAGACCGCCATTGAAGTATTTGGCATCAAGGAAGAGCTGTTGATGGAAAACGCGGGAGAGGCGACGTATTTTGTTATTCAAAAGGAATTCGGCATCACGGGGAAGAATTTCGTCGTCTTTTGTGGCATTGGTAACAATGGTGGTGACGGATTTGTTATTGCAAGAAAGATTAATTCAAGCGGTGGAAAAGTAAAGGTTTTTATCTTAGGGGATAGAGGAAAATACAAGGGGGCAGCAAAACTGAATCTGGACATTATCTCCAGACTAAAGATTGAAATCCGGGAAATTAAGTCCGTGGACGCTGTCAGAATAGATGTCGCCCACTCGGATGCTATTGTGGATGCTATCTTTGGCACAGGGCTAATCCGGGAAGTGGCAGGTCTGTACCGGGACGTCATTGAGCTAATCAATAGTAGCGAAAAGACCATCTTCAGCGCGGATATCCCTTCTGGCGTTGCAGGCGATACCGGGCGGGTAATGGGTATCGCGGTAAAAGCGGATTACACCGTGACCTTTGGTCTTCCGAAATTGGGAAATATGTTATTCCCCGGTCACGACTTTTGCGGGAAGCTATTCGTCACGCACATATCCTTTCCTCCTGAAATATATGGCTCGGACGCCCTGAAGGTTGGAATCAACCGGCCAAAAAGCCTCCCGCCCAGAGACAAAGATGCGCACAAAGGGAGTGTTGGCCAGGTTCTCTTTGTCGCTGGCGCTTCCAACTATTTTGGGGCGCCTTATTTCTCTGCCCTCTCTTTTCTGAAGGCCGGAGGGGGGTATTCCAGGCTTGCAGCACCCGCATCCATTACGCCCTATATCGCCGGCAAGGGGAGTGAAATCGTTTTTGTACCACAAAGAGAGACAGCCTCCGGAAGTATATCCCTTGAAAATAAAGACTTTCTCCTAAATCTGTCAGCGAAGATGGACATGGTTGTCTTGGGTCCCGGCCTGTCATTAGACGAAGAAACCCAGAGTCTGGCAAGGGAATTGGCAAAAAAGATCGACAGGCCACTCCTTATAGATGGTGATGGAATTACCGCTATTTCGAAGAATCTGCAGATTATAAAGGAGAGAAGATCCGCTACGATTCTCACCCCGCATCCGGGCGAGATGTCTAAGATTACGGGGATGGACATAAGGGAGATAGACGCCAACAAAATCGGCATCCTTCAGCGCATTTCCCGGGAACTGAACGCGATCGTGGTTCTGAAGGGCGGCCGTTCCCTGATAGGATTTCCCGATGAAAGGGTGTTTATGAATATGTCAGGGAATCCGGGTATGGCAACCGCTGGCTCGGGAGATGTTCTTGTAGGGGCTATCGCCGCCATGTTTGGTCTCGGCCTGGATATAGGAGATTCGGTTTTAAAAGGGGTATTTATTCATGGGCTTGCCGGGGACCTGGCTGCCGAAGAAAAGGGAGAGGACGGGATAACTGCCCAGGATATCCTTGATCATCTGCCGCTTGCCCTGAAAATGGACAGGGACGGCTTGAGCCAGACGTATATGGACCATTACAGGGGGGCGCAACTTATTTAATAAACACCTTGCCCCGGATAAACCGGAAATCGGGAATTGCCGGTTCGTTTTGACTTGTCGGTTATCTGCCGTAATTTGGGCGAAATGAAACAGAGGATGTAGGTTCTTTGGTCTTTCTTGTAATAATTCTTGCCATCTTGATCGGGGACTATCTGTTAAACCTGATCGTCGATATCCAAAATGTGCGGTACTTGAGAACCGATCTGCCGGAGGAGTTCTCAGGCTACTATGACAGAGAGAAATACAGGAAATCCCAGGAATATCTTAAGGAAAACACCCGCTTTGGGTTTGTCACCGATTCCATTACAACCCCGGTTACGATTGGCTTCATCCTATTTGGGGGTTTCAATCTGATTGATCAGTTTGCCCGGAGCTTTCACCTAAGTGCAATCCTGACCGGTCTCATCTTCGCCGGTATCCTCGTGTTTGCATCGCAGATACTTTCGATTCCCTTTTCCATATACAGAACCTTTGTCATTGAAGAGAAGTATGGCTTTAACAAGACAACACCAAAGACCTTTGTGCTGGACATCGTAAAGACCTGGGTTTTGGCTGCAGTAATCGGGGGCATCCTCTTCTCCGGTGTGTTATGGTTTTTTGAGGAGACCGGGCCATTGGCCTGGGTATATTGCTGGATTGCCGTGACCCTGTTCCAGGTGTTTCTCATCTTTATTGCCCCGGTTGTTATCATGCCGATCTTCAACAAATTTGTACCTTTGGAGGACGGAGAATTAAAGTCTGCCATAGAGGGGTATGCGAAAGGGCAGGATTTCAAGCTGAAAGGGGTGTTCACCATGGACGGCTCAAGACGTTCCACCAAGTCGAATGCCTTTTTTACCGGATTTGGCAGGTTCAGAAGGATTGTCCTTTTTGACACCCTTATTGAAAAGCACACCAAGGATGAGCTTGTTTCGGTTCTTGCCCATGAGATGGGTCATTACAAGAAAAGACATGTTCTAAAATCGATTGTGATTTCTATCCTGACGACCGGACTGATGTTCTTTATCCTGTCTATTTTCATCAACAACCGGGAGTTGTTTGCGGCATTTCGCATGGAGCATACCTCTATTTACGCGAGTCTCTTTTTTTTCGGGTTTCTCTATGTCCCAATCGATATGATTCTGTCTGTCTTCGGAAACATGCTTTCCCGCAGACATGAGTACGAAGCGGATGACTACGCAGTTACCACGTACCGGAAGCCCCAATCCATGATTGCGGCGTTAAAAAAGCTGAGTGTTGACAACCTCTCAAATCTGACCCCCCATCCCTTCAAGGTGATTCTAACTTATAGCCATCCCCCTGTCCTTGAGCGAATCAAGGCAATTCGGCGTCTCCAGCGCGTTAACAACGATATGGTTTAAACGGCGGGGGTGCATCCATGTTTGACAACTGACAAAAAGAAGGTTATTCAATACCGATCAGATGTTGCCGGACATTCATCCTCAGACGGGCAATCGATAGGCGGGTTATGGAAAAGAGAGCACTGATTTTCGGAATTTCCGGCCAGGACGGATCATACTTAGCCAGATTCCTCCTGACAAAGGGCTACAGGGTCGTTGGTTCTTCACGGGACGCGCAGATGTGTAGTTTTTCGAACTTGGTTCGATTGAAGATCAGAGATCAGGTGGAGGTGGAATCGGCATCTCTAAACGATTTCCGCAGCGTCCTCCAGGTCCTCAAGAAGGTCCGGCCGGATGAGGTCTACAACCTCGCCGGACAGAGTTCGGTGGGACTTTCATTTGAGCAGCCGGTTGAGTCATTTGAAAGCATCAGCATCGGAACATTAAACCTCCTGGAGGCAATAAGGTTCTTGGAAGCGCGCATCAAAATTTATAATGCGGGCTCCAGTGAATGTTTTGGCAACACGGATGGCCGGCCGGCTGACGAACTGACACCATTTCGGCCCAGGAGTCCCTATGCCGTTGCCAAGGCAGCCGCTTTCTGGCAGATGGCCAACTATCGGGAGGCGTATGGTCTTTTTGCCAGCTCCGGTCTTCTTTTCAACCATGAGTCCCCTCTCCGGCCGCAAAGGTTCGTGACCCGAAAGATAGTGAATGCAGCCTGCCGCATTGCAGAAGGAAGCAAAGAAAAATTAGAATTAGGGAACATCTCCGTCGAGAGGGACTGGGGCTGGGCCCCGGAATATGTCGAAGCCATGTGGCTCATGCTTCAGCAGGAGGATCCTGATGATTATGTCATTGCCACCGGGGAGACAAACAGGTTGGAGGATTTCGTTGACAATGTCTTCAAGGTGTTGGGCCTCAATTGGCAGGACCATGTGAAAATAAGCCGGGAATTTTTCCGGCCCACGGATATCCTTGCCGTCAGCGCAAATCCGGATAAGGCAGCACGCAAACTAAGGTGGAAGGCCAAATATAAAATGTGTGACGTGGCAAGGATGATGGTGGAAGCAGAAAAGAGACATGGTGAGGAAAGATGTGAATAGCGATATGAATTCAAATCATGATAACTACTTGACGGAATCTTGAACAGGATCCCGGTATATGGAAAGGATGGAAACAGCTATGAAAAAGGCGCTTGTCACCGGAATTACTGGACAGGACGGAGCATATCTGGCCGAGTTTATGTTGAAAAAGGGTTACGAGGTTCACGGCATCAAACGGAGGGCCTCGCTCTTCAATACGGACAGGATTGACCACCTTTATCAGGATCCGCACGAATCTGGGAGAAGGTTTGTGCTCCACTACGGTGATCTGACGGATTCCACGAATCTCATCCGGATTATCCAGCAGGTTCAGCCCGATGAAATCTATAACCTGGCGGCCCAGAGCCACGTTAAGGTCTCGTTCGAGACTCCGGAGTACACAGCCAATGCGGACGCCCTGGGGGCACTTCGCCTGTTAGAAGCTATTCGCATCTTGGGCCTGGAGAAGAAGACCAGGTTCTACCAGGCATCGACCTCCGAACTCTACGGTTTAGTCCAGGAGGCGCCCCAGAGCGAGAAGACCCCCTTCTATCCCCGTTCTCCCTATGCAGTAGCCAAATTATATGCCTACTGGATTACGGTTAACTACAGGGAGGCCTACGGAATCTTCGGGTGCAATGGGATTCTGTTTAATCACGAATCCCCTCTCCGGGGGGAGACATTCGTCACCCGAAAGATCACAAGGGGTTTGGCGAGAATTAAGCTTGGGTTTCAGGGCTCGCTCTACTTGGGGAATCTCAATGGAAAGAGGGATTGGGGTCATGCGCGTGACTATGTGGAACTCATGTGGCTTATGCTCCAGCAGGAAAAGCCAAAGGACTATGTCGTTGCTACGGGGATCCAGCATTCTGTGCGCGAGTTCGTAAATGCTGCGGGGAAAGAACTCCGCTTTGATATCCGCTGGGAAGGAGAAGGTGTAGATGAAAAGGGATACGATCAGAAAACCGGGCGGTGCATTGTGGCGGTTGATCCCAGGTATTTTCGGCCCACAGAGGTAGACGCCCTCCTGGGCGACGCGAGTCTTGCAAGAAAGGAGCTTGGCTGGGAACCCAAGACGACATTTGCCGAGATGGTTGCGGAGATGGTTGCCCGAGACCTCCAGGAGGCAGAGCGGGATCTCTTGTGTCGCAGGGAGGGGTATACGGTGCGCAATTTTTTCGAATAGCCGGGAGTGGCCAAAATTAATTTCTTGACAGACAGGTTTTACAATGATATTATTTTTTGTTTAAATCTAAATGGCTCCTTGTCCCTCTTTACCGATCTGCAAGGCCCGACCCCTCCTTATCCGGTTTAGTGGGACCCAGAAAATCCTGATCAGGAAAAAGGCCGAAGGGAGAAAATAAGTATGAGATATTATGAAACCCTATATATTATTAACCCTGACTTGGCGGATGATGATTATCGCGATGTCGTGACCAAGATGACCGGTCTCGTAGAAAAGAACGAGGGCGTCGTTACCAAGGTTGATGAATGGGGGAAAAGAACGTTAGCTTACGATGTGAAGAAATTTGACAGGGGCTACTATGTCCTCCTGCAATATTGCGGTGAGCCAGGCATTACAGCCGAGCTCAAGAGGGAAATGAGCTTAGATGACAGGGTCATCAAATATCAGATGGTCAAGCTGAGTGATAGTGCTGATCCAGAGGCGTTGAAGGCCGAAGGAGAAAAGGGAAAGACAGAGGTCGTGGGAGACGTCGAAGACACGGACGAGACAAGCACAGAAGACGAGGGTGAAAATGGCATACAGTAGAACATACAACAGAAATGGGGGCGACGACCGGGATAGGGGGAGTAAAGGCAGATTCAGAAAAACCTATCATAGAAGAAAGGTGTGCAAGTTCTGTGCGGATAGCAGCCTTACGATCGATTACAAAGATATCAAAATTATAAGGTATTTTACAACTGAACGGGGTAAAATTACACCTTGCAGAATTTCCGGCAACTGTGCCAAACACCAGCGGATGCTGGCCGTAGCCATTAAAAGGGCCCGAAATATTGCCCTGTTACCATATACAACGTCCATTGTGAAATGATCTAAAGTCCCTGGAAACATCCTGATCCTGATCTTGCTAATATTCGGGACTTTTGCCATCCTTGAAATCCCATGAAAATTACTGATGTATTGGGGTGTGTCTGTGGGGCCGCATGTCTCCTTTTGGCGTCCACTTTGATCCCGTTTATTGGCCCTTTTTTTAGCCTGCTAACACCTTTGCCGTTCCTCTATTATTCTGCCAGACTGGGCCTTTACGAGGGTATGAAGCTTGCGGTTGTGGCAATCTGTGCGATAGGCGTTATCGCTTATATTGCAGGCTATACGCATATCACCCTGCTGGTGCTGGAATTCAGCATCATAGGGATTGGGCTGTCTGAGCTTTTCAGAAAGAATCTCAGCCTCGGCAATACCATATTTCTTGCAACGCTGTTTATGGTGCTCCTCGGCTCAGGGTTACTTTTCATCATCGGCCTTTCAAGAAATATGGGGCCGATAGAGATGGTTCTCAAGTATTTGGGGGACCATCTGAGCGCCACGATCAAGACCTACGAGGATGCAAATGTGGGCAATCAGAACGCCCTTGAGCTGAAGGAATATGCAAGGGTCTTTATGGCCACTATTTCACAGATCTACCCCTCTCTTATAATTATCGGGACAGGATTTGCGCTCTGGCTAAATGTTGTGATTGCCAAACCACTATTTAAAAAGCGCAATCTTGAATACCCCGATTTTGTCCCAATGGATCGTTGGCAGGCGCCTGACAATCTGGTATGGGGTCTGATCGTTGCCGGTTTTGCTTTATTCGTATCTTCAGGGAGTATAGAATTCCTGGCCATAAACACCCTGATTGTCATATTGGCCATTTATCTATTTCATGGGCTATCCATTATTGTGTTTTTTCTGAACAAGTATAAAGTTCCTTCCTGGATCAGGCTCGGCATCTATTTTTTGATAATGGTCCAACAGCTTTTTCTGGCTGTTTTGACCTTTGCCGGACTCTTTGATCAATGGGTAGACTTCAGGAAAATTCATAGGAGGGCGGACAGCCAATCAACGTGACGGAGGAAAATACCAATGGAAGTAATTTTGCGACAGGATATGGATGAATTGGGCTTAGAGGGGGATATCGTAAATGTTGCCAGGGGGTACGCACGCAACCATTTACTACCGAATGGGTTTGTCCTGGAAGCCAATCCACAGAATCTGAAGGTCCTTGAGCTGCAAAGAAAAAAGATCGATGTAAAAAGATTGAAGGGGAGACAGGATGCCGAGAAATTGAAGAAAAAACTGGAAGAAATTGTGGTCAACCTTTCACTAAAAGCGGGAGAAGAAGGGAAGCTTTACGGCTCAGTCACCACGATAGACATCGCTTCGCTCCTGGAAGCCCGGGGAATCGGGATAGACAGGCGGAAGATCGTCTTAGAGAAACCTATAAAAGCCTTGGGTGAGTATGATGTCCCTGTCAAGATTTATCCCAAGGTGGTAGGTTCCGTGAAAGTGGTCGTAGCTGCTGAAGAGGAGAAAAAGGAATAAGGGAAAAGTCGGACCTAAATCCATTTAAGACGTAAAATCTGAAATCTGAAATCTAAGATCTTCAATCCCAATATATGTCTCGGACAAAAGAAAAAGCGCCGATTTCCTATCTAAAAGTTCCGCCCCATAATGTTGAGGCTGAACAGGCTATATTGGGCGGTATCCTAATCAATAACGACGCCATGAACCAGATTGCGGACATCCTCTCGCATGATGATTTCTATCGGGAAGCCCATGATGCGCTCTACGAGGGGATGGTCCAGTTGTATAACCGCGCTGAACCGATAGATATTATCACCCTGTCCGAAGTCCTTGCCAAGAAAAAAAGCCTGGAAAAGGTAGGCGGCACCGATTACTTAGCCCTTTTGGTCCAGGCCGTCTCAACCTCTGCCGGAATCGTTTATTATGCTGAGATTGTCAGGAATCTGGCGGTTCGAAGGAGGTTGATCAGCCAATGTTCAACCATTTCCGAGTTGTGTTTTCAGGTTGAAGAAAGCACCGAAGACCTCCTCGATGCGGCCGAACAGTCGATATTTGATATCGCCGAGGCCCAGAAGAGAGAGGGGTTTCAGAGCCTGAAGCAGGTTATCGACGGGAGCTTCAAGAAACTTGAGAGTGCTGCCGAATTCGAAGGCTATGTGACCGGTGTCCCGACCGGATTTGAGCAGTTGGACCGTTTGACCGCGGGACTGCAACCGTCAGACCTGATTATTATTGCCGGGAGACCGAGCATGGGAAAGACGGCCCTGGCCCTTAACATCGGGTACAATGCGGCCAAGAAGACAGGGAATGCGGTGGCTGTTTTTTCTTTAGAGATGTCGAGGCAGCAGTTGGGTATCAGGTTGTTGGGGTTTGATTCCGGGATAGATGCCACAAAACTGAGAACCGGAAGCCTAAGGGCCGACGACTGGCCCCGCCTGACGGAATCGGCTGACCGCCTGTCAGAACTGCCGATATTTATTGATGATAGCTCCGCTATCAGTGTGCTCGAGATGAAGGCGAAGTGCAGGAGATTAAAAAAACGAAGCGATGTAGCACTTGTTATCGTGGACTACATGCAGTTGATCCATGGAAGGCGATCGGCTGAATCCAGACAATTAGAAATGTCGGAGATATCAAGATCCTTGAAAGGGTTAGCCAAAGACCTCGATGTGCCTGTGGTAGCACTGTCCCAGCTAAATAGAAAGGTGGAGGATAGACCGAACAAGAGGCCACAGTTGGCAGACTTGAGAGAGAGCGGGGCTATCGAACAGGATGCGGATGTGATCGCCTTTATTTACAGGGACGAGATTTACAATCCTAATTCAGAAGAAAACCGCAATATTGCGGAGATTATTATTGGGAAGCAAAGGAACGGACCTACCGGCTCATTTAAGCTGACTTTCCAGAAAGAGTTGACACGGTTCAGGAATTATACGCAAGA
>JACNIU010000258.1 GCA_014382905.1 Desulfobacterales bacterium
GCAGACATCCTCATTACGAGTGAGGTGCTCTACCAACTGAGCTACGGTGGCTCATAATTCCCGGCAATATAGTTGCTTTTTTTGCGTGTGTCCATTATTTTGTTTGGCCAAGTGTCTAAACACCCAGTACCTAATACCCAATACCCATCCGCAGATTACGCAGATTAACGCAGATTATTCAAACGGAACATGCTATTTATCCAATACCCAGTACCCAATACCCAAAAAAGGATTCATTTATGAAAGAACCGAAAGATTATATAATTTTTCCGTTAGATCTGCCCACCTACGATCAGGCCATCTCCTATGTTGAGACCCTTGATGGTCATGTCGGTCTCTTTAAGGTGGGTCTGGAATTATTTATAGCCCAGGGGCCTGAAATACTCAAGGCCATACGCAATTTTACAGACGCGGGGATATTTCTCGACCTGAAACTCCACGATATCCCTGCCACTGTCAAGCGGGCCTTTATGGCGGCAAGCCTCTATCGGCCGCAGTTTGTGACGGTTCACTGTGATGAGGGAGACGAAACCCTCAGAGGCGTTGCACAAGAGAATCCGGGCAATTCCAAGATATTGGCAATTACCGTCCTCACAAGCCTCAATCAGGAGAAATTGAAGAGATTGGGTTATGCGGGAGAGTATGCGGATAATGTTTCCGCATTGGTTCTCCTGAAGGCGCGCATGGCCAGGGAGGCAGGGTGTCATGGCGTGGTATGTTCCGGCCTGGAAGTGGCAGCGGTGAGAAGCGAGATAGGCCCTGATATGGTAGCGGTGACCCCGGGGATACGACCGGCCTGGACCGTGGTTGATCAGGACGACCAGAAACGGATTGTCACTCCCGCAGATGCCGTCAGGAACGGCTCGGACTACGTGGTAATAGGACGTCCGATCCGTGACGCAAAGAACCCGCAGGATGCGGCAAAAAGGGTGGCAGAGGAGATCGCATCGGCCCTTTAGCTGCCTATTGCGGCCTTCAGCCCCTCTTTTTCAATGGTCCCTTTGAGACGCTTGATCTCTTCATCAGTAGGAGATTTTCCCTCAGGAAAGGGATAGACCCGGCCCATCTGCTCGCACTTGGACTTTCCCCCCTCGTGATAGGGAAGAAGAGAGACCTTCTCCGCCCTGATCTCTTTGCCTAAGGCGATGACCTTCCGAATATGGGCTTCTGAATCATTAAAGTCCTTTATCAGGGGCATGCGCAGCCAGATCGCCTTTGCCAGGTCTGAAGCCCTTTTCATATTTTCCAGGATAACTTTATTTTCCAGACCCGTGCCCCGTTTGTGCTCACGGGAATCAAGGTGCTTGATATCCCAGAGAATCAGGTCCACAAAGGGAATCGTTCTTTCCATCTTTTCCCAGGGCGCGTAACCTGTTGTGTCCAGGACCGTATGAAGCCCTGCCTCCTTTGCCGCCCCCAGAAGGTCGGCCACAAACTCGCTCTGTGAAAGCGCCTCACCGCCCGAGACGGTCATGCCGCCTCCCGAGTTTCGGTAAAAGGGCTCGTCCCTGAGAACCTCATCCAGGATCTCCTCAACCGTCATCTCCTTTCCGCATTGCCTTAGGGAGTCATACATGCAGCCATTCACGCATTCCAGGCATTGATTGCATTTTTCCCAATGGATCCGCCTCCCCTGGTCCCGGACTAAGGTGATGGCTCCCTCAGGACAGGCCTCCACACATGCCCCACAGCCCCGGCAGTTGATGTCCCGAACCATGAGATTGGGAAGGAAATCCTGTGACTCCGGATTGGAGCACCAGAGACACCTCAAAGGGCAGCCTTTCATAAAAACGGTTGTTCTGATTCCGGGCCCGTCATGAATACTGAAACGCTGTATATTAAATACCAGTCCCTTTTCGCAATTTTGGTTTCTTGGCAATACCATGAAAAATATCACTTCTCCCAACGCGAGAGACGCCAGGGCGTACCAGTGCGGACAATGTGACTTTCTCTCGATCAATTACATACAGGGGACACCACTCAGGAAAAGCTGTGCTCGGTCCTATCGATGATGTGATCCTGAAGCCCCTCTGACAGATCCACAAAATAGGCGCTGAATCCTGCCACCCTCACGATAAGATCCTCGAACTCCTCGGGTTTTTTCTGGGCCTCGACCAGGGTCTCCTTATCCACAATATTGAACTGGATGTGCGGAATCCCCTTCTCTTTCCAGGTCCTGATATAGTCAATAAACACGGGTTTCAGGTCGTCTTCAAGAAATTGTGGCTGGAACTTCTGGTTTAACAGATGGTTATAGGTCTTAAGCGTATCGATCTTTGCACAGGAGTTCAGAACGGCCGTGGGGCCTTTTTTGTCCATGCCCGGCAGGGGAGCCAGCGTGGAATCGGCAAAGGGATCCCCATCCATCCTGCCGTCAGGCGTTGCGGGCGTATCGGCACCAAGACCGTAAGTTGCGGATACGGCACTTCCATCCCCTCTCATGGAGAAGCCGAACCGGTCTTTGACCGTTTCCATGGCCGCCTCGGTTCGGTGATGCACCTCCCGGGCAACGAGGTCAGCATAATCATCGTCATTTCCGTATTTCGGGGCATTGAGACAAGCCTGTCTTGCATCTTCCCGACCTTGCCAGTTCCTGTCCATGATCTCGATCAATTGGGGGAGGGTCATTGCCCGGTCTTCAAAGACCACCTTTTTAATGGCTGTCAAGGCGTCCGCCACATTGGTTGAACCGATCACAACGACCATGTCATGGACCATGGAAGGATAGGTCCACTGGGTACGTTCTTTTCCCTGCTCTATGCACCCCTCGACGATGGCCGAATAAAAAGGTCTGGGACAGTATTTGGCGTGCAATTCACGGCAGGTGTTCTCTACCTGGGCCAGCCTGGCCGTGAAGAATTTGACCTGCTCCAGGTAGGCGGCAAGTACATCTTCCCATGACTTAAAGGTGGCGGGATCAGGGGTTTCGGCCCCCCATTGCTCGCCGGTCTTCGGGTCAATGCCCTGGTGAAGAGCCCACCACAGACATTTGGCCAGCACGAAATAACCCATGACACGTCGGGTAATATTTTTACCCGGGATACACATGTAGACACATCCGGAGACGGCATATTTTTTTGCGTCTTCTTCGGGGACGCCCCACTTCTCCAGAAGCGGAATAAGGGCCTCATCATTGAAAAGAGAAGGATAACCGATCCCTGTCCTTATGACATCCGTGGCCTTTGACAACAATTCCTCGGGCGTTCCGTCATGTATTCTCAATGCCACACTCGGCTCTATGGTTCTCATGGTCTTTGCCGTCTCCAGCACCAGGTAGGTCAACCCATTGGTCACGTCCTGACCATCCCCGTCTGTTCCTCCAATAGTAATGGCCTGGAGTGAGGCCACACCTCCGTAGATGGATGTGACCAGAGGCGAATAGACCAGCCCCAGCTCAAGAAACTTGACCCATAGAAGCTGAAGAATCTCCAGCCCCTCATCTTTTGTCATTCTACCCTCTTTCAGATCCTTTTCATAATAGGGACCGAGGAGATAATCTACGCGCAAGCCGATACCGAGAGTGGAATATTCCAGGTATCGCACCAGGTGGATGAAATAGAAAAACTGGACCGCCTCTAAAAATGTCCCTGGAGGGTGGGCGGGAACCCGCTCACAGGTTGCGGCAATCTCCTCCAGCCTCTCTCTTTTCCTGGTATCCGTCTCGGATCTTGCCATCTCCCTTGCCAGGGCGGCATACCGGGCTGCAAACCCGATCACGGCCTCCAAAACAATGATAACGGACCGGAGAAACTCCTTCTGATCGAGGTAATCAACGGGGACCGTCCGGTCTATCTCTTCGAGTCGCTCCCGGGCCATTTGAATCCGTCCGTTCAAGCCTGTTCGAAACAGGGTCTCATAATCCGGGATGCCAAGTTCGGACCACTGACTCCAGAGAAAGGTTCCCTCGTATTTCCAGTATTTGCCCAGATCCCCCGTAAACGTCTCCTGGTGCCGGTCACTGATGCATTTACCCTTCCAGTATTCACAAAGCTCATCAAACTCCTTCCTCCCTTCATCATCCAGGAGGGTCTTTCCGGCTTCGCTGTTTACGAGCCGTTTCACGGATCTCCAGTTCATCTCTATGGGATGAAAAAGTCCCTCCGGGCTTGATGTCTGGTAACCCACGATCCGTTCCCAATCCCTGACAAAAATATCCATGTTGTTCAGCACGTGGGCCAGGGCCCTGGCCCGGCGGAGGACCATAGCCTGTCCGTCCGTCTCCTTAAATGATTCCGTCATCAGGCGGGAGCGCTGAATGTCGAGTCTTATTTCCGGTCGGAACAGGCCCCGTGTCTTATCGTCTTCCGCATACCCTCTCTGGACATTTCGCACCGCCTTGATGGCCAGATTGCTTTTTAGCGTCTCTGTTAATTCCATATTCCCCTCCTCTTTTAATTGCCCCTGAAAAACCAGAAAATTCCATTGTAAATCAAGGCATCTGCGTGGAGCCCTTTTTGATGTTTGATTAAAGCCTGAGCTCGAACATCTGTTCCTTAACCCTCACCCCCCACTGATTCCCGTCTATCTCTTTGCAGATCCTGAATCCGTATTTCTCATACAGGTACCGAGCCGGGTCGAGCCCCGCAAAAGTCCAGAGATAAATCCTTTTGAATCTCTTTTTTTTGCAGAAACCGATGCCTTCCCGGATCAATCTGTTTCCTATACCTTCTCCCTCATACCCGGGCGCCACGATGAACCACCTCAAGTGTGCGCCTTCACTGTCGGCCTTAATCCCGTCTATGGCAATGGAACCTACAATAACGCCATCCACAGAGGCCACCCAGAAGCCGTCGCGGGTCTCATCAAAACGTTTCAAGAACGCCGACATATCCGTGGCCACTTTGGATTCAAAGAATAGCCCGAACCCCCAGTGCTCACTGTAGTAGGTGGCATGAAGCTCGGTGATTCGACCTATGGACCCAGGAATGTAACCGGAAATCCTGATTTGATTCATGGTGGGTAGCCTGATTTTTTTGATTAAAATGGATCGTTTCGTAAAAAGTCGAACCGGGTGAACAGGTCATTTCGATCGCAGAGAGAAATCTTGTACTCTCAACATATGAGATCTTCAAGATTTCCCGGGAAGTTTTTCTGCCGGGCACTGGGACTGGCATTGAAAACAGTAGTAGTAGTTTCCCGTCATGAACGTCTGCCACATCTCCCTCAACCCGTGCCCCTTTAGGAGACCTTCGACTTCCTCCTTCGGTCTTTTGATGAGATCCCCCATGAAGTCTTTGAAGTAACGGAAACCATACTTGAATATCTCATTACCACAGAGCTTCTTGTCAACACTCCCCTCGCCTGTAAGAGCCCCAACGGGACAGGCCTCAATGCAGCGTTTACAGTGGTCGCAGAGGTCTTCGTCCAAGGGTGCATCCGGTTCCAGGTCCGCGGAGGTCACGACCCCCGAAAGCCGTACTGCCGCCCCGAATTCCCGGGTGATAAGCAGACCATTCTCCCCGTCAGTGCCGAGCCCGGCCCTTACACCGGCTCGTCGCCAGCAGATTTCTCCCCTCATCCCTTTCCTTTCTCCCACTGTTCCTCCTCTATCCCCCCCACC
>JACNIU010000378.1 GCA_014382905.1 Desulfobacterales bacterium
CGCCCGTGTCCCGGTACTCGATGGTGGTCTCTGATATAACTGCAGCGGTTGCAACCTGTGTTGACCCGCTTGCAATCGGAATCTCCCTTGAGACATCGATCTTTGCCTCTTTGTTGTTTGATGCGAGGACATGGGGAGATGAGAGGATGTTTACCCTCCCTTCACTGGCCAGGGCATGGAGCGCTGCATACCATTTGTCGGTCACCCCTATGGAATACCTGAGCCCCGAATATGCGACATCGGTTCCGGTTCCGACCAATTTGTTTATGGTGGCTGCGAAGCTCCCTGCCCCCGCTGCGGCAGCGCCTTTCCCAAGGGCCCACTCCATCCCAAATTCGGTGCTGGTATTCACTGTGATCTCCGCGATGGTGGCCTCAATCAATACCTGCCTGGGCAATACATCTAACTGCCTCAGGATGTTCTCTATAATCCGGTAATCAAGTGGGGTAGCCTCGATAATGAGGGCATTCCTTATCTCGTCCGGGGTGATATTGACTTCGCTCATCAAGGTTCCCGCTGTCTCCTCTTTTGCGGCAGTGGAAATCTTCTCCGCCTTCACTTCAGTCTTGTCAGTCTTGGATTTTTCAGCAGCCTTTTCCTCTTTTTTCTTCTCCTCCATGCGGGCCTTGGAAAAGGGATTACCAGAGATAGCGGCAACGCCTCCGGCCTTCTTCTTACTGTCCGTCGTCTTTTCTTTTGCAGCGGCTTTCTTACGAAAAACCTTGTCCAATAGCGTGGCCAGATCTTTAGCTTCCCCATTCTTGACAAAATAGACATAAACCTGCGGCGCGACCTCTTCGTCCACTATATCAATTTGACGGAGGATTTCTTCTATTTTCTCAAATACAAGGGGCGTCGTGCTCACCACAAACAGGGTATTGATCCTGCTTATGGCAATAAACCTGACAAACACATTGCTAATCTTCTCATAAGAGGAAGTGAAGTCACTGAGGGTCTTGGTCACATCCTCAGCGTCAAGATATTTGAGGGGATAAAACCTGTAATATACCTTCTCGAGCATATTGACATCAAACGTCTCCACCAGCCTCAGGATCTTCAGGATATTGATACCCTTGTCGACCACTAACAGTGTATTTGAAGCCGTATCTGAGACAATGGTCCCTCCCGCAGAGATAAACGGCGTGATTAACTTCGTCATCTCCTGGGCAGATATAAATTTTAGGGGAATAATCTGGATGACGATTTTGTCCATGGGAGGGATATCTTCGTCCCCGTGGGCAATGCGTGAGTCAATCGGCATTCGCGGACTGTCCTTTAGCTGAACAATTCTGTACAGGCTACCCTCCTTGATGGCAGTCAGACCGTTGACCTCAAGTATCTGAAGAAAAACGGGAAAGAGGTCCTTTTTGTAAAGCCCGCCAGCCGTGTTGATCGTTACCTTACCCGTGACGTTTGGGTCAACGATATAATTAATCCCCAAAAGTTCGGCAATCGTCCCGATCACAGCATAGAGATCCGCGTTATCAAAATTGAGGACAATCTTAGGGCCTGTCTTTTCAGGGGGTTCTTCCTTTTTCGCTGCTTCAGCGGCTCTTGAGGTGGCCCGTGAAGGTTCAGGCTTGGACACCCGCGGCGACTCCACATCGGTTTTTGGAGGTGGCAGGACTGAAGGTATTTTCGCGGGCTCCGGCCTTACCGGATCGGCAACCTGTTGCTCTATTCGCGACTTTTCGTTGGGAGAAGGGGTTGGGACAGATGCTGAAGGAGCTTTTGGGATATCGCTCCTCTCCAACTTAGTGCTTTTTGCCTTATCCGCGGCTTTAGGGCCAGCGCATCCTGCCGCAAAAATAACCGTCAACAAAAGTATCCAGCAAGAAGCTACCTTGCTTAACTTGATTCGTTTCATAATCTATTTACCTTTTGTCTGGCCCGGATCCAGCGGGCATAGATAGGTTTTTTTTGGTATCTTGGCCCTTTTCAAAAATATCTTTCTTTGCAGTCGCAGGCACCGGTAACTTTTCTTTCGCCTTCGCCTCTTCAGATAGCCCCCCGATCCTGGGTTCTAATCCAGCGCCAACCACTATCGCCCCGGTTTCTCTTTTTACAGGAACCCGCTTTTTCGGCTTGTCCTTATCAAACAAAGAGATTTGCCATTCATGGCCCTCGGCAGTCAAAAGGACGCTTCTATTATTGATCTGCTTTACCTTAAATATGCCTACCGTGTCTCCTACCTTCGCCCATTTGATTCCTTCCTCGCCGATTCTTATCGGCTTCCTCGCAGGAATCTCGCCGATAAACGCCTCTCTGCGATCATCTACTATAATAACGCCGTATAGATTGGTATGTTTTACGACCTGTTCCAATATCTTGAGGCGACTTCCCCCAGCCTTTTGGATGATTGCAGGCCCTTGTTTCGGTTCCTCCTGCTGACCCTCAGAACGGTCAGCAAAGAACAGGTTATCGCTCACAATAACCTGGTATTCCGATTCAGGAGGCATCATTCTTTTTGCGACGTTCTTTTCCTGCCAGGTTAAAGACTTTTGGGCTGAGCTGTTTTTAAACACCCGCTTTTCGGTCCAGACCCCCACAGTCTTCACCCCCACAAAAAAGACTGCCGCCGCCAGGACAATATTTGCCAGCCATATCTTTAACAGCATCTCGGCGGATCTCCTAATTTCAATTTTCAGCCCTTTTCATCAAGCCGGCCACGATGATACTGCAGGTAAGCTGCCGGCTCTTGTTGCTATAATCCCGAATAAATATCTTCTTCACTGTCAGGTATTTCGGAGAAGTCTCCAGCCGATAAAGGATTCCTGTCAATTGTTTTATAGTAGGGAGTATCTGAAATTCGACCGGGACACGAAGGTACCTATGGTTATCCAGTTCCTCGGGTTTCAACACCTTCACACTATTAATCTCAACTTGACTCCTGTCCGCAGACTCTTGCATAATCTTTTGAACCTCAACTGCAGCGAGAGAAGGCGTTTTTCCAACCAAAAGTCTGGACTCCGACTCCTTGGCCGTCTTGTTTAAAGAATCAAGTCTTCTGTTTATGTTCTTCCCGGAATCTATCATTTCCTGATATTTTACGAACCTTTTCTCCATTAACTCAGTTTCCTGGTTCGGCGAGAAGACTTCCTGGAAAAACGGGAAAAAACGATAAACAACCGCCAAAGACAGCAATATTGCCAAGGCAATAAAGACATGTTTTCTTCGAAAGTCAACTTTGAACATAGTTATTTTAAAAAATCGCTTTTGAGGTGGCAATTTCAACACGCTTAATTGAGTTTTAGCCCGATACTGAAAAACTCTTTTTTGCTTTGGCCTCTTCTTGTAATAGATGAAAGGAACGCCACATCTCTGAAGAGAGGAGAACCCTCAAGGGAAGATATCAATTCTGACGAGACCTCAGCTTCCCCATCCATCTTTACCTCTCCATCTGAAATGGTTAGCCGCCGGACCCAGGCATTTTTCTTGGGGATCCTCAGGCTGAGTTCTTTAAAGACCTCCAAGAGAGGGGGGGGCACTCTATACAGTGCATTCAGGTAATCGATCTGCATTTCAATTTCATTACACTTTTTCCTGGTCTGTTCGATATTCGCGACCTCAGTGCCCAATCGAGCGATTTCCGTATTCAGTCGTCTCAGATGAAGCTGCTGAGAGACGATAATTCCACCGCCCCAGGCAAGGGCTAACAGGATCAGCAAACCAGCTAACACAAACATGGTATAATGGCCGGCCTTATTGGGCCGCTTTCTAAACGCCTCAGGCACAAGGTTGATGTCGGTCGGCAGCTTCAATATACCCTTCAAGGCGAGACCATAAGCTGGGATCATGGCAAAAGAGGGAATTCCCCGCCTGGAAAGATCTACAAAACGAATTTCAAGACCTTCATCTGCCCTAAAATGATCAACCATTTCGGCCGCTGCATCAAAGCCGCAGAAAACCGCGCTTAAACTGCCCCGGCTCTCTCCCAGGCCGTCCTTTAGTTTCTGAAGCTCGTGGGAGATAAAGCCAAGGAGATCAGGTCCCCATTCTCCCCGATTAACTGACCTTGAATAGTCGAGAAAGCCTCCCTTTAAAAGATCCAGTTCCAACCGGCCATCGCTCAAATAAACAATGGCACAAGTATCTGCCCAACCCGGGTCCCGCTGGTAAGAGAAGTAGTTGGCCATGGCCGTTGAACCGATCTCAATGCCTGAAATGCCGACACCTATCCGGGCTGAAAGGTCGAGATATGGATCAACGGCCTCTTTCTTTGCTGCTATGATGAGCAGCTTCATTTTACCGGAATCTTTATCCTCCGCAATTACCTGGCAATCAAAATAGATTTCATCTGCCGAAAAAGGGACATACTTCTCCATTTCATACCCGAGAGTGTCCCTCAGGTTTTCCTTGACAGCCAAAGGGAGTTCCACATACCTGAAGATTGCCACATCACGTGGCACTCCCAAGAAAATCGAGGCCGGGGAGATGCTGTTTTTCCCCACAAAATCCCTGATCAGTCCTCTTACCAGGTCCGCCTTATCCTTTCCAGGAGTCCCTTCTTCAAAAGGATAGGTGGCGTGGGCCGCCAATCGGACACCTTTAAATGATGCCTTCAGATAGGCGAATGAAACAGAATTATGTTGTATGTCAACCCCGAGACTGGTCTGAAAAAGCAAATGTAACCTCCACAATAATCATTCCTTCTCTGACGCTGAAGTTTGTTGTTCCTGATCCTGAAAATTATCGCGCCACTGCATTATCCGGTACCCCTTTTTCAGTTTCTTATTGATTTCAACCAACGCCTCTACTCCCTGCTGAATCTTGCTGTCCGCCATCTTTCCCGTTGACACGACGGTGTAATAAGGACTTTTTTCCAAAGTGATATACGGGGAAATGACATTGTACACATCCCCCCCCACCAGAGATGAGACTTCTGTCAGTGACCTGAAATCGGACTCTTTTCTGTAATCCATAATCTGCTGAACCAAGTCTTCTGTCATGGATGGCAGGACAGAGAGCACTTTTTTGGGGGCCGCGTTTATATTTATCTTGTTGAGATCCGCACGAATTAACTTATATCCTGCCACACTCCTTATACGTTGTTCCGGCGGCTTAAACACGGTTACAACATCCTTGAGCCCCCCGTTGAATATCTCAGGCGTCACGCCTCTTACCATCAGCAGTTCTTCAACCGAGTCAAAATCGCCATCCTTGCATTCATACGGGTCTGGGAGCGACCTGTAATAATCATCCTCTGCGCCGTTTAGACGGTGAAGGTCGTTCTCGTCTCTCCAGTCCATGATGGAATCCACAATAATACTTTTCTGATGCTCTTCAAGGCCAAACCCTTTCAGCATCATTTTCAATAGAGCTTCATTTGCGCCATTGATATTGATCTTTCCGCTCTCATTACCGATCCTCACTTCATACTGACCGTCCCCGTAAGAAACCGGTGGGATATCCGTGTTAATTCTCCAGCGTTCCCCCTTTTCCTCATCCTCGGGTTCCTCTTCTTTCCCCTTCCCCGCGATCTTTGGAGTCGTCGCCTTTGGTGGTATCACCTCATTCCTTATCAATTCGCCGATGGCCCTGTTCACTCC
>JACNIU010000379.1 GCA_014382905.1 Desulfobacterales bacterium
TGTGCCCTGTTCGGCCTGGAATGTAAGGTATATATGGTGAGGATTAGTTACAACCAAAAACCTTATCGCAGGCTTATGATGGAGACATGGGGGGCCACTTGTGTGGCAAGTCCCAGCAATGAAACCAACGCCGGACGGAAAATCCTGGAACAGGACCCTGATTCCCCCGGAAGTCTGGGTATCGCCATTAGCGAGGCGGTTGAGGCCGCGGTTACGGGCGAAAACAGCAAATACTCCCTCGGCAGCGTATTGAATCATGTGATGATGCATCAGACCATAAACGGTCTTGAGACGCAGAAACAGTTGGCCATTGCCGGCGACTATCCGGACGTTGTTATCGGTTGCGCGGGTGGCGGCAGCAATTTTGCAGGGAACTGTCTCCCCTTTGTCCGTGACAAAATCCACGGCAAGGAGATCGACATCATCGGCGTTGAACCTGCGTCCTGCCCCACCATGACCCAGGGACCTTTTGCCTATGATTTTGGGGATACGGTTCAGATGACACCTCTCATCCCAATGTTTACGCTTGGCCACAGCTTTGTTCCTGCACCCATCCATGCTGGGGGGTTGCGGTATCACGGAATGGCCCCAATCATCAGCCAGCTCATTTTAGACAATTTGATAAGGCCGGTAGCGGTTCATCAGATGGAAACCTTTCAGGCCGGGGTCACCTTTGCCAGAACCGAAGGGTTTATTAGCGCCCCCGAGACAAACCATGCCATCGCGGTTGTCATCCGGGAAGCCCTTAAGGCAAAGGAGGAAGGAAAGGAAAAGGTCATCCTCTTCAACTGGAGCGGACATGGCCTGGTGGATATGGCGGCCTACGAGGCATATTTTGCCGGAAAACTTGCAGATTATGCCTTGCCGAAAGAGGAAATCCAGAGGGCCTTGAAGGACATCGAACCCCTCCCAAAACCAAAACAGTACAGACCGGGAACTATCTAATCCCTGATCACAGATTCACCCATATTTATCGGAGGTCGATACCTCGGCCTCCGGTATTATTTCTAAGAGAAAATGCTATGAAAAGGGATAGCACCCCGCCGGGCAATGATTATATGATCCGTTGCCCCAGGCTGGGTCATCAAATCTATTTTTCCTACTGTCGCAAAGAAAACCTGGGCCTTCCCTGTTTCAAGACCTTGGACTGCTGGTATAACCATTTCTTGGTCGAAGATTATTTCAGAAAAGAACTTTCAGCCGAAGAGTGGGAAAAGGCCTTCACGCGGTCAATGAAGACAAAGACCGTTTCCCTGATTGAATTGATCGAACAGGCAAAAGAAAGAACCAAAAAAGGCTGATCAGGGGCGTTCAATCGCGAACTCACGCAAATCATAGATTTCTCAGGTACCTGCTCTTGTCCTTCATAAAGCTGTTGTATATCAGGTAGTGTTCTGTCTCCTCGTACCCGACTTCTCGGACGGGTATGTCATCGAAACTCATAATGACCGCCCCGGGGCATGCCAGGAGAATCGGTGAATGGGTAGCGATAATGAATTGGGCATGCCCTGCTTCCCCCATATCTTTAATCACTTTCAGCAGCTCCAACTGGCTTTTTGGTGAAAGGGCCGTCTCCGGTTCGTCCATGAAATAAAGCCCTTTGATCCGGTAGCGGGCCTTGAACAGGGTCATGAAGGATTGGCCGTGGGATTGGGTAATCAGAGATTTCCCACCGAAATATTTGAGCATCTCAGGGTCTGCTACCGCCCATTCATCTAAGTACTGAGCAAAATCGCGAAATGTCTCGGAGCCAAAAAATGATCCCGGCACCCTGCCGTTGCACCATTCGACGTTGATGAACATATAAAGCGCTTCTTCATACGGATTATTTTCCACGCGACGGCCTTGAACACCCTGCCAGATATGGATACCGCATTTTTGACACAGGGCCCTCAACAGCGTAGACTTTCCTGTGCCGTTTTCGCCCACGAAAAAGGTCACGGGCGAACGGAATCCAATGCTTCGGGTTTCATGAAACACCGGCAGGTTAAAAGGATAATATGCCTTGGTTGGGTATTTTTCGGAAAGGAGCGTGAGTGTTTTGAGATGCATCAGGATATCTCCGCTTGAGCTCGGGATGATCAGGATTTCTCTAACGTGAAGGCACTATAAGATATCAAGGGCCCTCTGTCAATGAACGGTAATTTCCTGCCATAACCGGAACCGCTGCTTTCTTATCTCCCGGCTTGACTTTATGGCTCAGACCGACTACCCTTTCGCCTGGTTTGTAGCAGGTGAAGTTGATGGAACAGACGAATGAGAAAGAGATAGGGGTTATGATGCAGGAAGAGATTTTTTTGGGAAACGGGGCCATTGCATTGGGGCTCATGGAGGCGGGCTGTCAGGTGGTGACCTCTTATCCGGGAACTCCCAGCTCCGAGATCCTCCCCGAAGTGGTTCGCCTCATCAAGTCGGAGGGTCTAAATACATACGTGGAATGGTCTACCAACGAAAAGGTAGCCTTGGACAACGCCTTTGCCGCAGCCATTTCCGGCAAAAGGGCGGCCTGTTGCATGAAGCAGGTCGGGCTAAATGTCGCGGCCGACTCTCTGATGAGCGCCGCCTATATGGGGACGAAAGGAGGGCTTGTCATCATCTCCTGTGATGATCCGGGTCCCCACTCCTCGCAGACCGAACAGGACACCCGGTTGATGGCGCGTCTTGCCAAGGTGCCGGTTTTAGACCCTTCCAGCCCTGAAGAGGCGAGACAAATGGCGGGTCTTGCCCTCGATCTATCAGAGGAATTCAGGGTCCCGGTTATTTTGAGGCCTGCGATCCGGGTGTGTCATGCCCGGCAGAACCTGGCCCGGGGAACGCTTTCGAGCAATAACCAGACGGCATCCTTCGAGAAAGATCCGGGTAGATGGGCGGCTACACCGCGGTTTCGTTTTATACTCCACGGTGAGCTGAACCAGAAATTAAAGGAAATCGGGAAGCGTTTCGATCGCCTCGCCCCGTTCAATTTTCACAACCTGGCAGCGGGAAAGAAGTATCCATTGGGGATCTTAGCCGCCGGGGTCTCTTATTCCGTAGTGAAAGATATCTTGTCTGAAGAAGGACGGAACGAAATCCCGATCTTGAAAATGTGTGCCCCTTATCCCTTTCCCGAGGGTTTGGCCAAGGAGTTTATGTCTGCCTGTGACAAGGTGCTAGTTATTGAAGAGACAGATACGGTGATTGAATATTTCCTGAGGGATCATACGAAGGTCTTAGGCCGATTCTCGGGACATGTTCCTTCTGAAGGAGAATTAGTGCCCGAGATCATTTATGGCCTCATCAACAGGGTGCTTGGAGAGCTTGATCTCGAGGGTCTGAAGAACAATGGAGATCAAGGTGCGGCAGAATTGGTAAAAAGCCTCAATTTACCCATACGCAAACCGACCCTCTGCCCCGGGTGTCCTCACAGGGCCTCCTTTTTTGCCATCAGAAAGGCCCGGCCAAAAGCGATATTTACTTCTGACATCGGCTGTTATACCTTGGGCCTTAACTTAGGGGTCGTGGACACCTGCCTCGATATGGGTGCTTCCATCACCATGGCCTCAGGCTTTTACCATTCATTTGCCCAGGATCAGATTGAGCAGCCGATCGTGGCCACCATCGGGGATTCCACCTTTTACCATTCCGGCACCGCAGGACTGCTGAATGCGGTATACAACAACGCGCGGTTCATACTGGTGATTTTGGATAACCAGACCACCGCCATGACAGGGATGCAGCCCACGCCAGGCCTGGGAATTCGAGCAGATGGGAGCAAGGGAAGAATCATCCCCCTTGAGAAGGTGGTAGCCGGTTGTGGCGTCGACTTTATCGAGATCATCGACCCTTATGACCTGAAGGGAATGACCCAATTGGTCAAAAAGGCCGCTGAGCATGTCAATGATCCGGCAGGTGGGATCGCCGTTATCATTGCGCGTCACCCCTGTGTCATTGCCTACAGGGAACAGGCCATCCCGAAAAAAAGAAAGGTAACAATAACAGACGATTGCGTGGAATGCGATTTCTGTTTGAACCGGTTTGAATGCCCGGCCCTTTACAAGGACGAGAGATTGGGACGTACTGCGATAAATCAGACCCTCTGCGCCCAATGTGGCGTTTGCTTGGAGATCTGCCCCAAGGGCGCTATTGTGGAAGCTTAGGGTTCATTTCTGAGCGTCAATTCTGCGAACTTATTTTTGAGTGAGCCCTTAGGGGAAGGAAAAGAGATCAAAGCTGATGGAAAATGTCAATTTTGTTTTAAGTGGTTTGGGTGGGCAGGGAATACTCTTTATGACCAAACTGCTGGCCCAGACTGCTGTTAACAAAGGTCTTAAAATCATGGTCGCCGAGACCCATGGAATGGCCCAGAGGGGGGGGTCTGTTGTTTCTCACCTCCGGGTGGGAGACGTGAAAGGCAGCCTTGTCAGGGCCGGTACAGCCCATGTCCTCCTTGCTCTGGAGGAGAACGAGGCGTACCGAAATGTCCCCTTCCTTGCCAAAGGGGGAAGGCTCTATGCAAACGCTTCAAACGGCTCCATTGCCCGGGAAGAGGTGAGGCCCTATCTGGACAGGACGGGGATTGTATACCGTTCCTTCCCTGCATCAGAAGTGGCCATCGAATTAGGGGCACCCATGTCTTCAAATCTGGCTTTGCTGGGGTTTTTTTCCGCTTTTCCGGATGGCCTCATCAGTCCTGATGATCTGAGGAAAACCATAGCTCAGGTCAGCCCTGACCGGTTCCGGGATATCAATCTGAAGGTTTTTGACGCGGGGTTCAAGAGTGGCACTGCGGAAACGGAAGCCCGATAGATATGAACCGGCGCGGTGAGAAGGTGGCAGGCATCGTTCTTGCTGCTGGCGAGTCTACCCGGATGGGCAAAATAAAGCAGCTTCTGCCGATTGGGGATACGACGCTCATCGAGCGGGTGTTAGGCGAGGTCTTGATCTCCGAACTTGATAGAGTGGTTTTGGTCCTGGGCCATCGAGCAAAGGATCTCAAAAAAGTGGTTGCCTCCGCCTTTTCCCAGCCAAAGCTGGAGATTGTTAAAAACCCCCAATACCGGGAGGGGATAAGCTCTTCTATTGTCACGGGGATTTCAGCGATCCAAAACACCCACGACCATGTGATGATCTTTCTGGCCGATATGCCGTGCATTGATGGGGATCTGATCAATCTCCTGCTTCGCCGATATCTGGCCTCCGGAATGCAGATTGGGGCGATCAAAGGGAAAGAGAGGCCGGGTCATCCGGTGATTTTTAGTCGTGAATTATACCAGGAACTTCAGGCGCTGAGGGGTGATGTCGGCGCGAGGTCTCTTTTGCGGAAATACAGTGATCGTGTCTGTTTGGTCGAACCGGAGAAATGTTATGACAGCATCGATATCGATACTCCCGAGGACTATGCGGGTTTTCAGCGGTCCCTGCAAAATGGTATCACTTTAGCTTCTTGAAACAATCATTTGTTTGTTGCCTGAGGCCATGAGGGTCTCTTTCCCAAAGGACGTAAATACGTGGATCGTTTCATAGGAACG
>JACNIU010000381.1 GCA_014382905.1 Desulfobacterales bacterium
TTGAAATATTTATCTCTCCCCTCATCTTCAGGTAAATCCATTTTAAGCAGTTCAAGGTTTCCCACAATCCCCATCAGGGCATTGTTGAATTCATGGGCAACACCGCCAGCCAATGTGGCAACAGCCTCCATCTTCTGGGCCTGTTGGAGTTGGTTTGCAAGCCTCTTTTGTTCGGTGATGTCAAGCATAATAGAATCAAAATGAGAAACTTCTCCATCTTTCCCATATACGACACGGGAAGTGATTGACGTATGGACAGGTGTTCCGTCTCTTTTCATCAGTGTTCGTTCATCATTTTCAACGACTCCCTTTTCAATAAGGTTATCTGAGTATTGCTCTCTTTCCTTGGGCTTTTCATAAAGATCAGCAGGCGCTATCTTTTTGACTTCTTCCTCGTTTTTGAATCCGAACATTTTGCAGAAGGCAGGATTTGCCGTAAGAAATGCCCCTTTAGGGCCAGGTGTGTTTCGATAAACAGCAACCGGTAAGTTATCCACAAGCGTTCTATATCGTTCTTCGCTCTCTTGCAGCGCTTTCAAGGCCTTCTTTTCTTCAGTGATTTCATATCCAACACCCTCCAGGTAGCCCTTTCCCGGATAGACGCGGGCAGAAAACCGGACCCACACATCCTCACCATCTTTCCGGGAAATGCGGGCCTCCTGATTATCAACCTCTCCCTTTTCCATGAGGGTAGCCACCATCTTCTCACGGATACCGGGATCTGTGTAATGTTCTGATACGACAAAGTCAGCCATACACTCTTCAGGGGTTTCATAACCATATGTCCGAGCAAAGCGGTCATTGCACTCAAGCACCTTCCCATCGTTGATACGCGTTCGAAATATCCCGACTTGAGCGTTGTTGAAAATATGACGGTATTTTTCCTCACTCTCCCTCAGCGCTTCTTCCGCCCGTGCTCGCGCTGTAATATCATGTGCTATTTCAAGCACCCCGATCAGTTCCCCCTTTTCATCAAAGACGGGTTCTCCCTTTTCATCCCAGACTCTTCCATCGGGAGTATGCATTATGGTCTGCTCGGTCCTTTTTGTTTTGAATGCCCTTGCGGTAGGACAACCGTCACAAGGGGCATTTGGATCACCCCAGAACTCGTGACATTTGTGCCCAATCATCTCATCTGCGTTTCTATTGACTGAATCAGCGGATGCTTTGTTTACCCACAATATCTCCAGGTTCTCGTTAACAAAAGCGAGATTGATTGTGATGCCGTCAAGCATAGCTCTTTTTTGAGCCTCACTCTCCCTCAGCGCCCTCAATTCATCCAGGAGTTGCTCTTTTGTCATGGATTCGTCATTCATGAGAGACCTCCAAAAAACAAGTGATAGAAATTATCATATATTATGGCAATCTGAAGTTCAGAAATAGGCCATAGGCAAAGATCTAATGACAAGATGCCTACTATTTTCAGTGGGGCCATTTCCGCATAATGATTGGTACCAACAAATCAGGCCTCCTGGTGAAAGAGCATTTCCCTCTTGACAATCCAGCAACCAGCATCACCCCTTATCTTTCCGCAGGGCCTTCTTGTCCACTTTGCCGATCGGGGTTAAGGGCAGCTCCTTCATGAATTCAACGATCTTAGGCACCTTATAGGGCGAAAGGTTCTCTCTCGCAAATACAAGGATCTCATCTATCACCCTCTCTTCCACCCTCTCCGGGTATGCGCGGTCAAGCTGCACCACCAGTTTCACGATCTCGCTGCCCGGCCTTTTGGGATTGGGAACGCCCACGACGGCGCATAGCTCTATTGCCGGATGATCTATGAGCTTTTCTTCAACTTCCCGGGAAAAGACCTTGAATCCGCCCACATTTAGCATATCCTTGGAGCGGTCCACAATAGTAACATACCCCTCCTCATCCATGCGACCCACGTCACCCGTATACAGCCAGCGCTCTCCGTCAAGTTCTTTTAGCGCGATCTCAGTCTCATCGGGTTTATTGAGATAACCCTTCATTACCTGCGGTCCCTGTACAATAATCTCCCCTTCATCCCCAAATGGGACCTCCCACGTTCCGGTTTCCAGGTCCATTAACTTAACGCGCGTTCCCTGTAATGGCAGTCCGACCGTGCCGATCTTCTTCTCTCCCTGTCTCGGGTTCATGGTGATGAGCGGACTGGTCTCGGTCATGCCATAGACCTCGATCATCTTGTTTTGCCCGATCACCCCCTCCAATTCCCTGATCCCCTCCACCGGAAAAGGTGCCGCACCCGATATGCAGAACTTCAGTCCGGAGAAGTCGAGTTTCCTGAACCCGGGCGTCTCCAGGAGCATCATGTAAAGGGTCGGAACGTTGACAAGAAATGTCAGTCTGTGCCGGCCCATCTCCTTTACGATGTGCCCGGTATTTCTCGGATCGGGGATGAGTATCTGCGTCGCCCCCACTGAAACACCCACCAGACCCAGCATAAGCCCGGCCAGGTGAAAGAAAGGGAACCCCGACAGGCCGATCTCTTTCCCCATCTCGGGCTTGGCCCAGTCAAGTATCTGGGTGAGATTGGCCACAAGGTTCCTGTGGGTCAGTACGGTCCCTTTGGGGACCCCGGTGGTCCCGCCGGTGTACTGGATGAGGCATGGTTGCTCAGGTCTGATCGCCAAGCCCGGGGGCCGATCACCATACCGGGCAAGCAGGTCCATAAACCCCCATACCGTTTTCCCCGGCAGAGGGGTTATTCTCCCGGTGGGAACCTTCTTCAGGATCCGGGCCAGGGCCTGTTTGATCTTGGACAGAAAATCAAGGATCCCTGTGACGATCACAACCTTCAAGTCAGGCAACTGATCGCTGACACCCGACAGACGGTGCTCAAATATGGCATCAAGGGTAATCAGGGCCTTTGCCCGGCAGTCGGTCAGTTGATAGACGATTTCGTTCGGCGTGAGCAGGGGGGAGACGCCGGAGGTAGCACATCCTGCCTTTAAGGCGCCTATCTGGGCAATGAGATTCTGGGGTATATTCGGAAGGTTGATGCCAACCACATCGCCGGGGCCGCATCCCGCATCCATGAGGGCCCAGGCCACCCGGTTGGCATGGCCCATGACTGTCCGGTAATCCAGGGTCTTGCCCAAAAAGTGGATTGCCGGTCTTTCCGGAAATCTCCTGAGGATCTCATCAAAGCGATCCACTAAGGAGATATCGGGGATTTCGATCTCAGGGTGGACACCCTCATCGTACGATTTGAGCCATGGTTTGTCATCATAGGTCATTTTGAGAGACCCCACCCGATCATGAGAAAAACCCTTTGCTCATGGATAAACTGAGACCCTTGAAAAACGCTCCCTTTTGGCCAATCTCCGCGCCTGCCCCGTAGCTCCGGAAGATGGTACTGGGGTCAGGCTCGAATTTCAATCCTCGAAATATTCAGTATATTCCTGCCTGCCCCGTGGAATGCGAAGCCTATTCCTCTGGGGTGGTTGAAATTTTCGCCTTCCCCGCCGGGGCGTAGGCCCTCTGGGCCGGAGGCTTGATCTTGACCAAAATTGAACATTTTTCAAAGGTCTCAAAGTGAAGAACGGCCGACCGTTCGCAGGTCCACCAGGATTACGATATGGAAATTGAAGTGATACGTCAAGGGCAAACAGAGAACGGATAACCCCGATTTTACTTCTTGACTCCGGCTCACTCATTTGGATAAAATTTTAATCCTGGCAGAGAAAGTTGGATGCTCCGGAATTTTCAAGATGGAGGTGGCTATGTACCGAATATGTTTATTGGTCTTTTTTCTGCTGATATCACCCGTTTTTCAAGGCTGTGGAATCTTTGATTTTTTGAAAGGTGACTCAGATGAAGACACAAGCACAGTAAAGGTGAAGAAAGAACAGATTCAAGAAGAGGTTGATCGGCTGAGGGCAGAAAACATAGAGTTGAAAAAGCGAATGGACCTCCTGAAGAACGAAAGCAAGGCAAGCATGGATGAAAGCCTCGGGGAAATTACCAAAGCGGAAGAGGAGCGAAAGGTCCTCAGTGACCTATTGAGGAAGTCAAAGGAGGAAAACCAAAAACTTACCAGTGAAAACACTCGGTTAGAAGAGATACTTCAAAAGTTACAGAAGAAGCCTCACCCGGATTTGAAGATCAAGGTACTCAGCGGAAATGGCGATTTGGGCTCTGCCAAAATGATGACAAAGAAGCTTATGGAAATGGAGTATGATGTAAGCCTGATAGGTTATGCCCCTCGATCAAACTTTAAAAAAAACACGGTGTACTTCAAGGCCAAATTTGAAAAGGAAGGCAGGATTCTTCTATCCAAGCTCGGAGCCGATACAGACATTAAACCCTTGACGTGGTCTTCCATTTTTGACCTTATCGTTGTGACCGGAAAGAATCCGTGAATAGTTGAGCGGTTGAGTGGGGTTTCGGTTGACATCGAGCCTCAGAACCCGCAATGCCAGACTGGCGGCTATCCGTGCCCTCTTCAGTTTTATTGCCCGGGAAGAACCCGCCCTGATGCTCCACTGCCAGATGATCCGTACCATCCCTATTAAACGTACACAGCACAAGACCGTGGACTACCTTGAAGAAAACGAGATGCAGGCGTTGCTTGATTCGGTAGAGCTCAACTCGCGTACCGGAATACGTGACAAAGCTTTGCTGCTCCTGCTTTACAACACCGGAGCGAGAGTCAGCGAGATTGTGGGGCTGAAAGTGGCAGACCTACGCTTGAAGGGTGCTGCTCAAATCAAGCTCTTGGGCAAGGGAAACAAGTATCGGAGTTGTCCGCTCTGGGATGAAACGGTCGAAGCCTTAGACGATTATCTCAACCAGCGCACAGCAAAGGATCCGGCCAACCAACAGCTATTCCTCAACGCCAACGGCGCACCCATCACACGATTCGGTGTCCGGCACATCATCGGCAAATACGCCACTACAGCCAAAAACCAATGCCCATCCATTGCGGCCAAAACTGTCACACCACACACCATCCGCCACACAACAGCCATGCATCTGCTGCGCTCAGGAAACGATGTCAATATGGTCAGCTACTGGCTGGGACACGCCGATATCAACACCACACATATCTATGTGGAAATCGATATGGAAATGAAGCGGCAAATGCTCCAAAAAGCCGGACCTCCTGACGTCAAAAAACCTCTTCCATGGCAGAAACCCAATGTCTTACAATGGTTGAATAAGCTTGCCAAAGCGCCCCCGAAATTTAGTAGAAAATCAGAAATTGAGAAAAATGGTAGGAATGGTGAGGAGTTTCATTAAAGGCGGGAAATGAACTTCACATAATCCAGAACTTCACATAACACTTTTTATGTTGAGCTCAACATAAAATATGGTTGGGTATCATCGCCCATGTAAAACAATCGGTATGCGTCTCAATCAACACCTTGCCGAACCGGTTTACAAAGGAGGCGCGATCGACATCGTCCCAAAAGATTTTCCGGCGCTCGATTCCACGCACGATGATGTGGTGAAGCGCACCCGCAGCATCAATTCTGGCTTTTCGTGGCATACCAAATACAA
>JACNIU010000382.1 GCA_014382905.1 Desulfobacterales bacterium
TGCCGTCACCGACAAAGGCTACCATATGACCTTTTTCCTTGAGATCCCTGACGATTTCGGCCTTCTGCTCCGGCAGCATCTCGGCGATACACTTGTTAATGCCGAGGGAATTGGCAACCGGTATGGCCACCTGTTTGACATCCCCGGTCAGCATGATCACCTGTTTCACGCCGATTCGGTGCAGTTCGTCGATCATCTGTTTGGATTCTTTTCGGACCTGGTCTCTGAAGGAGATAATTCCGCCAAATTGATTGTCGATCGCTATGTATAAACAGGCCTTGCCCGCATCCAAGAACTTATCCCTCGTTTCAAGCACCGGCGAACTGATATCCACCCCGTTTTCCTTCATCAACCTCAGGCTTCCAACTAAGGTTTGCTTCCCTTCGATATCTGCCCACACGCCCCGGCCGACAACATATTTGACCTCATTTCTACCCTTTAGAGGAATATTCCGGCGTGCAGCATGCCGGACCACTGCCTCGGCTATCGGATGGGTCATCTGCATCTCAGCGGTGGCTGCGAAGGATAAGAGTTCGGGATTTCCATATCCGTTGAAAGATATCAGGTCTTCGACATGGATGACGCCGGTGGTCAAGGTGCCTGTCTTATCAAATATGATGGTGTCGGTCTGGCACAGTTTCTCTAAATAACTTCCGCCTTTGATCAATATTCCATTAGAGGCAGCTGTAATCATTGAAGACAGAACCGCGGTTGGCGCGGACACCCGTACCCCGGTGCCGAAATCGACCGTCAGGAGGGCGGCTAATTGCGCCAGGTTCATGGTCCCGGCAAAGAGGAGACCGGTTGTGATCAGTGACGGTGCCACCAGGCGGTCAGCGAATTTCTCCGCATGGTTTTGAATCTTGGTTTCATACAAGGGCGCTTCTTCAACCAGGCGTACGACCTGGGCCACTTTTGTACGGTCGCCGATCCGGGTCGCCTTGACATAGGCATTCCCGTCTCTGATGACGGTCGAGGCAAAAGCGGTATCTCCGATCTCCTTGTGCACGGGAAGCGATTCGCCGGTCAGTACCTGTTGATCGACAATTAATTCCCCTTCAATGACTTCACCATCAACGGGAATCAGATCACCCGTGTTGAGCGATACCACGTCGCCTTCCTCGATGTCCCTGACTTTAACCTGAATCTCTACCCCATCCCGGACAATCCAGGCATAGTTATCCTGAAAATCCAGAAGCTTGCGGATGGTCCGTTGCGAGCTGGCGGCAGTCAGGTCACGGATATAATCCCCCAGGTGAATCAGCATGACCATGAGCGAGGCATTGATGACGTCTCCGGTCATCATGCCCACCGTGAGGGCGCAGGCGTCAAGAAAATCCACATTCAGCCGGCGCTCATATCTCAAGCAGCGGTAGGCCCTTTTGTATATGGGCACGCAGATAAAAATCAGAAACGGGTACACAACAGCGAGCGCAACGACTGGCACACCTGTCAGGAGAAGGCTCAGTCCCACGGCGGCACCGGCCCCTTTCAAGTAAGACAGAGACACCTCGCAGTCCTCACGCTTAACTGCAGGCAGGTCCACCACCATTTGATCCAAATCACTTAAGGTTAGGATCTCGACCGTTTTCAGGATTTCACCTTTTCTGATCTTTGGGAATTCATAGTTGATCGTAAGACTGCCACAGCGGAAACTGGTCTCTACACTCGTGACCCAGTTGAGGGAGGAAAGATGGTGTTGAAGGGAATTGATGAGTTCCTTATTGGATGCCAGAAGCGGCAGGATAATGCGAAGCCTGCCGCGAATAGAATGCTTCACATTATAAGATAGCTTGCGGGCCAATAGACTATTTTCTTGGGTGTCAAGTTTTCGGTTGACCACCTCAAGGTCAACTTGTAGGTGATCGGCGTCGTCCGTCTCGTCTGTTGAATTTTTTGCCGACATGTTGCCTCCCCCCCCTGCAAAAACCTTAGATGCCTCCATCTGCATCTTCATGTCTGCCCGCTTTGCGATGCTGCGCGGTCCTAAAATTTCGTTTTTAATGCAAGGTTGAAGATTCGTCAAGTGGCCTGTCAACACAAAATGAGGCCCATTTGCATACAGATGCAAAGCCGGTGCCTTTTGCCTTCTAACTCTTAAGGGATACGGGAAAGGAGCTTATTATTCAGGTGAGGCTGGAAACATTAAACATTCAACGCTTAGACATTATTAGGAGTTAAACAAATTATTTATGGCTTGTCAAGAAAAAAATGGCATCGACCCTTTTCGGGTTTACACGCTTCCGGATTGCGGACAGCAAAAGATACATTTTTACCTTAACTTCGCCTCGTTCATTGCGCAGGTCGCAACCTCACGCTCCGAAACGACGCCAATTATTTCGTGGGGACGTGTGCTCTCCGGGGTCCCTGTCACCAGTGCAAACCGTGATCCGGTCCTGACCATTTCCCTTAAGACATCGTTAATTGGATTCTTTTCGGAGAGGGGGTCAAGTCTGCCTTTGACTCTTGCTAATGATTTTGCTTAATTCTTCAATATGCTTTTTGAAGTTTTTTCCTTCCCATTTATTGTTTCAATCTTTCATCGATACTACTTACTGCACTATGATGGATTCAAGTCTTCAGTGAGTTATATTAACTTTATACAAGAGTCAAAGGCAGACTTGACCCTTTTCCATTCGCTCCCAACAGGAAAAATAGCTCCTGTCAGGAGATGGGTAGGCACATTTTGAGGTGTTTGTCCATGGGGAACCGCTGTGCAATAGGTGCAAGGCTCAAGGCTTAAGGCGCATGGTTTAAAGGTTCAAAGGTTCAAAGGTTCAGAGGTTATGGGTTATGAAGGATGGTTTCTATTCAGGTTGTTAGGTTCAGAGGTTAACTGCAGGCAATCTTATTGAAAGTATGGGAAAAGTCAAGGTAAATCTCTTTCCCGGCTGATAGCTGACTCCCTCTTCCTACGGGTATGGGGATGGGGACGCTTGTGGGCAATGGCCTCTCCCTTTCCACTAAAAATCGCACTCCAGAAGGACACATTCCCAAACTCCTGGAATTCGCCCCTAACTCATCCGCCGCCGCCCGCAGTCGATTCTCAATCTGCTTGCCATTGCCATTTCCTGGTATTAAGTGTTTCCACTCTTTATAAATACTTTCTTCCGGGATATCTGAATCCAGAAACCAACCCAAAGCGGCTCCGCAATCACGACAAAAAGTGTAGCTGTCCTGCGCATCAATCCTGGAAGGCTTGGGCCAATCTTGGGCAATCCCACTATTACTATGGGGCTTCAATACCAGAATGGCATCGTGTTTGAGGGAGTTAAGGCCAATAATATGAACTGAAATCGGATTCTCTGAAAACACGACATAGCGGTTAACCAGCGTAAACCCGGCATTTCTTAATGAGAGCGTCAGTTCGGCCCATGCCTCCGGCCTCCAGTGGTGGAAGGTAAAAATGAGTCGACCATATTCCTTATTTAATGCTCGAAAGCAATTTTTCCAGATTTCGCTTAGAACCGCCCCATATTTACGCCCATCTGCGGCCCCTCCTTCAGACACTGCCGACTCGAGAGGGTTGTAATGCCAATCAGCATCAAGGGGTAAAAAACGGCACAGCCATACCCTAAAGAAGTTGGACAGGTCGCTGTATTGGACGCTGTCATAATAAGGGGGATCTGTGACCACGCAGTCTGCGATTCCTTCCGGAATGTCGAGTGATGCAGCGTCTGCCTGGAGTATCAAATACCTACGCTCCCCTTTCTGCAGATCGTCCCAGTCCTTTGCTGATTCTCCTGCATCAATCTCTCCTTTAATCGGCACCTTGATGTGGCGGCCATCAAGTATCCGGGTTTCAAGCGGCGCAACCGCCCACTGACCCGCCCTATCGACGCGGTCATTAAAAAGGCGATTCAGTGTACCGGAGGTGTTGCCAGAAAATATGGGATTGTTTTCCAATGCCGTGTAGGGAAAAGAATAGGCATGATGAGAAAAAACATGGCGTATTGCACCCGGCCGGCGGATATCGCTTCCTTTGTAACCACAGAGAAGGGAATTAAACTCCAGAGAAGTTGAAACCAGCAGTGCCAGCCAAAGCCGGTCCTCGCGATGTACCTCTGCCAAAAATTTCAATGAAATACCGAGATAGATCAATTGCCTGGGAGTGAATAATTCCTGAAAGTTCTTAATGCCACGACGCAGGAGATCTTTTGACTTTGGGCCGTGAGGTACAGAGAAGTCTTTGTGATTTCCAAATTCAATCTCTTGTGCATCAATGAGGGCTCGATCCAACAGTGCGAGGTCATCCATTTCTATCGATTTGAAAAACCCCCCATGTTCGGAACAAAGACCCACATTTACCAGTGGAACGTAGCGCTTTCTAAATGGCTCTGTTAGAATATCCATGAATGTTATATTGCAGTTCGGGCAACGCCTGCTCCCCTTTTCCATCAGCGGAGTTTTCGCTTTTCTCCGGCAAGCATGCAAGCTGTCTGTATAGACATCGCGACAATCAGGGCAGATGCGGATCTCATGGTCATTGCCCTTTCGTAATATCAAACTGTCAATAAGAATGACTTCCCTGCATGAGCATGCCCTGCGAAGTCCATACAACGAAAATTGGATTTCGCTTTCCTCCTTGCAGATTGGACAGGCGGTTTTATAAAAAGGAGCCAATTTGTCCTTCAGGGTTCCCATGAACCGGTTAAAAACATCTCTTTTATGATTAAGAGAGGATTGATTTAAACTGGCTTTGGCTTGCAGGACGGGTATGGGGTCAATATCCACGCCAATTACATTCGCCCCCATCCGAATGGCCTCATGAAGAGTGGTTCCACCTCCAATCATAGGATCAAATATGACTTTGTTCTCTAATCCCCCTCCCTCATAAAAATCCCGCTTTGCCGGGTTATTGACCAGTTGTTTAAGGATGTGCCGAAAGGTAGTGCCTGAGCGACGAGCCCACCACTTGTGCAGGTAAGTATTTGGCCGGTACAGATGTTTATTATAGGTCTCGAGAGCCGCCAGTTCATTAGCCGAATCTTCAGGGAAAGATCTGTCTATGGGTATGCCAGATGTGAGGTCTGTTGCGGGCTGGTTTCCGTAAAAATCTAAGGCTAATTGAAAAGGTACGCGCATCGGTTAGTTCCCGGGCCGCTTTCAAACGGTCTTCCCTAAAACATTATTTGAACCAATATATTGGATAATTATATAGTTGCCTACGATATATAGTATGTCAAGATAAAAATATAAGGGGCAGGGTATCAACCGCTTTACTCAAACAACCCCATCGGCCTTTTCAGCCGTTTCACGGCCTTTGGTCGCAGTGACTAAAAACGGAGACCTTTGAAAAACGCCCCCTTATGGCCAATCTTGGCGTCAGGCTCAAATTTCAATCCTCGAAATATTAAATATATTCTTGCCTGCCCCGTGGAATGCGAAGCCTATTCCTCTGGGGTGGTTGAAATTTTCGCCTTCCCCGCCGGGGCGTAGGCCCTCTGGGCCGGAGGCT
>JACNIU010000315.1 GCA_014382905.1 Desulfobacterales bacterium
TCCCAAAGGACGTAACAAAAATTCTATAGAGCGTATAGAACGCCCCCTTGACGTTCAATATAGGTTCCGGGCAGGCAGAAGCGATGTCAGCTTAAATGGATACGTTCTTCTGGCCTCCGGCTCGTAGAGCCTACGCTTCGGAGAGGGCTGTCTATTGACGAATTTTAAGGCCTCACTGCCGTTCCTATGAAATGAGGACATATTTACGTTCTTTGGGAAAGAGACCCTCATGGTCCAAAGCTTTGTTTCAAACCCCTAAAATCTTACAAACTCCTTATTTTTTGGGTGCCGTTATACCGGGGAGGATTGCAGAATGCGGATTTCGGAGATGGTTCATGGAAACGATCCTGATTGTAGATGATGAAAAAAACTACCTCGTGGTCCTCGAGGCCCTTCTGAGCGCGGAAGGTTATGAGATAGTCACTGCAAACGATGCCAAGGCAGCGCTTGCCACGGTGCGCGAGGCAGACCTGGACATGGTTATTACCGACATGAAAATGCCGGGAATGAGCGGGATGGAGCTCCTCGAAAAATGCAAGAAAACAAAGCCGGAACTCCCGGTAATCATGATGACCGCATTCGGGACCATCGAAATGGCCGTGGAGGCCATGAAAAAGCATGCTTACGACTACATCCAGAAGCCTTTTGAAAATGAACAACTCAAGCTCACCGTAAAAAAAGCCCTGGAGAACTATCGGCTTGTAAAGGAAAACAAGCTATTGACTGAGGCGCTCTCCGACCGATTCAAATATGGCAACATGATTGGAAAGAGCAAATCGATGATTGAAGTGTACGACCTCATAGATAAAGTCTCCAGGTCAAAGGCATCTGTTCTTATCACCGGACCCTCCGGCACGGGCAAAGAACTCATCTCCAAAGCCATTCACTACCAGGGGCAAAGAAAGGACCGGCCATTTATTTCCATCAATTGCGGCGCGTTGACCGAAACCCTGCTTGAAAGCGAACTCTTTGGGCACGAGAAAGGTGCCTTTACAGGGGCGGTGGCCATGAAAAAAGGACGGTTTGAATTGGCCGATGGAGGGACACTTTTCTTAGACGAAGTGGGGGAGATGCCGCCCTCACTTCAGGTAAAGCTCTTGAGAGTTCTGCAGGAGATGGAATTTGAGAGGGTAGGGGGTACTAGAACCATTAACGTGGATGTCCGGGTCCTTTCTGCCTCGAACAGGAATATCAAAGAGGATGTTACGAACGGGATGTTTCGGGAAGATCTCTACTACCGCCTCAATGTAATCCATATAGACGTGCCTTCACTCCAGGAAAGAGTTGATGATATTCCGCTACTGGTAAGGCATTTCATCGAAAAATTTCATGGTGCGGATAAGAAGAATAAAATCGAGCTAAGTCCTGAGGCATGGAAGGCCCTTTACGCTTATCCATGGCCCGGCAATGTGAGAGAGCTGGAAAATGTCATTGAAAGGGCCGTCGTTCTCCATTCAGGGGGTATCATCAAGGTTGATGATCTTCCGGAAGAATTGATCGGGGCAGAAGCAGAGTTTGACGTGGAAAGATTTATCCCGCCCAACGTCCCACTGCCAAAGGCATTGGAGGAGATAGAAGAAAGGCTGGTCAGAAGGGCCTTGGCCCAGTGCAACAACATCCAGTCTCATGCGGCAGAGAGCCTGGGGATCACAAAAAGCCTCATCCAGCACAAGATGAAGAAGTACAATATCATTGTTTAACGGTAAAAGGTTTTGTACTCAAATTTATGAAATAATTTCGGCTACTTGATAAGGCTGCTCAATTTGAAGCCATTTTTTGGTACAAATTATTGTACTTTTAAAGCAACGAGGGGAAAGGGCTTGGCCTCTCCATATTAAAAAAATATCAATTGAAAACAGCATGTTACAAATTAGTATCCCGTGATCATGTTTTTTGGCAAGCATTTTGCAGCGTCCTTAATGCAAATACAGAGTTACTCAATTACTCTTTCCTCCTAAAAAACCAACCCCGCTGTGCGGGGTTGGTTTTTTTTGGCCTAATATCCCAGACGCCGCAGGGCCCTGCTGTCCTTACTCCAGTTCTTCTCCACCCTGACCGTCAGGTCAATATAAATCCGCACACCGAACATCTTTTCCAGTTCTAATCGGGCTGACCTGCCGATTGCCTTGATCATTCTCCCCCCCTGTCCTATGAAAATACCTTTTTGGGAATCCGACTCCACATGGAGCCGCGCCGAAATCGCGAGGAGGTCCTTATTCGGAATCTCATCTATCTTTTCCACGGTTACGGCAGCCGAATACGGCAGTTCCTGCTTCATATGATAATAGATCTTCTCCCGGATAACTTCTGATATCAAAAAACTCTCCGACTGATCCGTATGCATATCTGCCGGAAAAAATTGAGGCCCCGGTCTCAATCCTGATTTGAGTCTATCAATAAGGAGATCTACCCCGTCGCCCTTTAAGGCGGAAATGGGTATAATTGCGTCAAATGGGTGTCTCTTTCCGTAATCCGCGATAACGGGTAAGATAGTTTCCTTTGATACCTTGTCTATCTTGTTGATCAGCAGGAGGCAAGGTTTCTTGATCCCCTTAAGATTTTGCAGGATGGGTGAGATTTCAGGATCATTCTCGGCACCTGCCTGGATCATGACCAATATGATGTCAACCTCTTGAAATGCCGCAAATGCAGATGCCACCATACTCTTGTGCAGGGCCGTTTTGGTTCTGTGGATTCCAGGCGTATCCATAAAAACCATCTGGGAATCATCCTGATTATATATCCCGATGATTCGGTTCCGTGTCGTCTGTGGCCTTGGGGATACGATGGCCACTTTTCTACGCAAGATCCGGTTCAAAAGTGTTGATTTGCCCACATTCGGCGGCCCTATGATAGCGATGTAACCCGATACGAAACTCATTTCTTTTCGATCCTGACCCGCCCATTTGAGACGGTGCCATCAACCGCTATGCCAACAACTTCTGCGCCGGTTTTGGCTTCAATGACCTTTATGCCGCGGTTCTTATACCCCCTGATGAGAGGGATCTCTCTCTCCGGAGCAAATATTCTTATCTGCGCGGAGGTTCCAGGGACCGGCAGATCAGGTTCGATGGCCTTGTGATGTATGGCCGAACGTACTAAAAACCCGAAGGCAGGGTGCCACGGACCTGAGACAACCCGCCCCGTTTCAACTAACGAAGGAGAACTCATGAGGCCTATCCTGATAACCGGAATCCCATTTGTCTCTAATCGAACTGTGCCATCAACGCAGAGGTCTATGGCCTCTTCCAGCGTCAACGGCCGATAATTCCCCTCTTTGTACATCCTGGCAAGCCCTGTACCCTCTATCACCACGGCCGGATAAAGGCGGACCATATCAGGGCCAAGGCTTATGACTTTTTCGATAGTCGTCCGAAATTTCCCTACAGAATCGCCGGGCAGGCCGGGCATAAGCTGGATTCCCACCTTGAACCCGTTTCTCTTCAATATCTCAACCGCCCGGGTCACATCTCCCGCGTCATGTCCTCTCCGGGCCATAGAAAGGACATGGTCATCCATGGACTGGACCCCTAATTCAACCGTTTCAACCTGGCAGGCCTTCATTATCTGGAGACGTTCTTCGTCCAAAAAATCAGGTCGTGTCGAAACCCGTATGGACCTGACAACCCTGTTCCTTATATAAGGACCCACCGACCGTAATAGCCGTTTCATGCGGTCTATGGGGAGGCCCGTAAATGTACCCCCGTAAAAGGCCACCTCCGGGTTCCGCCTCGTATCAAACTTCTTTGAATGGATCGCCCTGTTCAAAACCTCCTTTACGTAATCGCTGTCAATCGGTCGAACGGGTTGGGAGGTTATCTTTTCCTGGTCACAGAAGATACATCGGTGTGGACAGCCGGTGTGTGAGATAAAGATCGGTATGATCAGAGGTCTCAAATCTCTTTCAGACAAAAAAATGCCTCCCGGGCCGCATTCTGTTCGGCCTCCTTTTTGCTCCTTCCTTCCCCCTCTGCCAAAACCTCTCCCTTCAGGCTCAAGGCTATCTTGAAAAACCTGTCATGGGCAGGACCGGTCTCTTCTATCAGCCGGTATTTCGGGAGACTTTTGTATGTCTGCTGGGTATATTCCTGTAGCAGGCTCTTAAAATCGTTGACGGATTCCTGGGTCCCCACCCTTTCCAATAAAGGTGAAAACAGCCCTTCTATTATTTCCATTGCCCGATCAAACCCTGCATCCAAATAGATTGCCCCTATAAGTGCTTCGGTCGTATCTGCAAGAATGGAAGGTTTTTCCCTGCCGAGGCTCTGTTCCTCTCCTTTCCCTAAGAGCAGGTAGTCGCCTAATTTTAGTATCAGGGCAACCTCGTAGAGACCTGCTTCATCAACCACCATGGCCCTCAACTTGGACAGGTCCCCCTCTGTGGCGTCCTCAAAATGCCGCATCAGGAAATGGCTGATTGCCAGATCAAGCACGGCGTCCCCCAAAAACTCAAGTCGCTCGTTATTTTCCAGGTGCGAATCTACCTGTTCGTTCACATATGAGGTGTGGCAGAATGACCGGATAAGCAATTCAGGGTTCTCGAATGTGTATCCCAGTCTTTTTTCGAGGCCTTCAAATTCATATTTCGGGGATAACGCTTTCGTACTATCGTTGTTCATGCTTTCCATATGTCCAGCCAAAGATATTTGAAATTTGAAACTCGAAACTTGAGGGGTAGGCATCGAAGTAGCCTTTTTCCAGTTTCCAGTTTCGAGTTTCTCAAAGACGCTGATAAAAGCCATCAGGCCATGACTCATTGTGAGAGATGAACTCTCAGAATGAACGTGTAAAAATCTAACCGTTCATGGGTTCAGAGGTTCACCGATCCTGGATTCTATACAAAGCTGGCCCTTTTTTCAAGGTAAGAAAACCCTTTTGTTTGACAGGGGCATTGCCATTTGATAGAAAAATACGAAGGTCTCATGGTCCAACGCTTTGTTTCAAACGGCTAAACTGTTACGAAATTGTAGTGAAATAAAGGGTGCGAAACTTGAACATGTCACTTTCAGGAAATGACAAATGGGTCTTAGCCGGAGACATCGGAGGAACGAAGGCCAATCTCGCCCTCTATTGCGAGGGAAAAATCAGGCCGGTTGCCCGGGTCATGGAGGCGTATTCAAGCCGCGATGCATTGGATCTGGAAAGCATTGTCGCACAGTTTCTTGAAAAGCACCCGGCACCCATCGCCGGCGCCTGCTTTGCCATTGCCGGACCTGTCATAGATGGGCGGTGCAAGACCACCAATCTCCCCTGGGATGTCTCAGCGTCTCAGATGAAGCGGCGTTTCGGCTGGGATGTTCGGCTGATCAACGATCTTGTTGCAACCGGCCTTGGCATACCCCTCCTCTATCATCGGGAACTCTACCCCTTGAACACGGCAAGACCCCGGAAAAGAGAAAACATTGCCCTTGTAGCTCCGGGGACCGGTCTTGGAACCTCGGCCCTTAC
>JACNIU010000387.1 GCA_014382905.1 Desulfobacterales bacterium
ATTTTGGACTGCGTTATCGGTCGCCCAATAATATAAACTGGGCTCGACGACGTACGAATATGTACGACTTACTCGGATTCCTCCCTCTGGCCTTGCCAAAATCATGATCTGAAACGCTATAGCAATTTACAATTCCTGAATCCTTTAATCTGTGAACTGAACAGGATCTTCATCGTCGTCTCTCGATTCTACAGTCCCGACACAGTAAGCCGTTTCTCCCATTGCCTCAAGCCTTAAAAGCACCTCGTTGACGTCTTCCTCGTTAACGACAATCAGGAGGCCAAGGCCGTTGTTAAACGTCAGCATCATGTCGTGGTCTGATATCTGCCCCGCCTTTTGGAGGTACCGGAATATCGGATGAGGGGTCCAGGTTGATCTGTCGATGACCGCTTTGCAACGCATGGGGAGCATACGGGGCGGGTTGTCGATAAGGCCGCCGCCCGTTATGTGTGAGATACCGTAGATCCGAAAGTCCCTCCTGAGATTGCTGATGGTTCTTGCATATATGCGGGTAGGCTCTAAAAGCTCTTCCCCGAGGGTTCGGCCAAAATCCTCAACATAGTCCTCCACAGACATCTGGAGGCCTTCAAAGAAGATTTTCCGTACCAGAGAATATCCATTGCTGTGGAGGCCGCTGGACCTGAGGCCGATAAGCTTGTGCCCTACAGCAATCTCGGAACCGTCCAAGAGCTCCTCATTGTCTGCCAACCCAACGACGAAGCCAGCAAGGTCATATTCATCTTCGGAATAAAAGCCGGGCATTTCGGCGGTTTCACCCCCGATAAGCGAACACTTGGCTTCCGTGCATCCGGCCGCAATCCCTTTGACAATATCACAGGCCTTTTCAGGCTTGAGCTTTCCCATGGATATGTAGTCAAGGAAGAAAAGTGGGGTTGCCCCTTGAACCACGATGTCATTCACGCACATGGCCACAAGGTCTATCCCAACCGTGTCATGTTTGTCGAGCATGAACGCAATTTTCAGCTTTGTCCCCACCCCGTCGGTGGAACTCACCAGTACAGGATTCTTGATATTCTGGACATTGAGAGAGAAGAGGCCCGCAAAACCTCCAATATCGGTTATGACAGATGGTGTATGGGTTTTCCTGACGATCGGTCTGATCAGATCCACAAACCGGTTCCCCGCATCTATATCGACACCTGCCTCGGCGTACTGGTTTTTTTTCCGATCCATTTCCATTTGTCAGTGCCTCTTTTCAGGTCATTGAAGGATGATCTTTGAAATAATCTCCTTCATAATCTCTTGAGTGCCCCCTCCGATAGAGAGGATACGATTGTCCCGGTAAAGCCGCTCCACCAAATACTCCCGCATATAGCCAAAACCACCATGTATCTGGACTGCATCATAGGTGACCCTGTCGCTGACCATGCAGGCGAAGTTCTTTGCCATGGAAATCTCTTTCACCTGATTTTTCCCGGCACCCATCTTGGCTGCGACACTCAATTATCGAGATTTCAGTTAGCCCTTCTCAACCTCTTCTTAGACACCCGGGTCACAGAAATCCGAGATCACCTTAAATTAAGGCTCGGTATCTCTGTGAACCCGGGACAATAAGGGACTCCTACAAAGGGAACAGCTGTTCAATCCTCTGTGCCAACATGATATCGCCGCTTGCTTTCAGCTTTCCGGTCATGAAGGCCTGCATCCCATTGGTCTGTTTATTCACAATACCGAGCCATGTATCACCGGACATGGTCAACGTCACGGATGGCGAGGCATGGTTCCCTTCATTGACCTGGCAGGACCCGTCCTTAACCACCACATTCCAGTTTCCACCATTATCACCGGTGATGACGTATTGGAAGACTGCACTTAAGCCCTTGGCTGCGTTGGGATTGAAAACCTCCGGCATCTTTTTAAAAACCTCTTTTACATCTGTTAAAGCCATCTTTTTATCCTCCTTTTCATTATTTTTTCCTGAGTTCATATTATCCTCTTTGCCAGATAATGGCTGAGGGCTTTCAGGAGGCGGCAAAACCACCGCCTCCCCTTCCGCGACGATTTGACCCCGCTGGCTTGTTCGCCGACCTGTAGTTGATTGTAGCTTTTTCCCAATTCAAAGTCCATAAACTCCTGCCCGCCCCTTCACTTCCCTTTAAACCTCGGCGCCCTCTTTTCCATGAACGCCCTCATCCCCTCCACTGCATCCTCGGTTGAAACGATCTTTCCCAAGGCCTCGCAGAGGTAGTCTACGGCCGCCTCAAATGGCATATCGCTCATAACCCTAAAGGCCTCTTTTCCGATGCGTGTACCGATAGGGCTTTTGGATGTCAGGAGTTTCAAGGTGTTTTGAATCTCACTGTCCAATGATCCCGGCTCAACGGCACGGGTGATCAGGCCCATGGCCTCTGCCTCAGAGGCCGGCACTTTCCGGCCTGTTAAGACCATATCCAGGGCCTTTTTCCTGGAGACGTTCCTGTATAAAAGCGTACCGACCATCATGGGGAAAATCCCCACATTTACTTCAGGAGTGCAAAAAAAGGTGTCATTTCTGGCGATTGCAATATCACAGGAAAGCATCAGCCCGATTCCACCGGCAAGGCACGGCCCATTGACACGGGCAACAAGGGGTTTGCCGAATTTTGCCATCTCCTTCAAGAGTCGGGCGTAATTTTTTGGCCCGGAGAACCGGTCCTCGCCTTCTTGAACAAAGCCTACACCTAAATCGGCACCCGAGCAAAAGGCCTTTTCCCCTGCGCCTGTAAGGCAGACAGCCTGGATCTCAGCATCTTGATCCACCCCGGCCAGGTAATCCAGGAAAGATAGGATCATTTCCTGGCTTATGGAATTTCTTCGGGCCTCCCGGTTGATGGTTAGAAAGGCCACACCATCCCTTACTTCGTATAGAAGGTCATCACTCATCCCTTTTGCTCCCTATTCAGCAAAGTGAATTGCGCCAGTGCATCCAATCATTTACTTTTCTATCTGTCAATATTCAATGTTGCTTGACTTGTCAATCAATATCCGGTCAGAACCCTCGGGGTTGCGGGTTACAAGGTACGGGTTGCATGGAAAACCTGTGCCATTGAAAATTCACAGCGAGCGCATTCCCCGCAGCTTGCTGCGGGGTTCTTCAATATCCAAGAAAACTATCCAAAGATGTTTGAAATTTGAGGGAGCAAGGATAGGAAAGTTGTACGGCGATACACAAAACGCGTAACGCGCAACTCGCAGCATGGACCATGTGCTACAGTTAGGAATCTAAATGAACAATATAGCATTTTTATGAACCTTTATGATTTTGTGATTTTTCTTGCGTAATAAAATCAGGCGTGCTAATGAGCCGGGAAAGAGTGGGCAAGGGGGCGAAATCATGAAAAAAAGAAAGAATCAGATTAACGCCTTTTTGGGTCAGGAAACTGAATTTGAAGGGAATCTATCTTTCAAGGGGATCGTTCGGATTGATGGCCGTTTTAAGGGGGAGATCACTACTGAAGGAACCCTGATTGTGGGTGAAACCGGCATCATCAACTCCGACATCCATGCCTCCTGTGTCGTTATCAGTGGGGAAGTTCGCGGTCGTATCGTTGCGGGAGAGAAGATCGAGATCTTAGCCCCTGGCAAGGTTTTTGGAGATATTGAGGCGCCTTCGGTAACTATAAACGCCGGGGTGATTTTCGAGGGAAATTGCCACACTCAGAAACAGGATGAAGTGGTTGACAACAAGGTGCCATTTCTCCCAAAAACATCTGAGGCAAAAAATGAAAGCTGACCGTCAAAAAATGTTTTGACAAGCGGATTTTTTTTTTGTAAAAGGCGGTACTCTTTCATAAATGTCAGGTTTCTCAAGCAAATCAATAAAGTAACGAAAGGATGTATCTGATATGCTGAACATTGACGGTACAGTAATTCTCCAGATCGCAAATTTTCTCATTCTCCTCCTGGTATTAAATCTTATCCTATTCAGACCCATTCGAAAAATTTTGTCGCAGAGAGCGGAGGAGATGAATTCCCGACAAAAAACCATTGATGACTATCGGCTTCGGGCCGAAGAGAGTGAAGGAGGGATCCAAGAAGGGAATGTCCTGGCCAGAAAAGAGGGCTATGCAGAGAAGGAGGCTTTAAAAGCGCAGGGTTTGGAGGATGAAAAAAGGATATTACAAGAAGCCGGCACAGGAGTGGAACAGAAATTAGGCGTCGCAAAGAAAGATATAGAGGTAAAGGTGACGGCTGCGCGGGAGGCACTTGAAAGCCAAATTGCCAGTTTTTCTAATGAATTGGCCCAGAAGATACTGGGAAGGAGCGTTCAATGATCGGTTTTGACACGGGAAAGGGAAAATCTCCATTCATAACTCTTTTCACACTGATTGTTTCAACGGCCTTTTGCGGACTGGCCTTTGCTAGCGGCGGGGAAGGCGGAGGACATGGCGGCGGGAGTGTAACAGATCTGCTTTATCGGATCTTGAATTTCGGTCTTATGGTGGTTGTCCTTGTGGTGGTGATCAGAAAGACCACGATAAAGGATTTCTTTTCAAACCGGAAGGAAGAAATCCGCAAGAAATTAGAGGAGTTAAAGAGGGACAAAGAGATTGCCGAAAACCGCTGTGGCGAATTAGAGAAAAAATTAGAGGAATTTGAGCTGCAAAAGAAAGAAATCATCGAGCAGTTCAGGGCTGACGGGGCATTGGAAAAAGAGAAGATCATTGCTGAAGCCAAGGAGAGAGCCGCACAGATTCTCATTCAGTCTGACCTGACCATAGAACGAGAAATCCAGGCCGCCAGGAACAGATTGCGGCAGGAGGTGGTTGATGTGGCCGCCACAAGGGCTGAGCAGATCATCGCTCGACAGATTCAGGAGAGCGATCAGGATCATTTAGTCACGGAATTCATAGAAAGGGTGGAGAAGTTACATTGATCGGTTCAAGAATTTCCAAGAGATATGCTAAGGCGCTGCTCAGTCTTGGGCAGGAAGATGGGAATTACATCGAATACGGGAAAGACCTTCAGGAATTTGGCAGGTTCTGCTCCGCTAACAGAGAGTTCATAAAGGTTATTGCGAACCAGATCTTTTCGGTGGAAGAGCGAAAGAAGGTGCTTGAAGTGGTGCTGGAGAAAAGCCCCTTTGGTGATCTGGTCAAGAATTTTTTGAGACTCCTTTTGGACAAGAACCGGATCGGCGGGATTCAGGGGATTTCAGATTACTACGCAAAACTCACCGATGAGATATCAAATATCACCCGTGCCGATATCGTCACGGCGAAACCGCTGAAAAAGGAGGCCCGGGACAAACTATCAGTGGTCCTTGCGGGGCTGACGTCAAAAGAGGTCAAGATCAAGGTGAAAGAGGACGAGTCCCTCATCGGGGGGCTTGTCGTAAGAATAGGGGATTTGGTATTGGACGGAAGTGTAAAGGCCCAGCTAAGAGGGTTAAAAGAATCATTAAAAAGGGGTGAATATAACTAATGGAGATCAGAGCAGAAGAA
>JACNIU010000343.1 GCA_014382905.1 Desulfobacterales bacterium
CTGGATGCTGGATACTGGATGCTGGATGCTGGATACTGGATACTGGATACTGGATGCTGGATGCTGGATGCTGGATGCTGGATGCTGGATGCTGGATACTGGATGCTGGATGCTGGATACTGGATACTGGATACTGGATGCTGGATGCTGGTTACGTGAAACTGAAAACTTGAAACTCGCAACACCCAGACCCGTAACCCGTAACCTGTAACCCGCAACATGTTATTTCACCATTAGAACATTCTGTTTGTGCAACATCGACAAGAGACCTTTGAAAAATGTACCAAATTGTCGATATGGCGTTGATAAACGATTCAAAATCCACATAAGGAGGGTTGAAAATGAAAGACGTCGTCATCGCGGGGTATTTGAGGACAGCCCAGTCCCGGTCCAGACCAAACGACCCGGCCAGAGACTGGTTCTGTAAGATAAGGGGTGATGAGCTCCTGGCCAAATTGCTCCCGGAGCTTATCAAAAAAACGGGTGTTGAAGCCAAAGAGATCGATGATTTCATCGTGGGATGCGCTACGGCCGTGGGCGAGCAGTGGGCATACGGCGGGCGCTTCCCCATATTCCTGGCCAATCTGCCGGAGACCATCCCGGCCAAGTTCGTGGACCAGCAGTGTGGTTCGGCCATGGCCTGCATCCAGATCGGATTCATGGAAATCGCACAGGATTTTGCCGACATCGTCCTGGTAGGCGGCTATGAGCACATGACCCGGATACCGATGGGCGGCTACACGGTTGACCGGGGGATGATCGCCCCGAACCTGGGCCTTTTTACAAACCCCGACTACTTTCACTGGGATATCATGACCGCCATGAACATGGGGTTAACGGCAGAAAAGCTCTTCGCCCAGACGGACTTTACCAAGGAAGATATGGACCGCTGGGGTGTCCGCTCTCACGAGTTGGCAGCCAGGGCCCAGGCAGAAGGGTTCTTTGACGGCGAAATCCTGCCGATCGAAGCGCCCCAGGATGATGGAACCGTCATGACTGTTGACAAGGACCAGGCCGTGCGGCAAGATGCCACCTTAGAGGGGATGGCAGACCTCAGGCCGGCGTTCAAGAAAGATGGCGTGATCACAGCAGGAAACTCATCCCCCCTCAATGCGGCGGCTACCTCCATGGTGCTCATGTCAAAGGAGACCGCGAAAAAGAAAGGGATCAAGCCGTTGGCCACCATCCGCTCCATCGGTTTTGCCGGTGTGGATCCCACCATCATGGGGGCAGGCCCGGTCCCGGCCAGCAGGATGGCCCTGGAAAAGGCCGGGCTTAAGGCATCCGATATAGACTTCTGGGAGATCAATGAGGCCTTTTGTATCGTGGCCCTCAACTGCATCAAAGAGCTTGGCCTGGATCCGGACAGGGTTAATGTCATGGGTGGCGGCACGGCCATCGGCCATGCGTTAGGCGCCACCGGCGTTCGCCTAACGGGTACCTTAGCCAGAATTTTACAGGAAAAGAATGCACGTTATGGTTGCGCCAACGCCTGCGTCGGCGGTGGGCAGGGTGTAGCCACTATTATCGAAAGAGAAAATTACGACTGGTAGTCTTAGGATTGATGATTGAAGATTGATTATTGACGATTGAAAAACAGTAGTAAAGATCCGGACCCGGAGGATGGAGAGCACTCCTCCTGGTGTCAAACCGGGATAACATTGAGACCTTTGAAAAACGTTCAATTTTGGTCAAGATCAAGGAAGGCGAGAATTTCAACCACAGGAATATATTGAATATTTCGAGGATTGAAATTTGAGCCTGACGCCGAGATTGGCCAAAAGGGGGCGTTTTGCAAAAGTCTCAAATTATCAATCATGAGAATATAACTGCGAATGCTTACGGAGGCAGAGACACATGGGAATCAACTATTTTAACAGAGACGACAGGGATCTTAAATTCGTGCTCTTCGAGTACTTAGAAATTGATAAGCTCCTGACTTATGAGGCCTACAAGGACTTTTCTACTGAAGACTTCAGCATGATCATTGACGAGGCCCTCAAGGTCTGTCGCGATGTCCTCGGGCCGACCATGCAGGATGGGGACAGGGAAGGCTGCACCTATAAAGAAGGTGAGGTCAAAGTTCCGGAATCTTTTCATCAGTGCTGGAAGGTAATGGCCGAGAATGGCTGGATAGGCAACTCGAACAATCCTGAATTCGGGGGGCAGGGACTCCCTGCAGTTGTGAGTGGCCTGTTGGCCGAACTCTTTACCGGAGCCAACCTGGCCTTTATGACCTATCCGGGGCTGGCTGTGGGTAACGGCCGTCTCATTGAAAACTTTGGCGCGGACGAGGATAAGGCCCTTTTTGTAGAAAAAATGTATACCGGCGTGTGGGGCGGCACCATGTGCCTCACCGAACCGGACGCCGGATCTGACGTGGGCTCGGTACGTACCAAGGCGGTCCCGGACTCGGGTGATCCACGGGTTTACAAGATCGAGGGAACCAAGCAGTTCATCACCTGCGGCGAGCAGGACATTACCGAGAATATTATCCATCTTGTCTTAGCCCGTATTGAGGGGGCGCTCGAAGGTACCAAGGGGATCAGCCTGTTCATCGTACCCAAGATCTGGGTCAATCCGGATGGGTCTTTGGGCGAATCCAACGACGTTTACTGTGGGGGCATCGAACACAAGATGGGTATCCACGGGTCATCCACATGTACCCTCAACTTCGGTGAGAACGGAAATTGCCGCGGGATACTCTTAGGCGAGCCAAATTCAGGAATGGCCAAAATGTTCCAGATGATGAATGAGGCCCGAATCGGTTGTGGTATCCAGGCCTTAGGATTGACCGCAAGCGCCTATGATACGGCCCGGCAGTACGCAAAAGAGCGTATTCAGGGACCTTTGTTCACCAACCGCGATGGGGGCAGGGTTCCTATCATCCAGCACGAGGATGTGCGCCGCATGCTGATGAACCTCAAGTCCGGTACAGAAGCGATGCGGGCCATGATCGGGAAGCTCTTGTATTTCATCGACATGGCACAGTTCGATCCTGATGATAATGCCCGTGAGCAGGCAGAGCAGCGGATCGAACTCCTCACTCCTCTCATCAAGGCCTACCCATCTGATTTCGGTTATCTCCTGATCCGTGACGCAATTCAGGTCCTCGGCGGTGTCGGTTTTTGCAGCGAGTTCCCCGTGGAACAGTACGCTCGAGACATCAAGATCGTCTCCATATGGGAAGGTACCTCCTATATTCAGTCCCTTGACCTTGTGGGGAGAAAAATCGGCGCGAAGGGGGGATCGGTCTTCCGTGACTGGGTCCAGGAGATCATGACATTTACCGGAGACCTCAAAGAGGATGAGGATTTCAGCGCTGATTCCAAGCTCCTTTTCAAGGCGGCCCAGGCCACGGGCGAGTTTGCCATGAAGTATATGCAGTACTTCCAGGAAGGGAGGCTCTCCCTGATCCCCCTGAGTTCGACCCGTTTCTTGGAATGCTTTGCCGAAACCGCCATGGCGCATATCATGTTGGAACAGGGCCTTGTCGCCCGGGAGAAGCTTTCGGGCGTTGAAGCAGGTTCGGCGGACGGGATCTTCTACCGGGGCAAGATCGAGACGGTAAAATTCTTCTGCCGTAATATCCTGCCCAATGTCTTCGCCCGGCATACCTCCTTTCAGCAGGAAGACACTTCAGCCATTGACATTCCTGAACAGGCCTTTTGACGGTATCACTTAGGTACCACTGACACTCCCCGTCCCGCTGGTCAAGCGGGACTGCGGGGAGTGTCCAGCCCTCCTTTTACATATTAACACCAGAGCGCTCGTTGAAAGGAATACTCCATGAGAGGGGTTAAAGATAACCGCAGACTCGCAGATACCGCTTTGGGCCGAGAACCCGCTGACACAGTCATAAAAGACGGCGTTTTGATGGACGTGTATACCGGCCGCATATTGCCCGGCCGCTCGGTGGCCATCAAGGGCGAGTGGATCGCCTATGTGGGTCCTGATGCCGGGCACACCATCGGTGAGAAGACTGAGGTTATCGAAGCCGATGGACGGCTCATCTGTCCGGGCTACATAGACGCCCACACCCACCTGGCCACCTATTGGGACATAGCTGACTTCTTGGCTTACGCCATTCCGTGCGGCATTACCACCCACTTTACCGAAGCAGAAGCCTACGCCTTTATCTTGGGGGCTGAAGGATTCAAGGCCTTCCTCGATCAGATTGAAAACCAGCCGGTCAAGATCTATGCCCTTATTCCCCCCATGGTCTCTCTGAGCCCGGCATCTGAACCCCTCCTAATTACTAAAGATGAAATAAAGGCCCTCTTGGAAGATCCCCGTGTCATGGGACTCGGCGAGTCTTTCTGGCAGGGAACGATAATGCGCCGTGACAATCGTGTACTGGACCTGATTCAAGAGACCCTCAAGGCGGGAAAATCGGTAGAGGGGCATGCAGCAGGCGCCTTTGACAGGAAACTGGCGGCCTACGCAGGGGCCGGCGCCCTATCCTGCCACGAGGCTATCTCCACAGACGATGTCCTCTCCCGGTTGGAGTTAGGACTCTACGCCATGATCCGTGAGGGAGACATCCGCCGAGACCTGGAGATTATCCTCCCCCTAAAGGAGAAAGTAGATCTGCGAAGGCTCATCTTAGTGACCGATGGGACCAACCCCATCGATCTCGTGAAAGGCGGGTACATGATTGACGTTATCCAAAAGGCCGTTGACCTCGGGTTTAAACCGATTGAGGCGGTGCAGATGGTTACTCTTAATCCTGCCGAGCATTTCGGGCTGGATCACCTCATCGGCGGGATCGCCCCGGGACGGTATGCCGATATCCTCCTCCTTCCCGAAGATGGAGTGATGAAACCTGAACTGGTTATTTCTAATGGCAGGATTGTGGCCCGAAATGGTGAAACAGCAGTTGAAATACCGCCAACACCTTATCCCGGCGCCCTGCTGAAAACGGTCAGAGTGGATCCCGTCTCTTCATCGGACCTCGCCGTCCCTGCACACGGTCAGGGCGATATTCGTACCATAGATATTCAACCAGGGGGTCTGGTCACCCGGGAGGGAAAAGCAACCCCCAAGGTCGTCAACGGTCAGCTTGAGGCGGATCCGGAGCGGGATCTCTTGAAGATCGTCTTTATTGAACGGACAAGCGGTCGGGGGGAAAAATTTGTGGGGTTCATCAGGGGCTGGGGACAAAAAAAGGGCGCCGTGGCAACCACCCTCTGCTGGGATGCCGGCGCCATCGTGGCTGTCGGCGCCAATGACCATGATATCGCCGCGGCCATAAACCGTATTATCGAGATCCAGGGGGGCGCGGTGCTCTCTGTGGGCGGTGCTTTCTTGGCCGAAATCCCCTTAAATATAGGGGGTTTTATGTCCCAACTCAAAATGCCGGAGATTGCCCGCAGACTCGAGGCCTTCCAGAAAGCGGTGGCCTCCCTTGGCTCAACACTCACGTTTACCCACCTCAC
>JACNIU010000388.1 GCA_014382905.1 Desulfobacterales bacterium
ACCGGTCCGCGTTTACCCTGATGATGGCCTGGTCGATACTTTCCGCGGTTCTTATATGCTTTACAACAGAGACCAACTGCCGGCAGATGGTGGAGTGAGGGAAAGGGGTTTTACGATATGGAACTTTACAACCTGGGGGAGGTTCCCTGGGACGAATCACAGCTCATTTACCATGCCCTGGCCGCTTCAGGGCGTGAGGCCCTTGTCTTACTTTCTCCCGCGACTCCCTATGTCTGCGTCGGTTTTCACCAGGACGTGGAGCAGGAAGTCGATCTTGAGTACTGCAGGGCGAACCATATTCCGGTCTTCAGGCGCGAAGTGGGTGGGGGAGCCGTATACCTGGATGGTGATCAGCTTTTTTTTCACCTGATTCTCCACAGGAATAACCCCCAGGTCCCTAAGAAAAAAGCGGCCTTTTATAAGAAATTTCTCCAGCCTGTTATCGATGTGTATCGAGAGATCGGAATCCGTGCTGAATACAAACCGGTCAATGATATCATCGCAGGGACACGTAAGATATCGGGAACAGGGGCCGGTGAGATCGGGGAATCGATTGTCTTTGTGGGGAACCTGATTGTGGACTTCAATTATGAAATGATGGCGCGAGTCTTAAAAGTTCCTGACGAAAAATTTCGTGACAAGGTCCACAAGACACTTCATGACAATCTTTCCACCATACGGCGTGAATTAGGCGAGAAAGAAGCAGAGAAATGGGACGCGTCGAGATTGAATCGAATGATGGCAGAGGCCTTTCAGAGGCTCTTGGGGCCGATGAAGCCCTCTCAAAAGGATAAAGCGCTTGAAATAAAAATGGATGAACTGAGAGGCCGGATGATGACCGACGCATGGCTCCATCAGAAGGGTAGGCGGGGGGAAGGTCGAGATGTCAGGATCCGGGCCGGTATAAACGTTGTGCATAAGATGCATAAGGCAGCAGGCGGGCTGATACGGGCGGATTTTGAGGTGAAGGAGGGGATGTTCGGTAAGGTGCAGCTTTCAGGAGATTTCTTCTGTTTTCCTGAGGGGGCCATTCGCCTGTTAGAGGAAAAGCTTGAAAACAGGGCGGTTGGAGAGGCGCGTCATCTCCTGTCGGCCTTCTATTCAGAGACAGGGGTCGAAACACCGGGCATCGAGATGGACGACTGGCTGCGGGTCTTGGGACACGGCGCGTAGAGCATGGGGCAGGGGGGGCTTAGCGTAGGCCGGGTTTCAGCACCTTGACAGCAACAGCTCTTATCTCATACTATGAGACCTTTGAAAAATGCTCAAACTATCTTGCCAAAACCGTAAACCTTTAGATATCGAGGAAAATATTATGCGGCCATTAGACGGAATCAAAGTCATCGAGATGGCGGGTCTGGCCCCGTCGCCCTATTGCGGGATGCTGTTGGCTGACTTTGGGGCGGATGTGGTGATCGTTGACCGGCTTTCCAGCGGGGGTCCCGAGATCCCCAACATTATGAAGAAGAATCCCTTTAACCGCGGGAAACGGTCCATGCGGGTCAATTTGAAGAACGACGAAGGGGTTGACATCGTGAAAAGGATGATGGTTAACGCCGATGTCCTGGTGGAGCCTTACCGGCCGGGCGTGATGGAGTCCCTGAAACTGGGCCCGGATGATGCGTTAAGACTGAATCCGGGATTGATCTATGCCCGTCTTACAGGCTGGGGGCAGAATGGCGCTTATGCAAGCATGGCCGGGCATGACATCAACTACATTGCCCTCTCGGGCGCTCTTTCACTCTTCAGGAGAAAAGGGGAGAGGCCGCTTCCGCCCTGCAATCTCTTAGGAGATTTTGCAGGCGGCGGGATGCTGTGTGCCATGGGCATCCTGTTGGCGCTCATTGAAAGAAGCCGTTCCGGTAAGGGACAGATAGTAGATGCGGCAATGTTAGACGGCGCGGCCAATCTTTCAACCCTGTTTTACGGCCTGTTGGCTCACCACCTGATGACCCTTGATATCGGGACCAACGCGTTAGACAGCGGGGCCCCCTTTTACCAGACTTATGAGACCGCTGATGGCAGGTTTATGGCCGTAGGCGCCATAGAGGCAAGGTTTTACGCCGAGTTGCTTGAGGGATTGAGCATTGACCCTTCGACGCTTCCCCAGCAATTTGACATGCCGAAATGGCCGGAAATGATCGAACGCTTTGCCGGGGTGTTCAAGACCAAGACCAGGGATCAATGGGCCGCTATCTTTGATGGGAAAGATGCCTGTGTGGCCCCGGTCCTGGATCTGAATGAGGTGAGTCAACACCCCCATAACAGGGAAAGAGAGATCATCATCAACATTGATGGCGTGCCCCAGCCGGCACCGGCCCCCAAACTCTCCCGGACACCGGGCCGGGCCACAGAACCAAAAGGTCCGAGGGGTGCCAATACAAAGGAGATATTAGCAGACCTGGGATATTCTGGGGAAGAAATCAAGCGGCTTATTGAGAACCAGTCTGCGGAATAGATTACAGAGACGCCCCCCGTATTCCTTACATCCCACCATCCGGATGTCTCCATGGCCAGGAAGATAGAACCGTCTTTAGAAAACCTGCTTCACTCTTAAGCAGATAGAGGCATATGATCTCCGAAACGGTCAGGTTGACATCCGGACCAAGAACCAAAATGAGAAGAAGGGTAGTGGCCGAACGCCTAAGACCATTCTCCTGAAGCCTGATGAACGCTACAGGAAGGATCTATAGGGTTTTGCCAGTATCGAAAGCCCAGCCTATTCTACTGGGTTCTATTCAAGATTTGGTTTGGAAGTATTCTCCTATTGGTGCATGGTCTGACGAGAGGTTCATATAGGAAAGGTAGCATCGTGTGGTGCCAGTCCATCAAGGTAGCGACCACAAGATGTAGTGGCATTTGACAATCACTCGGGGTTTGAAACGGCGTGACGTACTGAGCTCTTATCACAACATGTTGAAATGTTGTGATATATGGCAGATAACTCAGCTTTTAGGTGGTGATGAATTTTTGAGATATCCAGATGGTAGCTCCTGCGGTACACGAAGTCTGACTGGCCTTGTTACGACTCCCTCAATCGCTCACATTAATGAGAAGAAACCATCGACATAGCCCACACAGGCAAATGGTTTACTGTCGCCTGCAACCTGTGGTAAACTGGTCACAGAACGGCTCATATTTGAGTCGTGCCTTTTTAGAGTAGGGGTCTTGCAGCGTTGCCGAGTTCGGCCCAAATCGCTCCTGATCTATTGCAAGATTGATGCGTTCTTAACTTCAGTTTACTGCCAATGGACAACTGTTTATAACCACAGAATCTGTAAGCTTTTTCTTTTTTAGCGAATACAATAAGGGACGTGACCATCATGCCTGCCAAGATCTGGTTCAAGAAATTTTGGAGCACCTGGACTACAGAAGTGCGATTCCCGAATCTGACTTTCCTGGACCCGGAAGCGGACAGGTGGTACGAGATCCGCCTGGTCGCTGAGATCCGGTGACCGGATGGACAGGAAAACGCTGATACGGCTGGGGGAGAAATCCCCCTATTTCCAACACCTGAACATGGCCTTTGAGGATAGCGGGAAGGGGTGGGCCAGGGTCAGGATGGATGTCCGATCCCACCATACGAACGTCAACGGCGTCGTTCACGGCGGCGCCATTTCTTCCCTGGCGGATCAGACCGCTATGCGGGCCCTCCAGACGCTGCTGCCGGAAGGCCGGACCGCCAGCACCGCCCAGATGGACCTCCATTTTCTTGCACCGGCCCGGGGGAAGGTCCTCATGGGCGACGGCAACGTCCGCAAGATGGGCAGGAAGACCGCTTTTGTGGACGCGGAGATCTTCGACGCGGACGGCAATAGTGTTGCCGTGGCCCGTTGTACTATCATGATATCGAGTTCCCAAAAGAAAGGAGAGGCATGACCCGCACCTACGCCCACGAACTGAACAGGGAAATCCAAAGCATCTCCGGATGGTACATGTTGGAAAAGGAGGAGCGAATTCCCCATCGCGGAAGGGAGCATATGTATGCCGTGGGGCAAGGCGCCGTGGAGTCGTCCTGCTGCGGCATCGGCGGATGCCGCTATGCGGTGGTGCCCGGGGAGGTCTTGAGTTGGAAGTCCCAAAGCGACGACCGAGGCTTGCCCCTGTCCGAGGTGGAGCCGGTCTCCGATCCCGCAATTCAGGAAGAGCTCCGGCGGATCATTCTTGAAAGGGAAGATGTGAGCCAGGTCAATTTTTTGTAGGGATGAGGATAAGTTGATATGACACCCATTGAGGAAGTCGCAGCCAATATATACCGAATGGAAATCCCCCTTCCGGGGAACCCCCTGAAGGCGGTTAATTCTTACGTCGTCATGGATTCCGGTCGAAACCTGATCGTGGACACGGGGCTGAATCGGAAAGAATGCATGGACGCCATGCAGGCAGGCCTGAAAGCCCTGAACGTGGACCTGGAGCAGACCGATTTTTTTGTCACCCACCTTCACGCAGACCACTTTGCCTTAGTGCCGCGGCTGGTGGCCGATTCCCGTACCATCTATTTCAACCGGCCGGATGCGGAGAGCGCGGCCAGGGGCGGCGTTTGGGCCCGGATGGCGGAGTATGCGTGCGCCAATGGGTTTTCCGAAGAAGAATCCCGGAAGGCCCTGGAGCGGCATCCCGGGCACCGGCACGGGTCCGCGCTGAACCATGCCCTCACGCTGCTGGATGGGGGAGAGATCCTGTTCATCGGCGGATACGCGTTTACCTGCATCTCAACGCCCGGGCACACCAGGGGGCATATGTGCCTGTACGAGCCGGACCGCAGGATCCTCCTGTCCGGTGATCACATTCTGGAGGATATCACTCCGAACATCCAGTCATGGTCTGATGAGATGCAGCCCCTGCGAAGCTACCTAGCCAACCTGGACAAAATCCACGAACTTGACGTCGACATCGTGCTACCCGGTCACCGGAGGATTTTCACGCGCTGCCGGAAACGGATTGAGGAGCTCAAGCATCACCACAAGGTAAGACTGGAGGAGGTTTTCGAAATCCTGGCAAAGGGGCCTCGAAGCGCCTACGACACCGCATCCGAAATGACATGGGACATCAACTGCAAATCCTGGCAGGACTTTCCCGTGGCTCAAAAGTGGTTCGCCACGGGCGAGGCCCTGGCCCACCTGAAATACCTGGTTGAAGAAGGAAGGCTCGTCCGGGAGCAAAGAAACGGACAGTTTATGTTCGGAAGGGCCGGTGCGGTGGCGGGGAGGAGCCAGCGGGACGATAGTGCAGAACGTGCTTGACATCCGGATCATGAGAATATCTTCCGCATGCCGAGATTAGCCCGATTGGATGCCCCCGGTGTCCTGCACCATGTTATCGGTCGGGGTATTGAGAGAAAAGAGATCTTTTTCCACATACTTTGCAGGACCCAGGAGCCTTTATCATCCAGCATGCGTAAGCTGCTGACAGGCTATGTCTATA
>JACNIU010000177.1 GCA_014382905.1 Desulfobacterales bacterium
ATTTCGAGGATTAAAATTTGAGCCTGACGCAGAAATCGGGCAAAAGGGGGCGTTCTATACGCTCTGGAGAATTTTTGTTACGTCCTTTGGGAAAGGGACCCTCATGGTCCAGCGCTTTATTTCAAACGGCTAAAGTGTTACGATATTTTGCTGCCCGGGGGATGTCAAAAAGGCGCACTTTTAGCCGGGATAGTTGGGGTGCGGTAAGAAATAGGATTAAGGGCAGGAGAATGATTGATATTGAAGAGGGATCGGGCAAATCGGGGAGAAAGTGATGAAAGGATTAAGACTGATCGATATGGGGGAGAACCGAACCGTAAGAACGCAGCAGGGCAGGGGGGGGCAGATCAGGAACCCATTTGATTCGGCGGCGTTCAGGGCGGAAAACAAGATCACACTCGACGTGACAAATATGTTCGATGCGCCGGGGCCCGGATCTGTCAGCCGGGAGGATGTGGAATCGCTGATCCCCGAGGTGATCAAGGCCCACCAGATGCTCAAGAATAATGAAGGGGATATCTGTGATCACGATATCCCCATGACCGGGTGGCAGGATCTTCCTGTTGAGATCGGTGAAGCACACCTGACACGGATCAGATCGATTACAGATGAACTGGCCAGGGAGGTGGATGCTTTCGTTTCCCTCGGTATCGGGGGATCTTATCTGGGTATCGAAGCCACTTTTAGGGCCTTGACACACACCTATTTCAACCAGTTAACAAGGGATGAAAGGGGGGGCGCTCCCGAAATCTATTTCTTAGGTCAGAATATGGACCCTGATTTTTTCAGAGATACCCTGGATATGCTTCAAGGGAAGCGGATTGCCATCAATGTCATTTCAAAGTCGGGCACGACCACTGAGACCGCCATCGCCTTTCGGGTTATCCGGAAGCTGATGGAGGAGAACTGGGGGGAGGATGCCGATCGCATGATCCTGGTTACCACGGACAGGGCCCGGGGTGCGTTGAAAGAGATGGCGGGACAAAAGGGCTACCGGACATTTGTGATCCCGGATAACATCGGAGGGAGATTTTCGGTCCTAACCGATGTGGGTTTAGTGGGATTGGCCATGGCCAATATCGACATCGGGGAATTCGTCGCAGGGTTTATAGCGATGAGAGACCTCACCACGGGGGATGTTTTCTGGGAGAACCCTTCATTGGTCCACGCGGCCATGAGGCATGCCGCATGGTGTTCGGGAAAGAAGATAGAAGTGGTGGCCACGAATGCGGTTTCTCTCTATTCGGTTGCAAGGTGGATGGAGCAGCTCTTCCCGGAGAGCGAAGGGCACGACGGGCATGGCCTCTGGGTGTCTCCCTCACTTTATTCTGAGAAACTGCATGCCAACGGTCAGATGGTTCAGCAGGGCGAAAGGAATATCCTTGAGACGTTTCTCCTCCTTAAGGAACATGATAACCGGATCCAGATACCGAGAACAGACAACAATCTGGATGGGCTTGATTTTATTGTGGACAAAGGACTGGATATGAATTCTGTCAACCGGATGGTTATTGAAGGCCCGGCATATGCGCATCATAAGGGGGGAGTCCCCAATATGACCATTGAAATCCCCCGGAGGAACGCTTTTAACTTAGGGCAATTGTACTATATGATGGAAAGATCGGTGGCCATATCGGGGTATCTCCTCGGCCACAACCCGTTTATTCAACCCGGCGTGGAGGCCTACAAGGAGGCGATGTTTGCCTTGATAGGAAAGCCGGGGTTTGAAGAAGCGGCGCGGAATATCAGAGGTGAACTGGAGAAGATAAGGCGTATAAGGATTTGAAGCGTATGGATACTTCCGGTGAAGATATCAAACTCGATCGGCCATTGGTCTTAGCTACTAAAAACAGGGGCAAGATTTCGGAGTTCAAAGAGCTGTTCAGGGGTTTTGACCTTGAAATAAAGAGCCTCAATGATTTCGGGCCGATCCCTCCTGTAATAGAAGATGGCGAGACATTTGAGGACAATGCCGTAAAAAAGGCGCAGTTTACCGCAAAGCTGCTCGGGCTGCCTGCGATTGCCGACGACTCCGGTCTGACCGTCAGGGCCTTGGGAGGGGAGCCGGGGGTCTTTTCCGCTCGCTATGCGGGCGAGGGCGCCACGGATGAGGCCAACAACATCAAACTCCTGGATGTAATGAGGAGGGTAGAAAACAGAGAGGCCGCCTTTATTTGTGTACTTGCGATCGCCGTGCCACGGGGCCCGGCCCTTATATATGAAGGACGCTGTGAGGGGGTTATCGCCCGGGAGATAAGCGGTAACCAGGGGTTTGGCTATGACCCTCTTTTTTATTATCCCCCGTTGAAGAAGACCTTTGCCCAGTTATCCGAGGCAGAGAAAAATCGTGTCAGCCACCGGGGAAGGGCCATTGCAGAACTGAAGGGTGAGCTGGATAAGGTACTCATCTGGCTCAGGCAGAGACTGGCTGAAGTCTCATTTTGAGATATTTGTCACCTTTCTTTCTGTTTTGTCTCTTTAATTGACAAAAGGACGTGAGTGCATATAATATAAAAACGGTGTACGAAGGGAATGACAACAAGGAGGACAACATGTTAGAAGTTACCGAAAAAGCAAGCGAAATGATAAAAGATTTCCTGAAGGACAAGGACGAGATTCCGGCCATTCGGATCATGCTTTCCCAGGGCGGGTGATCAGGTCCCTCACTGGGCATGGCTCTGGATGAGTCACGGGAAAATGACGAAGTATTTGATGACAGGGGACTCACTTATGTCGTTGAAAAGACCCTGTACAACAATGTGAAACCGATAAAAGTCGATTATGCGAGCACCCCGATGGGTTCCGGCTTTAACATTGCCTCAAACATGCAAACGGGCGCATCCTGCGGGAGTTCATGTAGCTGTTAACTGCTCGTACCGGAAAAGTCACCACCCGCTGCTTGACATGATCAATCATCGTGTCAAGAGGCGGGTGGTATTTTTTTGTCCCAATTTCTTTTAACCGGGTTGGTTAAAAAGCCCCTATCTGGCAGGAAGATATCTTTATTTTCAAGGTCTCGCAGGCCGATGAGACCGCCATTTTCCGAATGCCCATATCTTTGGCGATGTTCCAGGCAGTAACGCAGGGAAGTCTTCCGTTTTCAAGACCCTTTCTGATGCTCTTTTCGAGATCCTTTGATACATTTTGCGCCGGCTTAACAATCCTTTTCTCCGGTTGGTAACCGAAAAGGCCAAGCTGGCATGTTGTAAGACGCATTTCGAGAAGATCCGCCGTGACCCCCACATCCCCCGGTTTGATATTCAGGTCAGATACTATTTTGAATGCAACCGCACATGGTATCTCCCCGCCCGCTGCAGCTTGTTTTAGGGCTTCTTTTATCTCAGGGTTTATATTGCTGCCTATCAGATGTTTGTTTGCATAATGGCTTTCGTTTTTATCGGTCATGGCGTCCCTCCAAAGTGGCATATAATATATCTATATCATAGATGTTTCTCAAACGCAATTAAACAGATCCCCAGATCGGCCCTTTACACACGCTTCGAATTGGAGTATCAGTTTTGTGTAAAAGGAGATCAGCATGATAAAAGAGAATGTTAAGAGGATAATGGAAACCTTGCCTCCAGGTGTGCAGCTTGTGGGTGCTGCCAAAACACGGACTCCCGCAGAGATTTTAGAGGCGATCCAGGCAGGCCTCACCATTATCGGACACAACTATGTGCAGGAGGCGGAAACGACATTTGAGGCCATAGGACCGAAGGCAAGGTGGCACATGATCGGGCACTTGCAGTCGAACAAGGCCAAGAAAGCCGTCAGGATATTCGACATGATAGAGACCGTGGATTCCTTCAAGCTTGCCAAGGCAATTGATAAGGCCTGTCGAAACATGGATAAGTCGATGCCGGTCCTGATTGAAATCAACAGCGGCGAGGAATCACAAAAGGGAGGGGTTCTGCCTGCGGATGCCGTTTCATTGCTCCGGGAGATATCTCAACTGGAGAATGTCAGAATAATGGGTCTCATGACCATGGGGCCTTTCAGCGGTGACCCCGAAGATGCCCGGCCATTTTTTCAGAAGACAAAGGCCCTGTTTGAGGATATTAAAAAAGCGAATCTTCCCGGTGTAGAGATGAAGTACCTTTCCATGGGTATGTCCAACTCCTACAGGGTGGCCCTTGAAGAGGGGGCCAATCTGATAAGGATCGGCACAAAGATATTTGGAGAACGAGATTACAGCCGATAAACGCTTGCTGGGCTTGTCAGCGATCAGAAAGCTTCAATAATAGTTGCTGGATGGTTGAGACAACTGAAAGACAGGCTACCGGTTTTTTTACGATGAACAAAAACAGCCTTCGGTTGAGTAGAATCACACTTTGGTCTCTTGTGGCGATCTACACATTCGCCCTCCCGTATGTGATCGTCGTCTATCGCGCGATCGAGACGCACTTCTCTAAGGAAATTGCCGGGAAAGTTCCCCTGATAATGATCCTCTTCCTCGGAGTGGTCTATACGTCCCTCGGCTTCATGATGAAAAAGGGGATGAAATTTATGGGACCTCTTGTCCCCTGCGGGATCATCGCCTTTATCCTGATCAGCCTTGAGTCAAACCCCAACAAGCAGATTCATATACCAGAATATATTTTGCTGTCCTGGCTTGTCTTCCAGGTCCTTGTCCTGGATTACAGGGGGAGGGGAATCTTCATTCTTGTTTTCCTGATCACATCGATGTTGGGCGTGGTAGATGAACTGGCCCAGGGGATTCACCCCGATCGCTTTTATGGATGGTGGGATATGGTGATCAACACGGCATCGGCCTCGATAGGCGTAATTTTGCTGACCGGGCTGAGCGGTCAGGCTGAGGGTAGCTGGGGATGGACAAGTGGGCTGAAAAAGAAGAAAGGCCTTATGGGAACCGGTTTGCTCGGGATACTGGGAACGGTTCTTGGTTGCGTCTATCTCTTCAAGGTCAAAGCGACCGGGGACTTTTGGGGCGCTTATCCAGTCTGGCTTTTGGGATGGAACGGACTATTTACGGTCTTGATCCCTGTCGCGATGTTTTATTTCTATTTCGGATATGCCAGGCGGCGCCCGGTTTTAAATGATAGGGATTATTCGAATCACTACGCAGACCAAATCACAGGATGTTTATGGGTTTTCCCTTTCCTGGCAATTCTATTTATCATCAACACGATCATCCTTTTTGTCGCGCTCTCAGGCTGCCGGTTCACATAGCTTAAAATTTTGAAACACATTTTGATCTATGAGGGCTTCAACCATGGGACGTTAGTCTGCGACAGAAGCCTGGTAACGGTTTTTCCAGCCACCCACTGCATATTCCAGGCGGGCAAGGTCCTGGAGGTATTCGTAAGTGGCCTCCACCAAATCGTTTTTTGCCACTGTCAAGGCCATTTCGGCATCGGTAAACTCGATTGCGTTACCCACCCCAGCTCGGTAGCGGCCTTCTGCGAGCTCCATATTTTCTTCGGCTTCTCTGATGGCTGTCTTTACAGTCTTTATTGTCTCACTGGACTCATTGACCCCGATAAATGCCTTGAGCACTTCCCTGTTCACCTCCAGCTCCATTTTTCTCAGATTCGCCTTCAGCTTGGCAAGGGTCGCTTCGGTTTCCTTTTCTTCCCCTCTGGTTCTAAAGCCGGAAAAAATCTCCCACTTCAGACTCACCCCGGCCATCCAGTAATCCTTAAGCGGGAACTCCGTGCTTGCCCAGCCATAACCCCCGCTGGCAGAAACCGACGGCCAATAAGCGGAATTTGCAACCATTAACTGTGCCTCTGCCGCCTTGATCTGGTCTTTAAGGCTTGCGATCTCGGCGCGGTGCTGCAGGGCCTCCTGAACCAGAGGGTCGATGTCGGAGGGCATGGGAGGGAGAGAAGGTATTTTGGCAAGGACATACGTTCCTTCGACCGGTGGCCCGCCGATAATATTTTCCAGGTCTACCTTGTCTGTACGCACTGCGAATTTTGCCTTGATCAGTTTGAGCTTGGATTTAGCCCTGTCCACAAGGCTCTTGGTAACATCAATTTTGGGACGGAGACCGGCGTTGAATAAGGCTTTGGCCTGTTCAAGGTGTTTGTCATAAGTCCCTAATGACTCCTTTGCGACCCCGGCCAACCGGATTTTCTTGAGCATCTCGAAATATGCCTCTTTCACCTTGCAAACTACTTCCGCGATACTCTTGTCAAGCTCTTTCTGGCCCGCGGCCAAGTACTGTTGTCTATTTTCCAGTTTCCCCGCGGTCTTTCCAAAATCATACAGGTGTTGCGAAACAAAGAAATTGGTGTTGTAAATATTCAACGGGCTGTCCAGGTCCGGGACACCAGCGCTTCTGGATTGTCTGGAGAGATTTTGGGTTAAGCCGCCGATCATGTCGGGAAGAAGGCTTCGCAACTGTCTATCTGTCCCCACGGCTTTTTTGGTGGGCTGCTACGACGAAGGCGGCTACCTTTTCAGTTGATTCCCTGAGCCTCATGATCAGGGCCCTGATCAAGGGCCTTAGCTGTGGCGAAAGGGACTCGTAGTCCTTGAGCAGTAGCTGGAAGTCCAACACCCCTACTTTGACAGCGCCATCCGCAGCAATCACAGACGCGCTCCGTGATGCCTGTGCCTTTTCAAATAGCGCCATTTCTCCAAAAACGGCGCCTTTCTTCAGGATATCGATGGTTACAACTCCCGAGTCGGTCCTCTTTGTAACCTTTACGTGCCCTTCCAGAATTATATAGACCCAGTCGGTTTTGGTCCCTTCTTCGATAATGATCTCCCCGGATTCATACGTTTCCTCATTTGACAAATAGATGTGTACCAACTGATTGATGTCCATATCCTAACCCCCTTTATCAAGGCATCAAGAAAAAGCCGAGCAGCTTCTCTGCCCCGGCAGACAGCTCTGTTACAGCCATTCCCAGAAGAAGCCTTCCAGGTGTCTCACTTTTGATGACGGTCACAACTTTGGCTTCTAACTCCAGGCTCTTACCGTTAGGCAGGACTGCGTTTATAACAAAGGAGTCATCTTGCATATGGGAAAAGCTTGTCGTGTTTTTGGCATCAATCTCCATCCCTAACCCGCTGAGGCTTATGTCTTTGATTCGGCCATCCAAACGAACCTTTGGCGATATTCCGACAGGTCGATAATGGCAGTCAAGGTCGACCTTTTTTCTGTAAAAGCGCCTTTGAGAAATCAGCGGGTCACTCTTCTCTATGGCATTCTGTTCTCTCTGCTTATGGGTAGTCAACTGAACGATGAGGGTATTCATCCGGAGGAGACGGGATAAGATCTGGTCGGTTATATATTTGATCATGGGAGGCATCTGTTTATATTCCTCTGATAGCATGGAGGGATGCCACACTTCCAGCACAGAGTCTTCAACCGCTCTGACCGAGGCTGAACGGGCTTCTTTGGTGCCGCTCAAGAATGTTACCTCACCGAACACGTCACCGGGCCCCAGGGTGGCAAAAGAGATCTCTTCATCTCCGGCTTCGTGGTAAATTAAGGTCTTACCTTCGATGATCTTATAAATAGAGATCCCGTAATCGCCTTCTTTGATGATCAAATCTCCCTTTCGGTATTTAAGGTGTATGACCGGAGTAACATTTTCATTCGTACTTATCATAGCGCTCACCCCACTGTTCTGTTGATTTCTTCCAATTGAGGCAATCAATCTTTTGCGTAGTGAGTCAAGAACCAGGTTGCCTCGGTCTCGAGTGAATATTTCATTCCGAAAATCTTGTCAATGTCAAGTAGAATTTCATTTTGGCAGAGAATATTGCGAGTTTCCCATGGAATCGTTAGGTTAAAAGCGTCCCCTTCATCGGTTCCATAAAGAAAATTCTTGACCCAACTTGGAAGTACCGATTAAAACTACCAATTAGCGTTCAGGGGTTCAGGACTTCAGGCCAAACCGAAAATGTGAACGGTGGTAATCTCCTCCGGCCCGGTGGCTGAATGATGAGCGCTGCGCCTCTGGATGTATAGGTTTCTTTTTGAGAATCAGCGACCAAGGTCAATACCCGTGCGCGATGCTGCACTTGAAAATTCACAGCGAGCGCATTCCCCGCAGCTTGCTGCGGGGTTCTTCAATCAAGGAAGGGCCTGATTTGGGTTTTGTTGCAAAAGAGATGAAACGCCTTATGGGTAAGGCCATTCACAACCGGCAGATGATAAAGGATGGCGATCATTTGTTAGTTGCGGTGTCTGGAGGAAAAGATAGCTTATCGCTTCTGTGGCTCTTAAGAGAGCGGATTAAGCGTATTCCCATCAAATACAGGATTACGGCCGCGCACGTGGATTTAGGTTTCGGGACTGATTCAGCGGGGCAGATGTCCTCTTTTTTTTCAACCCACGGTTTTGAATACAGGATTTTCAAAACTGCGATCGGGCCTAAAGCCCATGGACCAGATAATCGGGAAAATCCCTGTTTCCTTTGCTCTCGCATGAGGCGAAAAATCCTTTTCGAGTTGGCCGGAGAGATTGGTTGTAACCGGATCGCGTTTGGACACAACAAGGATGACATCATCGAGACTTTTTTCCTGAACGTTTTTTACGGGGCCTCAATAAGCACGATGCTCCCGGTGCAGGAGTTCTTTGGGGGAAAGTTCACCGCTATTCGACCTCTTTATCTGATAGATGAAGATCTTATCCAGCGTTATGTACGATATATGGGCTGGAACAAGGTTGATTTAGGCTGCCCAAGCGCGGGTTCTTCAAAAAGGGAGGAGATCAAGAATATGCTCAACGGCTTTTACAGGTCAAATCGTAAGATCAGAGGGAATATCTTCCACGCATTGCAGAACGTCAAACCGGAATATCTTTTATAGCGTGATGTTAAACGGGAGGAGGGTCGTAAACATGGATGATGCGGAGATCTTGTCAAGAGTGGCGCTTTTTTCTCTGATGAAAAAGCGGGATTTGAGGCGTATCGCAAAATTGGCGAAACATCATTCTTATAAGAAAGGAGAAATTATAGTTAGAGAAGGTGCCCGAGACGGTCGACTGTTTATTGTCATTTCCGGTGAAGTTGAAGTTATAAAGGGTCTGGGAGGCGGATCTGAAAAACCGTTGAGGGTCCTCAGGTGTGACAATTATTTTGGAGAAATGGCGTTGATCGATGATTACGTTCGTACCGCAAGTGTTGTCGCTAAAGAGGATACTGAAGTGCTTTCCTTGGATCAGTGGAACATACGAGAAGAGATCAAAAAATACCCTTCCATCGCAATTGAACTCCTGCAGACACTGGGTCGGCGTCTCAGGGCCGTCGAGTAATAAGAGAACGGAAGCCTTTCGCGTTGAAACGACCTGTACTGGGCGGGATAATGGAGAGCACTCCATTACTCCAGCTACCCCCTTTGATAAATTCTGTTGTACGCATCATCTGGGGGCCATTTCAGTGACATGAACCAGCGATTTTGGACAAAAGTGGGTCACATTGTCTAAAAATATCGTGCTGGTATTCAGAATTCTCCCAACGGCCTGGAGAAGGTATATTTAGCAGGGTCTATCACAAGTTTCTGGCGTGCCTCTTGCTCGTTTCCGCCTGCCAATGAAAAGGGAAGAGAGATAACGTATACAAGTGCGCCCACGGCAGTTGCAACGATCCCCAACGGGCGCAACACCGCGAGGTCTCCTGCCATGTATCCGGCCTTCTCATCGAAATCTTCGATATACTCCTTGGCCGGAGCGATAGAGGCAAAATGGAAAAAGACCAGAGATGAAACCAACAAAAGAGTGACCCCTTTTTTCATTCTTTTTGGCATCCGAACCTCCTTTCCAACCGAGTCGTCCCTTCCCGGTGCTGCGAAGGGCAAAAACGGCTTGTGAGGAATCTTGAATCGTTCTGATAAAAATATCATCGGTGAAAAACGTTTCAACGATATCCATTGCAACCGAAAGCAGTTTCCAGAACATCACAAAATAGCTGCCGGTACAAATTCCGGGGGTTACACGGCTACATAAATGCCTCTGCTTTTCGTCGCTATCTTTCCCTGCTTTTTGAGTCTGAAAATGATGTTTCGTACTCTTATCATATCGAAGTTTGCCTTTTCCTTCAGCGTAGCCGTATCAATTCCTTTCTTCCTTCCCTTGATAATCTTCAACACCCTGTCAGTGGCTGTTGGTGAGGATGTCTTTTTGGTTGCGGCCCTTTTACTGCTCTTGGCAACCGGCTTTTTTGCAGGCAGAGGTTTTTCGATACTTTCTAAGTGTTGTGCAATTTTGTCCATCTTTCCCGTCAGCAACTTGAGGCTTCTGACTACCGACTGCAAGTCTCTCCTTAATCGTTTCATCGTCATCTCCCCCCTCTTGTTATTGGTTCATATATGATTGGTTTCAATAACATGTTATTTCATCTTTCTGAATATTTCAACCGAAAAATAGATTCGGTTGCTACATCCTTTATCCCGGTCGACTCTTTTCAAACATATTACGAACCTTTTTGGAAACATAGGAGTAAAAGCCAAGTACTATCGCAGTGCCGACCTCGGCAGCGATCTCTGTCTTTGTTCTTACCTCATCGGTTTCGGAGACGCTGCTACGGCGCTTATCAGAGGCCTGTTTTGAATCTCCATTTGCCTGTGACGAGAACCTGGTATTTGAGTCCTTGCATTTTTGAAAAAATTCCTTTACCGTTTCATAGGCCGCGTTAACTTCCTTAAGCTTATTTTCGGCCCTCTGTTTCAGGCGGGGGTTGCTGGAAAAGCGATCTGGATGCCAGACATTGACAATGTCCTTATATGCCTGCCTCGCCTCCTCTTCCGTTGCAGCATGATCTAACTCAAGAATCTCAAAGGATTTTCGAATATTCATTGGCGCCAACACCGGGGTTCCTCAGAAAAATTGCTTGTTGTCATCGAAGTCGGAAAAAAGGAAAATATCACAACATTATCTACAGGTCAACTGATAGGAGATGATATGATGGATTTTTGATTCTCTTGACTTATCACTTCCTTTTTGTTATGTAAAAATCCCTAATGCCAATTAAGAAGTTTGAGAGAATTCCATTTTTTATGACAGCGATTCCAAAATCTTTTTCCTGAAGTTAATTTAAGGGGCAATTATGTTAATGGATCTGGAAAGTCTGGCCAAGGAGGTCCAGCAAGAGCCCTGGGCAAAGGGTGTTCCTGTTGAAAGGGACTTCTGGTACCGTTTGATAAAATGGATTGATGAATATGTGCTCTCGGAATTCCTCAACCGGCTTGTAGATCAGATAGATGAAATTGTGGATATCGACCCGGACCTTTCTGAGCCGCAAATTCTGGAAAGAGCGACTCGATATATGGTGGAATTCTTAGGCGCGCATTCGGCTTCGGTCAGGATTTATGACCCCCAGACCGAGCAGATGCTTTCTTATTGTTCCTTTCCCTCGGAACAGGAAAGCCGGGAAACCTTCATACCGTTAGATGGCAGCATCGCCGGTCAAGTTGTGAAGACACGCCAATGCTATATAGCTCCGGACCTTCTCAACGAAGATCTCTACCACAACAAGGACGCCATTAATGCAAAAGGGGTTCAATCTCTGATGGCTGTTCCGCTTGAGATTCCGCGTTTTTTCCCCCATGAGCGGGACACGATAGGGGTCATTCAGATTTACTACGAAGAGAAAAACCGTGAGTTCAGGCCTTTGGAGATCAAGATCGCCAATACTATGGCCAAGAGACTCAGTTTTGCAATTGCCCGGAAAAAAATCCTCTCCATGCATAGGATGACTGAAAAAAGGGAAGCGATTGTCCAGCATATTTTCCGCAAGTTGGGATCTCGCGGCGGCGTCAAGATGGCGGAAGTGTTTAACCAGGTGATACCGGAACTCGCTGATATGGTGGATCTTCAAAGCTGTACTCTTTTTTCGGTTGCAGAAGGCCTTGACCGAGTTATGTTGCAGGCGGGGTTCCCTGTGGAGGGGGGCTATCACACGGTGGGAAAAGTTTGTCCTGTGAGTGACGAACCTGTATTTGAATTGCTTCTCCATTTGAGGGAGTACACCGGAGAATCGGCTTATGAAGTTGTGACCCCTTTTTATATCTTAGTGGTAGACCCGCAGCGAAGCGAATTGATATCAGAGAATCTTAAACGCTTTGCAGCATTTCACAACATCAACTCTATACTTTACGTCCCTTTGGGCTATGATGGAGAAATTAGTCATTTCATGATCTTTGACGCATTAGACCAGAGGCAGCGATACAGGGACGATGAGATCGACATCTTCCTGTTCTTGGGCAGAGAGCTGATGAAGGCACAAAAAATGGAGCGATTGGATGATGCGTTGCATGATTTTAAGAACCCCGCCATAGCAATAGCAGGGTTTGCCCGGAGACTGAAGGACCTAATTCAGAAAAACGAATTAGAGAGATCAAAAGAACAGGTCCTGAAGTATGTGGATATCTTATTAGAGGAGACGAGTCGTTTACAGGAACTGGCCATGAGTATATACACGGTCGGGAAGAAACAGATGGTAAACCTGAGCGAAGTGCTCCAGAGGCGATTCGAGATCAACAGGGAAGCCATTAAGGAACAGCTCAAGCAGAATATTACAATGATAGAGGGTCCGTATGACCCTGACATTAAAGTGATGTGCTATGGGGTCCACGTGGAAAGGGTTTTTGACAATCTGCTAAACAATGCAACAAAGGCAATCCCCTTCATGGGGGGAATCCTTTCTGTCAGTACTTATACTGACGGAGAGTGGGCTTATGCAGAAATCACCAACACCGGAGAAATCTCTGAAAACGATCGCATAAAAATTCTTGAAGGGGGTGGGGAGGGCCGCGGCCTGTACATCACATATCGGATTATGCAGTTGCTCAAGGGAAAAATAGAAATCCGGCAAGGAAAGGACACGACCACTTTCGTTGTGTGCTTGCCACTCCACAGGTCTTAGCGCGAGCCCTTAGCCCCCACCGATATGGGGCAGGAAGGTGACCTTGTCGTTGGGGCTTAGGGTGTGATTCATGTTCGACATCTGATCATTTATGCTGACCGTGATATCATCCTTACTTAGCGGTAGATCGGGATAAGAGCGCTTGATCTGCTTAAAAAGGTCGCTGACCCGGGAACCGCCTGAAAGGGAAAACTGGATTTCGTTGACCCGGATTATGGCCCGCTGAACACCACAGAATTGGGCTGAAACAACCATACGCCTTAATTGGATAATTGCCTCTCCTGGACCCCAAACACGGCAAGCAGACGTAGGGCCTGGTTATCCAAGAGATCAAATTTGTCAACCACCTCAAGCAGAGGGATTGCGTTTTTTGTGTATCCTTTTGCCTCATAAACCTCATCGCACAGCCTGTCATAAGCTTCTTGCCGCAGTTTGAGAATAAGGGCATGCCTCGCCTCGGGGTCATCCGGAATTTTTTGATCACCTAACTGATTCGTCAACCACTTATCGTAATAATCAGACCTCGCTTCATACTCATTGAAGAAAACAGGCCCCATGGCCCTGAGAGGGATTTGGTCGTCAGATCTCGTGCCCCTGCCGTGGCGCAGGTTAATCAGCTTTTGCAGCAGGTGCAGCCGTTCCGAGTCGTGCAAGACATCCTCAAGGGTTTTGCTGCTACCCGTAGTTGCGTTCAGGTACCGGACATAGTACTCAAGGGTCGGACGATTTTGTGCCGGGTTATCCGTGTTGGCCGCTTCAGGATGCCTCACGTCTATCCAGGGGAGTTTGCATAGCCCGACTGCGTTAAACCAGGTACGGATCAGGGGAAACCACTTGAGGGCTTCAGCCTTCATCTTGAATGTGGGTATCTCGTTGTGCACCTGATCGATGAAAATAAGCCAGGCCTCGTCATGTTGGGGCCCCTTGAGAGCAAATCCGTATCCTCCCTGCTGAGCCAGTGACTCCTTTGAGATATACATGGAAAACTCAAGGCCTTTTGTCTCCATGGCAAACTTGCTGAGTTCGGCATTAACCTCCTCTTGTGGCACGCCCGTTTTTCTGGAATACTGTTCGGCAATCCACTGTTTGGCGCGGCGTACACCCTGGGAGCAGATCTTTCCGAAGCCTTTTCCAAAGGCTGTCTCATGGAGGAGCCTGTCGGCGCATTCCACGTCTCCCCACGTTAGTTCATAGCCTACATCATCTTTTGAAAGATAGCCGCGCTGGAAACACTCCATGAGGAATGAGGCTGTTACTCCCATAGAGATGGTGTCTAATCCATATTCATCGCAATACCAGTTGTATTCCATGATGAACTGTGGATCGAAGATCCCCATGCAGGTGACTGCTGCAGCGGTCTCGTATTCAGGCCCATCAATTCCGACTCTCATTCCGGCCTTAGGACCATATTTGAGGGTCACATCCTCAGCCCCTTTGGCGCACGCCAGGTTACACCCTTTGAAGCAGCCGTCAGGCAGTTTTCTGCTGAAGTAACGGTTCAAAAAAACTTCTGCGAATATGGCTTTTGCATCCGGGTGCTGGCCATACTGATAATTGTTGACTGGCAGTATGTGGTATTTATCCATATATTCAATCAATACGGGCGTTCCCCAATCGCCGAGGCGAAGTTGTTTAGGATCAACCTGGCTGACAACTTTCTTAAGGCTGGCACCCGCCCGCTTTACACCGTTTTCATCGAAGGGATTATTTTCGCTCACCTTATTCGTCCCTGAACGGACGATGACAGCCCTGAGGCCCTTATGCCGCATGACGGTGCCTGTTCCTCCCCTCCCTGCCTGCTTCGACCGAATCCGCTTCCGTCGCTTGTCATAAAAAAGGCTGTTGAGTATGCCATACCTTGTATTTAAGGCCCCAACCCCCGTGCTGACCGCTGCGATGTTTTCGGCGAGCTTGCCGTTATTGAAGTGTTTCAACAACGCTTCACCATAGGAAAGCGCCCCGCTGTCAATCAGGTCATCAAAAACCGGGGCCTCAACAATCTTTATTTGGCGCTGCTCGGAATCTATGATCAAGACCACATCTTTTTGAGAAATACCTGAGATGGCCAATGCGTCAAAACCGGCGCTCTTTAAAAGGGGCGCAAAGTATCCACCGACATTCGAATCGACAAAGGTGTCGGTAAGCGGAGAGATGGTGCCAACGATGAACTTGCCGCTTCCCGGGAATCTCGGTTCATTTCCTAATGGCCCGCTTGCCATAATCAGTAAATTTTCAGGACTGTCATAATGGGTATTCTCAGATGTCTCATCCCATATCAATTTAAGGGCGTATCCCCTTCCACCGGTATATTTGTTTTTGTATTCCGGTGAAAGAGGTGAGGTCGAGATTGTCGGTGCACTCAGGTCTACCCTAAGGACCTGATCTGTGTATCCTCCACGGATGGGTTGGGGGGTCAATGAGATTGATTCTATAATTTTCATCTTTTTCCACACTCGCTCAGTAATTTTTTGATAACTGCTGCCACCCATATCTGATGGTTGTCAATCTTCCCAGCAAAGTTAAGAATATTTATAGGAAAAGGAGGTCGTTGTCAAGTGATTTGGTGACCCAATCGTTCCAGTGGAGATCTGCTTACTCAATCCTTGACTAAATCAGGTTATTTGTTTATAGTTGTTCAGAGTTAACAATAGTGATGATGATACGTTACACAGTTTTGCCATGTTAGACTCCTTAATAAATAATCCAAATTTTGACAAATATGTTATTACCTTTGAGGCAGGCCAGACGGTTTTTCTCGAAGGCGACGACTCCCAGGATCTCTATATAATGATTTCGGGGGAAGCGGGTGTTTTCAAGGGGACCAAGAAAATAACCGAGCTTTCAGAAGAAGGGTCCGGGTTTGGAGAGATGTCCTTTCTCTTAGGGGAAAATAGGACCGCAACAGTCAAGGCGATCAGCGACGTAAAGGTTATCAAGATACCAAAGGATGAGGTCCCTATCTTTCTCAACAAATTCCCGGAAGTTGTCAAGGAATTTGCCAAATACCTGGCCAGGCGGCTGGATGAGACAAGCCAAATACTCTACGGGCTTAGGGAAATTTGTGACCAAATCCCGGACGCTGTCATTCTAACCGATAAAGAAGGAAAGATCTTATCATGGAACAACGCGGCTGAAAAACTGTATGGCTGGGATGAATTTCAGATGCATCATAAGCCCGCAGAAGAGCTTTATGAAGACCCTGACGAATATAAGGACTTTCTTAAGGAGGTAATTTCAAAATATGCGGTAAGGGAAAAGACATTGAGGATCAGACATCCCGAAAAGGGGATACGCCAAATTTCAACCAGCACAACGGTCCTTTATGACGGTCAGCACAATTTTGAAGGGGTCTTATCCTTAGGCAGGGATGTCACCTCGGTCAAGGCCTTGGAGAAGAGATACCAGCGGGCAAGACGGTGGCTGATCCCATTATTCCTTTTGTTAGGAATGTTCGGGATTGGCATCTTCTTCGGATACCCCTACTTTTCAAAGGGGTTCAAGATAACGGATGCACAGAAGCAGGACTTGAAGGATGACTTAGCTGTCGATTACCGCCTGCTCCGATCTTTATTATTAGAACCCTTTGAGGCCGGGGACAGGACCAAAACGACGAAGACGCTAAAAGGTTTCTTTGATGTCCAGAAAGGGATCAAGATTCCCTATACCGGCCTCATTTTGCTCAGTAAGGATAAGAGGGTATTCGATGCCTATTCTATTTTGCCTGGTGCAGATGTTGAGGGAATAATAGGGAGCAGTTATTCCGGCATAGATTTAGAAGGGAGTAAAGATGCCCTTTACAAGGTTCTAACGCTCTATAGAGCACACAAAGACCATCCCATGGGCCTTAAGGAAACTGAAATTGCGTTCAGACTGTATAAGGGCAATGATTTTTTGGGATGGTTGATATTTCAGGTGGATTTGGAATTTATTAAAGACAAATACGATGCCGGTGAAAACGATTTAAAGAATTTCCGGTTTGAGAATCTTGACCAGAATACGGAATGACCGCGTGCTTAATGTGGAGAGCCCCAAGGCCCCAATGACTTCCCAATATGAGATCTCTGAAAACCCTGATGGGGGAACCCTTCTACACATTTACGGGAACATGGATGCAACCAATGCGGGTTCAATGATTGAAGAGTTAACGGCTCTTCTCAAAGATTATTCTCTCTCATCACTGACCGTCGATCTCGCAAAAGTCGAATACCTGGATGATTTCGGAACATTGGTGTTGGCAGAATTAAAAAAAATGATGGCCAATGAAAATGGTGGGTTCCGTATCATCAATTCGAACCGCAAAATAGAGGAATTGCTTTCCATCCTCCATTTTGATTCCCTTAGCGGAGAAATCCTGATCGAGAAAAAGCGGTCCCCGGGCGTCTTTATCCGTGTCGGAGAGGCCACCTTACAACACATTTCAGACCTCAAATATGCGATTTCGTTTATCGGATCGATGATCCTCTCCTTAATCCATATCTGTCGACATCCCAGGTCTCTTCGAGCAGATGACACGATCCTGTACATGCAGAAGGTGGGGGTTGACGGCCTTCCTATCGTTGCCCTTATAAGCTTTCTCATGGGCCTGATCATGGCGTTCATGTCTTCAGTTCAACTCCAGCAATTTGGGGCTAACGTCTATGTCGCCTCGTTGGTGGGCCTCGCCATGACTCGGGAATTAGGGCCGATTATAACGGCCATCATCGTTGCCGGCAGGTCCGGTTCCGCCTTTGCCGCAGAAATAGGAACCATGAAGATCTCCGAAGAGGTTGACGCCCTCTTTACCATGGGATTTAATCCTGTAAATTTCCTGGTTATTCCGAAGCTCTTGGCAACAGTGATCATGATGCCAATCTTGACACTTTTTTCAGATCTCTTTGCCATTGTTGGCGGGCTTTTTGTAGGAATCTCCATGCTTGATCTCACAGCCAACGCTTATATTGCGCAAACCTTCAAGACCCTGAGTCTTTTTGATGTGCTTTGGGGTATTCTTAAGAGTGGGGTCTTTGGGGTCCTCATAACCTGGGTAAGCTGCCTCAGGGGTTTTCAGGTCAGAGGCGGTGCAGCATCCGTAGGTCAGGCGACCACGTCGGCCGTTGTCAGCAGCATCTTCTTGATCGTAGTCTCTGATTCAGTGTTTTCGGTCATACTGCGCTACTGGGGATAGGACGGGGAGTGATGGCAAGGAAAGCAATCATCCAGGTGAAGGAGCTTAAGGCGGGATACGGCGAAGATATCATTCTCGACAATGTATCTTTCACCGTATATGAAGGAGAGGTGTTTGTTATCTTAGGGGGAAGCGGCTGCGGGAAGAGCACGTTACTGAAGACCATCATCGGGTTGATACATCCTTATTCGGGTCAGATAATTATTGACGGCGATGAGGTCTCTGGTGATGATGAGGCGAAATTACAAAAGGTATTGAGAAAGGTCGGGGTTCTTTACCAGGGCGCCGCCCTGTTCGGTTCCATGACAATTGCCGAAAATGTAGCCCTTCCCATCGAAGAATATACCTCTTTGCCCCGGGAATCGGTGAATACGTTAGTCAGAATGAAATTGGGGCTGATGAATCTGGAGGGTTATGAGAACCATTTCCCCTCTGAACTGAGCGGGGGCATGAAAAAGAGGGCGGGGCTGGCAAGGGCGATGGCTCTGAATCCGAAGATCCTGTTTTTTGACGAGCCTTCGGCGGGGCTTGACCCTGTAACGTCGGCTGGATTAGACAACCTTATCCTCTTTCTAAACAGGAGCCTTGGTATCACCATGGTTATCGTCACTCACGAGCTCCAGAGTATTTTTGCCGTGGCCCAAAGGATTATTATGTTGGACAAACGTGCAAGGGGGATTATCGCTGAGGGGGATCCCAAATATCTTCGGGATCACAGTCAGAATCAATTCGTCAAGCAGTTTTTTAACCGCCAGGCTGAGGAAAAAGGCCAGGCCAAGAAGGTTTCTTGATAATGGCATCCCAAAGAACCAAGTTTACGGTTGGGTTGTTCGTGGCGAGTGGGGTTTGCATCATCTTGATGGCGATTATCTGGTTAGGCATGTCCCGTTATCTGGAGAAGGGCCATTTTTATGCAACCTATTTTAATGAGTCTGTTCAAGGGCTGAGCAAAGATACTCCGGTAAAATACAGGGGGGTGCCGATCGGCCGGGTGGAAAGTATAATGGTGGCCCCCGATTCCAAGCTAATAGAGGTCGTTTTAAAGATCGAATCAGGCCAAACCCTTGATCACAGTTACGTTGCTCAGCTCAAGGACGTGGGTATTACCGGTAGCATGTTTGTGGAGTTGGATACGAAGAAGAAGGGTGAGCCCGATCGTTCACCTGATATCACCTTCCCTTCCGAATATCCGATAGTGGCCACAAAACCATCCGAACTGAGTAGACTCCTCAGCGAGTTTGGTGACGTCTTGAACCACATAAAAGCGATAGACCTTCAAGGGATTTCTGACAAACTGAAACTGACCCTTGACAATGTCAATCTGATGATTGCGGATGCCGATATGAAAGCGGTTTCAGAAAAGGTTCAGTTATCCCTTGACCATATCGATCAAATGGTTGTCGATGCGGATGTCAAGGGTATTTCCGAAAGAATCAAATCAACCCTTGACGGAACGGATCGCCTCTTTGACAGCAAGAGATGGGACAGGATACTCGTTTCTGTTAACGCCGCGGTCCAATCCATCAATGGATTTATTGCCAAAGCCGGCAACACCCTGGACCAGGTGGACAAGACCCTCGCGGGGGCAGAAGGGGTGATGGCTGACAACAAGAAGAACATCAGGGGTGCTATTGAGGAACTGAGAGAGGCGATGAAAAATGCCAACATCCTATTGGAAAAAGGAACTTCATTGATGAGCGGGGCAGACGATTCACTTTTCCAACTCAGGCGGCAGCTCTCGGTCAGCGCACAGAATCTGGAAAGGGCAACAGATAACCTGAACCAGTTTTTGGAGCTCATCGCTGACCAACCGTCTCAACTGGTTTTTGGTGAGCCTCCTGCTCCCCGTAGTGTGGAGTCCGAAAAGAAGAAAAAGTAAGCCCACGGAGATTGCTGATGGATCGTCATATAAAGATATTTTGTCTGTTCCTGAGTGCCTGTTTTTTTGTCGGCGGCTGCACGAGTCTGAAGGAGCCAAGAAATAAGATTCAATATTATACATTGGAATACGCCTCTCCGGGTATAACAGGCCTCCAATCTTTCCCGGTAGCACTCAAGGTCGAACGCTTCACCGTTGCCCCGGCGTATAACACGAATCGAATCATCTATCGGGATAAATCATTCAAGAGAGATGAATATTTTTATTATAAATGGCGGTCCAACCCGGGAGATCTTGTCACCTATTTCCTGAGCCGGGACATAAGAGATTCCGGCCTCTTCAAGGCCGTCCTCCCTCAGGGAAGCGGATTTCAGTATTCTTATGTTTTAGAGGGATCCGTGGATGAGTTTCTCGAATGGGACAGCGAGCAAGCGTGGGATGCAGTATTGTCCATAAGCATTACCCTGATGGCAGCGAATGAACCTGATGTTAGCAAAAGGATTCTCTTTCAGAAAAGCTACAGTGAAAAAAAGGCGTGCACGCAGAAAAATCCGGAGGGCCTGGCCCAGGCCATGAGTCTGGCCATGGCGGAGATTTCCCGAAAAGTCATCATGGATATCTATCTTGTTTTGAAAGATCGGACCTGAGAAACACGTTTGTTAAGAGCCTTGATATCCAGAGGGTGATTGTCGCAAGAGGCGCCCTCAGCAGAGGTGTTTCAGTGGCCTGAGATTCACTGGGTCGACCGTATCTTTCCATATTTCCACAGATTGGCCATCACTTTGGCGGCCCGTTCCGGCGTCGGGTAATTGACCAGGGCCCCTGACAGTTCGAGATCTTTTACCTGATCATCCCAGATTCCCGGAGGTGCCAGGATACAGGAGATCAGGGGCTTTTGCTGGCCCCATGCCTTCAATAGATCTGTTATCCCTCCTAACGCATCCCTGTTGGCCGATGCAAACATCATCAACAGAAGAATCCCGTTTACGTTGTCGTCATCCATCACCGTCTGTATGATTCCCTTTATGGCAGAGGCGTCATACCAGGCCGGTCCCATGTCTACCGGGTTGCTCCTGAGGGCAAGCGGGGGAAGGAGATCGTTGATTGTCTCTTGTGTGATGTCGGTAAATCGCACAATTTTCAGACCCTCTGCCTCACACACATCACAGGCGGCCATGGATGGCCCTGCCTGGCCCGATAGTACAGCCACCCCCGGGCCGTCAGGAACAGGGGAGGCGGATAAGGCCTTTGCCGTATCCAGGAGGGTCTCGGTGCTGTCAATATGCAGTATCCCTGCCTGGGTGAATGAGCCGGTGTAGATTTTGTGGCTGCCTGCCATGGAACCGGTATGAGATCTGGATGCAGCATCCCCCACCTGGCCGCTCCCTGTCTTGTACGCAATAATCGGTTTCCGGCCCCGCAATTTCCTGGCAGTATCGGTCAAGGCCCTGGCAGCATCAATCCCCTCTATGTAGAGGACGACCACCTTTGTGTCAGGATCATCTGCCAAAAAGTCGACCATCTGGGCGAAATCCACATTCAGCCTATTCCCCAGACCCACGATCATCCTGAAACCGATGCCCATTCTCATGGCCATGAAGCCGAGCAGGTGGGATATCCCTCCGCTCTGACTGACCAGGGTAATGGTTCCTTTCTGCAACCGGGAGAATTCCGGTGTAAACGAGGCGTTGAGATCGGCATGAAGATTTATCATGCCAAAGGTGTTGGGGCCAATAACCGGTATATTGGCCTCGTTAGCAATGTCTGCAATTTCCTTATGAAGATCCGCTCCCCCCGGGTCATCAATCTCTTTAAACCCTGCCGTGATCAAGACGATCCCTCTTACCCCCTTCGCCGCACACTCCCGGAACACAGCGGGGACACGCTTTGCGGGCACCACAACGATGGCCAGGTCAATTTCTCCCTCACAAACGGAGACAGAGGAGGATGCTTTCAAGCCCATTATCCTTGTGGCTCCAGGGTTCACCGGAATGATCCTCCCTGCATATCCTCCCCCGGTCAGGCTCTTCATGACGTGGAACCCCAATTTGCCCGGATTGTCCGAGGCCCCGATAACGGCTACTGACGAAGGATTAAAAAGTGCTTTCATATTGACCTTCCGAGTTTCCATATAAAAATATTGTAACACTTTAGTGTTGATGCATTCGTAAAAAGTCAAAATCTCACGCAAAGGCGCAAAGCTCGCAAAGTTAACTATTTAATATTAAAAGATATTTTCTTGGCGTTCTTGGCGCCTTTGCGAGAAAACATACTTTTTACAGGACCATCAGTGTTATGAAAAATAGAATTCAGGGATCGGAAGTCAGGATTTATGTTTCCCATAACATTATTGAATCTATTTCCCAATTTTTCAAGACAAATGAGGGTTTGTTTCATCAATGATAAGAAGAAATGCATCGTATATCAAAGCGGAAAAGGCATTTGAAAAGGATTGAAAATAATGTTAGAATAAAATCCCCATATGAGAATAAGAGATACGTGTCAATGTGTGTGCGGCCCAAATGATGCAGGCTGCGAGAAGGGAGTTAAGGACGTGGAATGGAATCTTCAAGGGTTGTCAGGCCCCTTTTCTTTAAGGGAGTTTGTCCCCAAGGATGCCCCGGAGGAGTTGTGGCAGGCTTATTTCACCCTGTCTGAGATGAGTTTGCGCGAATTTCACAAAAGAGATCGCTTGCCTGACCGCGGAGCGGTGAGAAAAATGCTTTTGGCCACCAGCCCTCTCTATCATGTCAGAAGATGGATTGTATTGGACGAAGGACGAAGTGCCATTGCTTCTGCTTCAATGATCTATGATTCGGAAATATCCCCGGATTACGAGAGCAGCAAGCATCTCTGTCAGGTTCGCATCCTGGTTGTTCCAGCTTACCGGAGAAAGAAGATCGCAACGCATTTCGTTAAACACACGATCGAAACGGCACGCCTTTTAGAGAGAGATGCCATCATGGCGGAGGCGGACAATCCCTTGGGACTGGCTTTCTGTAAGCGTCTTCGAGGTGAGTTGGTCCATGAGGAAGTTCAGCACCGTTTGTATGTGGAAGACATCGATTGGCAGTTGGTGGAGAAATGGCTTCAAAGGGGAAAGACAAAAGCCCGGGACACGAAAATCCAGTTTTTCCAGGAATGCCCTGAGGACGATATCGGGGAATTCTGCAGAATTTACACGGAGATCATCGATCAGCGTCCCACCGGCGATATGGAACAGGGGCTTATTACGACACCCGAGTCCAGAAGACTGGAGGAGCGTAACCTGAAGAAAAGGGGGATTGACTGGTATACGATGATCAGCCGTGAGCATGACGGTCAAATCAGCGGAGTGACAGATATCATGTACAAGCCTGAGGAACCGCACAGGATGAATCAATATTTTACAGGCGTTTTGGCCAAGTATCGCAGAAGGGGATTGGCCAAACGCCTCAAGGCCGAGATGCTTGTGGCCATCAAGAACAGGTTCCCGGATGTGGAATATATTACGACCACTACAGCAAGAACCAACTACCCCATGAGATCCATAAATAAGGAATTGGGCTTTCGGCCCACCAAGACCTGTTTCACGTTCCGGTGGGACTTGCGGGAATTGCGAGCCCTAACTCCTCAAAGAAAAGACAGAAAACGGGTTATCAAACGGGTTTCCCCTGGTGATGTGGAATTGGAGGTTCTTTAGATCCATGATGATTGAGGTCACGGTGATCGAGGTGTCATCCGTGAGCCAGGGATGGGAGAAGCGCTTGCGGCAGATCGGATATTCCCCGTTTCCGCGATCTCTGAGGATCACCTTCATGGCCTCAACAGAAGAATCATTGGTCATGCTCAATAATTCTTTTGCTCGATTGTAGCGGCCCAATGTATTGGGGAACAACAGGAGGTGGAGGTCATAATCGACTCTTGTCAGGAAGTGATTCGTGTGAACAAACAGATCTTCAACCGGAATGGAAAAAAACTCATCCCCACCCAGTTCGATGTCTTCAGCTTTGGCATTCCCGTCCGAGATCAGGATATTGCCCACCTTTCCCGTCAAATGAGGCTTAATCAGGGAAAGGGCCTCATTCAAACTTTTGCTGTCAAGGATCGTCCTTAGTAGCACATGCAACGGAACCCCATACGGTTGATAGCCTTCGATGGTCATGAAATTGAGACAAACCCCGAGACCGCAGTGGTTCATCCCTATCTTGCCGATCATGCCAGGTTCAGTCATGGTCATGATCCGGTGGCCATCCTCTTGTTGAATATCGAGAATGACCGCCAATTCTTCTGCCTCACTATCCCAATCCCAGTTCTGCCCGATCAGCCCCCTCCTTCTGAAGGATAGAGAAGTACATTCCATCGGGTTGAGGTTCAGGAGTTCTGTCCGTCCGTTCAAGGCGTAGATCCACACAGGATCGACCTCCGCAGCTCGAGCCAGCGCCTCAATTTCAGTGTATAACTCTTCTCTGAAGGCCTTTGTGGATTCTCGAAATTGGTTGGCAATCCGCAAGATCTGTTCTTCAGGCTGAAGGAATTGCCTCTTGTAAAAGTCGAGCGTCTTATGGATTCTTTCTTTTAAGAGGGTCCCCTGCTGGCGACCGCGTTCTTCAGCCGTGCCCTGGATTTTGATAACTGGGAAGTATTGATCCATGGTCTCCTGCCTTCAACGATACGTTGTCAAGTGATGCATGCAACCCATCCAGGGGCGTGCCCCCTCAATGCGGTGTGGCGATAAGAACTCCCTTTTGGTGATGCGAAATATATGGAATCCGGTCTTGTATGTCAACGGGAAAGGCCCACCTTTTTATTCTAACATGGAAAACCTGGTCCTCAGGGTCAGGTCAGAGACAAATGGTTCTGCTTGAGATTTTTGCATTTAGGAGAGCAAATTTGCTGGACATGTTGAAGATATCTTCAATAATCTGGCTAAGCCGGTGGAATGGCGATCATTTTTCAATCATGACCTTCCATTACTTGATGGACTTTTGTGAAGAGGCCAGCGGGATACGGCCTGTCGGGACTTTCAGGGTGGTTGAAGCAGATTCGGGGAATCAGGTTAACTTTGTTGCAAATCACGCGAAAACACAGTATAAATTGAATCTGGCAGGAAACTGAAATGCGAAAAGACACAAGATCGGCAGGTGAGAACGCAGGAATGAATATTTCGAAAAGAGATAGTGATTTTCTTAATAAATTTAAGAAAAGGGTGTTACACGCCTTTCCGAAACGAATCAAATCCATTTCCCTGTTTGGTTCCAGAGCAACCGGCGTAGGCAAAAAGGATTCCGACTATGATGTTTTCATCATGGTTGACAGGAGAGACAGGACCCTTGTTGATGCCATTTTTGACATTGCCTATGACATATACATCGAAAGCAATCTGACATTTGATATCTCGCCTGTCATTATGTCTGAGGAATTTTTTAACGCGCGATTATCGCAGGAACGTAGAATTGCCATAGAGATAGTGGAACAGGGGATTCCCTTGTGAAAGAAGAGAACAAAAGAGAAAACATAAAGGAAGAGTTGTCCCACGCAGACGAATCTCTTCATGCCGCGCGTATTCTTATTGACGCTAAACTTTTTCGAGAGAGCATTCCCAAACTATACTACACCATGTTCCATACCTTGCGGGCATTGCTGTTCACCAAGGGACTGGAGCCAAGAAGTCATGGCGGGGTGAGCCACTACTTCAACATCCATTTTGTCACACCGGAATTATTTTCCCGGGAACATGGTCGATTTTTCAACAGACTCATGAAATATCGTCACGAGGCCGATTATGGGCTTTCCTGTGAAATTACTGATCAGGATTGTAATGAATGGCTGAAAAGGTAGCTGAATTTGTGGAACTGGTCAGCAATTTCCTCAAGGATTATTGAATATCGCACTATAGCCTGGCATGGCCTGATCTGAATAGGCAAGGGTCGCACTCTCCGAGGCGTAGGCTCGCCCCTACCCTCCGGCCTGGAAGCCCTACGGGCTGGAAGCGGAGCCGGAGGCCAGGGCGAGCCCGAGAGGGAAAAGAGGATTGGAAATGGTCTACGATTGCCCAAAAACCCCGTTACTCTGAACAGATGGAGAGCGGGGTTTTTTGTTCTTCCGGTACCCAAGGCAATAGCACTTTTTTGGTTTTAGATAGATGCTGACTTTTATAATTTTATGGATGTCCCAGAGGCCCACGAACTCAACCGCTACCTCAATTCCGAAAAACGGCGGCTCATCGCAGTGGTAGAAAACCTCTGGGATAAATACGCCGTCTCCAGCCGTGAACTGGAAAGCCAGATGGCCGAAACTCTGGAAAAATTGAACGGATTTTTAAAAGGGTTGGGATATCTGGAGGTTCAATCATGATTAAAAACGATGCGAAGGCTCCGGCAGTAGCACCCTTTTACAAAGACCTTTTGGCCGAAATTAAGAGTCGTGTCCGGAAAGCCCAAAACCGCTTGGCGGCTGTCGCTAACACTGAACTTCTCGCCCTTTATTGGGATATTGGCGGATTACTGGTCGATCGTCAAAAAATGGAAGGATGGGGGGCGGGCGTCCTGAGGCGTTTGGCAACCGATCTAAAGAACGAATTGTCCGACCAGCAAGGATTTTCCGAGCGCAACCTAAAATTGATGACACAGTTTTATCGGGAATATCCCGGGCTGCTTGAAATTGGGCAACAGGCTGTTGCCCAATTGCCTGATACAACAGCAGGCCGCAGATCGAACGCGGGACAGGATGATTTAAAAGGGCAACAGCCTGTTGCCGATATTCACGCCTTGGTTCGCGCTCTGTCCTGGACCGTCAATATCCTGCTCATACAGAAAGTCAAGGATCTGGAAATCCGAAAATGGTATATGCGTGCCTGCATCGAGCAGGGCTGGGGGCGTGACATCCTTGCCGTAATGATCAAATCAAATGCTCATGAACGTCAGGGAGCGGCGATCAATAATTTCGATGCCTGTCTGCCTGCACCCCATTCGGAGCTGGTGAAAGGAACATTGAAAGATCCCTATATCTTTGATTTTCTGACCCTGGACAAGCCCTTTCGCGAACGGGAACTGGAAGCAGGGCTGGTCGGGCACCTTGAACGGTTCCTGCTGGAACTCGGCGCCGGTTTTGCCTTTGTAGGACGGCAGGTCCATCTCGATGTCGCAGAAGAGGATTTTTACATCGATCTGCCTGCGCGGCATGAACAAGCCCATCGGCATCTCCGAGTATGAGCTGACCCGGGCCTTGCCGGAAGAACTTAAATCCGCCCTGCCGACCATCGAGGAAATCGAGGCGGAACTGTCCGCCGATCTTCAAGAAGAGAATGAGGGAGAAGTGTAGAATGAAGGCTGTGGAAGGCTGGAAAAGGGAAGAAATCCGGGAGGTATCAATCCGACAACGCCCCTGGCCCAGACCTGGTTTACTGTGTCAATTGCAAGGGGTCGTTTCTTGAGCAATGAACCTAAATCTTGACTTCAAAACGGAGTCGCGCCAGGGCGGGCTGAAGAGATCCCAGACCCGGGCACTGGAAAAGCTCAAAGACGCTTCCGAGGAAGAGATAGGGGTTGGCAGTGCCCGGACAGTGGAGACAATGGGGACCTCCCGTGTGGTTCCTGCCCACTACCCACTGGCCACTGACCACTGATCACTGACTACTGACCACTGTGATTTTCGTTGACTTCTGGAAAATGTCTGTGTAAAAAATAGGCAATATTTCCGAGTGCATTCAAAGCCCCGGCACTATTTGTAGAGAGATCTTCTCCTTTCAGTCCCCGAGAGGGAAAAGAGGATTTGAAATGGTCTACGATTGCCCAAAAACCCCGTTACTCTGAAGAGATGGAGAGCGGGGTTTTTTGTTCTTC
>JACNIU010000389.1 GCA_014382905.1 Desulfobacterales bacterium
GTCGTCTTGAGCCGCAATTTCTGGCCCACCAGGATTTTGCTTCCTTCAATATCATTGAGTTCCATCAATTCAGAGAGTTTTATCCGGTATTTCAATGCAATTGACGATAAGGTGTCTCCCGGACGAACCACATGTACAGCTTCGTCTAACGACGATGGCCGGAGCTGCAACCGCTGTCCTGGATAAATACGGTCGTGCTTAAGGTGGTTTAATTGTCTGAGAAAGCTAAGCCCCACATCGAAACGCTGTGCGATTGTGGATAAATTGTCTCCCTTTTTGACGACGTACTCAAACGGTTCATCCACGACTTCTGTTTTTTCCAGGGGCTTGGCAAATTTGATCTTTTGTCCCGGGTAAATCCGGTCTTTGTAAATATGGTTTAAACTGCGAAGTGTGGATAGGGAAACCCCACATTGGGCAGCAATTTCAGAGAGGGTATCACCACTTCTCACCACATAGCATACAGACGAGCTATGGGGCCACAGCTCAAGACGCTGCCCCTCGAAGATTTTGTCCCCACGGAGTCTGTTCCACCGGCGTAATTGTTTGACCGAGATTTTGTAACGTAAAGCGATCCCGCCCAGGGTGTCCCCACGTTTTACAACATAAATGACGGAAGTGTCTGTTTCCCCTGCGTAGCTATTCCCCGGATTACACAACAGCAGGGCCAGGGCCAGAACCATGTGAAGACAAGCAAAACAAAGCAAATATTTGAAGGCAGGGGAACTGTTTTGGTGATGAAAAGCAATACCTGAGAACATGCATTTAATCATGATAGATTATGTCAAACATAGAAAATCTGTTGTTCTTATCCGAGCACATGTGAATCATGGCATAATGCCTCAATAGCGAAACACAGCAGCTAAAGGGGCATCATCTGGCACATGATTCGGTTTAACAGCATAGACATCTCCTCCCTGCATGTAGGTCTGAATTGCTGCAAAATCGAGCAGGTCAGCATCACCTGGCTGTGCCTCTCGATGTAATTGTACCACATTCCTAACAGGATCAAACGTGCCCCACTGTTGAACTCCAACAGCTACAATCAATAACTCTACGCGCCCATGGTAAGCGGCCGGGACTATTTTTCTGACACCGCGGGATGTTTTCCCCGTGCCTGCAAATTTTCTGTATTTTTCGAATGCATCCCTTTCTGCCTTATTGAATAAAGGCGCTACGATAGCCCATGCCTGCGCATGCAGATCCTCTGCGCTTAGTTTCTCAGGGTTCCCAGTGACGCCATCGTCCACCAGGCCGGGACAGGTATTTGCCTCTCTGTAAATGGGGAATAGGTACTCAACACCGGCCAACACTAAAGGCGCATTTTCATCCTTGAGTAACTGCTGCAAGCCTTTATCAATTTGACGAAAATATTCCAGAATCTTATCCTTGGCATTATCAGTCCCTTCACCGTGGCCGTGAAAAATGGCCCCACGGCCGCCACCGGCTCCCGGGCTCCCGGTGTGTAACTGAAGCTGCTTTTCACGTTCGTCATATCCCACAGACTCAGCAAGACTATCGGGAACTCCTTCCAGATCAATCTCTGCAACAGTGTAGCGTGACCCCTGAAAGAGTCTCACCTGATTTTGGCTGAGGGCCAGGAGATAAAACTGCTTGTCACCGCTGAAGAGGGGAAGAAGAGGCTTGACGTGAAAACGACCGGTAATAACCACTAATTCCTCAAATCTATGCGGAAAACGCAGGTATTGAAACATATCCTGACAGAGAAATAGCGCTAACCCGTCAATCTGCTGCTTCCAGAAAGAAGCGTCTTTCAAAAGCCTTTGGGCCGGTTCCAGGAGCTCGTTCACCTGTGGGGGACGAAGGCCACTTTGAAGCAAGCTTTCCTCAGCCTCCCGGAGTAGATTTTTGAATCTGATCTGATCCTGCCGGCTTTCTGACGCTCCCCTGTGGGTTGGCATAAATACCGATACACAAGGTCCCTCGTGACTACTCATCAGTTTCTCGATATCAGCTTTGCGCAATACATTCATAGGGTTTCTCCTTTACTCAAATGGATTTATCCCATTGGTACGGATTGTACCGAACCTGCTTCCTGACTCGTCCATATTTCAGCCCTTATCAGAATTCAGAAGACGCACTTCAATTTGTGAACATTTTGACTAAGAAAATATTCATGTGGGTCTAATTAGTGCATGCCTGTCTTGCTTGAATCGAGTTTCCTGATGTTTTTAGCCTCAGGGCCACCGATAGTCTCCGCAACGTCAAAGCGCACGCGATCCCCGCCATTGAGCCTCTTGTATCCATCCATCTGGATGGACGATCGGTAAAAGGATAACTCTCTGTCATCGTCCTGAGTAATAAAACCAAAACCTTTCTGTTCGCTGTAGCTATTTACAATCCCTTCCATCAATGCGTAAACCTCCTTCCAAGTAGAATAAAGAATCCAGGACCGTCCTCCGGCCCGTAGCGTTTCCCTTTCCTGGACACAATTCATCGGTTCAATTTACGAACTTCATTTATGTATTCCCGGGCTTTCGCCCGTATGTATTTTTTCATGGCTTCTTTGTCTTCTTTTAATCTTGCGATTGTTTCTGCATCAAGATAAAGCGCGCGAAAATATCCGGTCATAAACGCATTCTTCATGTTCTGGAGCTCACGCTCCCACAACTTTGCCTCCACCGTCGTGGGAACCAGCATTAGAAAACACCATACGGCTATTAATTTTGAGAGTCTTTCTCCCAATTTAACCTCCTTATATCTTGATCGATTAACTGTGAGCCGCCTGTGTGTTTGTGGCTGCAAGGCCCTATACTCTTCCCTTGATCCATGTCAACGTTTTCGCTTTTCCCGCGGCCCATAAAACGTCCCGGCCTCTATAAAATACCGAGGCAAAGCGTTCATTACAGACGGTCTGCTATGAACCGGCCCATATCAGCGCTCCTACCTTCTCCGGCTCCCCCGGTACACTCTTCCCGCCACACTTCTACTTCGGGGCAAACTCCTTCTACTCTTCTTGCTCACAATAATTACGCCCAAGACCACCCCTTTCTGGTCAATAAAGTAACAACAATTGAATGGTGAGAGCATCCTCTCCAGTGCTTCGCGAATACTCACGCCCTCAAATTCCACAGAATATATTTCTTCCGACAGGTTTTCAGCCCCCTTGATCCATATGCCTTTTTTCTCTGCAATTTTTTCAACGACAGTTTTAAGTGACGATTTTTTAATGTTTGCGGAGAGGCCATCCTTTCCAAAATCAAGGCCCATTGTCCCGGCCTCTGCAACGGTAAAAGGGAGTGAAATGAAAAGGGCTATGATGGAAGCTGCAAGAAAAAACACGAATATCTCTTGGGCAGTTTTTAGACGGGCGCAAGCAGATACTGGGAAAATGAAAAATGCTTTTGGGATCAATTCCTCCTTTACACGGTCATTTTGAGAGTTCATCTCTCACAGCGAAGACTTCGTTGATAATTCAAAAAGTCGTACAAACATAACTTTCGGCGTCGGGTCTTTTCAGCACCCCCGCCATACTCGCGCTCTTCGACCGGCCTCCAAAAACCAGCAACGAGGAACCAGCAACCGGTTTCAAATTTTCTTATGTCTTTCGTTCGGTTCAGGTTAAGAATCAGTGTCTTTGCTCCCTTTGCCAAACAGGATGCGCTGAAGTTCCCGATGGGTAAAATAGGGATCATCGTTTCTCAAATAAGGGAGCAGGATCCTCTTCTGGCGCAGGAGGTCTCTGGAGATCTCCCCGGAAATCTCATCCTGATCATAGAGGGAGGCTTTGGCGATCTGTTGACCAAAGGGATTGACGATCTCGCTACCCCCCCAGAACCTGAACGTTTCTTTATGAGGCGGTCTGACACCTTTTTCAGGGGCACCTATTTGGGCCGTCTCAACAGCTAACATGGATACATTTTCTTTCCAGGCCTCATCACCCACGCGGTTGGCGCAGATATTGTAGATGCCGAAGATGCGGGAGTAGAACTTGTTGATCACCTCCCAGCTTTCGATATTGGAGAACTCGGTCCCCATGGAACCCTGTGAAGAGTTAAACAGGGTGACAAAGACATCGGCCTTCTGCACCACGCCTAAATAAGGGAGCGATGGGTGCCACAGGTCATTGCATATAAACACCGCGATGGTGAACCCGTGGAGCTTGAACACGGGAATTCGCTTACCCGAGGAGAAGAATTTCCTCTCCTCAAACACGCCGTAGTTGGGAAGGTTGAGCTTGCGATAGGCAAAGAGGATATCACCATTCACCGCCACCAAGGCGGAGTTGTAAAAATTCATGGATGGAGACTCTTCGATAAATCCCACCACAGCGGCTGTCCCCTTTGTGGCCGATGCCAATTCCTGAATCTCCTCAGAATCCAGTCTCAGGGCCAGTTCATGGTACCTCTGCCCAACAAAATAGCCCGTCACCGCAAGCTCGGGAAAGACGATCAATTGGGCCCCCTTGTCCCTTCCCTGGTGAATCTTTTTGACGATATCATCCAGGTTGGCTCTGAGATCAAACAGGATGGGATAGGTCTGGTAAATGACCGCTTTCATGGTTCAATCCTCCCACACCCCTAATCCAAAAAGTATTTTCCCGTATTCTTGAGAGTGTGATCGTCCCTCATGTAGTTCGCCTTGCTTCCATTGCGCATGATCACCTCAAACCCCTCGGGGTCATAGGGAACATCTTCAAGCTCTGGCGCACCTTCGGTGCCGGTTTCCCGGCAGAGCTGCACATGCCTTTCCAGCTTGGCAATGGAAAATGTGATAAGCTCCTTCAAAAATCCGAAGGCGTGCCGCATCTGGTGAAACCCGTACTTTTTCATCAAACCATAGCCATAAACGGCCTCTTTTTCGGCCACCTGATTCGGTCGATCCTGGCTCGTGGTGCAGGCCGTCTGAATCGAGGGGAGCCCCAATCCCTTGTTGATCTTTTCCTGGAGCAGGTTGGCAATGTTATGGGATTTGAGGCCCAGATCCACGGCGTAGTTCTTCTGAATATTGGCGATGGAGGGAAGACCGGCATGAACCACCACAATCCCTGGATTAACCAACTGGGCCAGGGCAATGCCGAACAAGGCCTCGGCATGGGTCAGGGTGATAAGGCCCGACATGGAATAGGGCCCGGACAGCCCAGCCATCGGCATGGTGGAGACATAGATGGGAATGCCCTTCCGCACGCACGAGAGGAATGGTTCGATCATGCTTTCAATGACATTGAGCGGGCTGTTGATAATGGAGAACTGGACCGTGATGTTCCTCCGGGTCTTATGGATGGCCAGGACCCGTTCGATCCCCTCATCGGTCACCGCGGCCACATAGATCGGCTTGCGGCAGTTCTCAACAATCGTGTCCATGACCCGGACTTCCTGGTTCTTGATCAAGACCCCCCTGGCCATGAACTGGATCACATCCGCATCATTCACGATAG
>JACNIU010000392.1 GCA_014382905.1 Desulfobacterales bacterium
CAATATGAGTCCGGAGAAATATCCTCGTGTAGCCGTTGATAGCGAAAAAGGGCGTTTTCCAAAGGTCTCGGGTAATGGTTCTGATAAGATCACTGTTCGGATAAGGCATCAATCTGGTGATTCAGCGAACGTGCCCGATCTTGAACATCTTTTATCAACCTATCCCGTTCTCTTAGCACCTGGAAATAGTCGCTGGCAACATTGAAAGCCGCCAATATGGCCACTTTCCCCTCAGAAAGGTTGCCTGCGCTCTCCCTGATCTCACCCAATTTGACGTTTACAAATTCTGCGATCTCCTTAACCCGCTCCTCATCCTCATCGCTCCTTAAAAGGTACTCGTGATCAAGGATTCTGATTCTAATCGGCTTTTCCATATCCCCGACAATGTGCTGGTCTACGATGAGATTCCCGGTTCCTCTCATTCCCGGGGCACGTTTAAGGCCAGGTTATTCGCCTTCTATCAAGCCCTAACCGCCAATCTGCTCAATTTTCTCCAAAAGAGAAATAATCCGCTGTTTAGCCTTATCCCTTCCGGATTTCAGGCCTTCCACCTGCTGGGTCAGGTCGGCCAATTTTTCTTCCTGAATTTGAAACTTCTCAACAAAAGATTCCTTTTCATTTTTTAGGGTTTTTATCATTTCAATAAGACCATCCACCTTATCTTCGAGCAACTGAAATTGATCAACCCCATCTTCTGAATTCAAAGAATTCCAGACCTTGTACTGCCTGGTCTCTTCTCCTGTCTCCATAGCGATCAAATCCTCTCAATCTTTTCCGGAATTATTCTAAACGCCGCTTCTTCTGCAAATTTATGCAGAAAAAAACAACTAAATACATCCTGTTTCAGGATTAATATGCCAGATTCAAACTCAACAGTAGTTTATATTATCCCTGAAATATGAAAAGGTCAATAAATAAAAAAGGCAAGCGCCGATGCGCTTGCCTCTCTTTGAATATCTTCTATGGGCTTCCCGGTTACCTTCCCTTTTCTGACACCCGGATACGTACAACTGCCCTTCTTAATGCTGCCTCTGCTCTCTCAAAATCGATGTCCTTAGTCCCCCGATCCTTTGCCAATCTTTCCTTTGCCCTTTCCATCGCTCGACGGGCGCGTTCCATATCTATCTCGGCCACCTTTTCAGCCGCGTCAACAAGGACAGATACACGATTGTCGGAAACTTCTGCAAAACCCGTTGTCACACCAAAATGCTCGGTCTGATTACCCGATGAATAACGGAGTTCGCCCGGAACAATACCGGAAAGAAAAGGGACGTGACCTTCCAGAACGCCAAATTCTCCCAGGGAGCCGGGAGCCACTACGATATCCACTTCCTGGCTTACCATTACCTTTTCAGGGGTCACAACTTCCAGATGTAGTTTTCCCATGAACGTTTACCTCTACTTGCTGGCAGCAGCCATCTGTTCAGCCTTTTCCTGGGCCTCTTCGATGTTACCCACCATATAAAATGCGGCCTCCGGCAGGTCGTCATGCTTCCCTTCAATAATCTCCTTGAATCCCTGAACCGTTTCCTTCACCGGAACGTATTTCCCTGCCTTGCCCGTAAAAGTCTCGGCCACATGGAACGGCTGTGACAGAAAACGCTGAATTCGACGGGCCCTGCCCACCGTCAGCTTGTCTTCGTCAGAGAGTTCGTCCATTCCCAGAATAGCGATAATATCCTGAAGATCTTTATATTTCTGGAGTATCTGCTGGACCTGTCTGGATGTGGAATAGTGCTCTTCGCCCAACACATTCGGGTCAAGGATTCGAGACGTGGAATCCAATGGATCCACCGCAGGATAAATACCCAACTCGGTGATCTGTCTCGAAAGGACCACGGTACCATCCAGATGGGCAAAGGTCGTAGCCGGCGCAGGGTCTGTCAGGTCATCGGCGGGCACATATACGCACTGTACCGATGTAATGGAGCCCTTGTTTGTTGAGGTAATCCGTTCCTGAAGTTCACCCAAGTCGGTCCCTAAGGTCGGCTGGTAACCAACCGCAGAGGGCATACGGCCAAGGAGGGCCGAAACCTCTGAGCCTGCCTGGGTAAAACGGAAAATATTATCGATGAAAAGGAGCACGTCCTGACCTTTCTCATCCCTGTAATATTCGGCAGCGGTAAGGGCTGAAAGCGCCACCCTCGCGCGCGCGCCGGGAGGCTCCGTCATCTGCCCATATATCAAGGCGGCCTTTGGAAGAACGCCCGATTCCTTCATTTCCAGATAGAGGTCATTCCCTTCCCGGGTCCTCTCACCAACGCCGGCAAATACGCTGATACCACCATGCTGCATGGCGATGTTATGGATCATCTCCATCATAACGACGGTCTTGCCCACACCGGCGCCACCGAACATCCCCATTTTGCCCCCACGGGGAAAGGGTACCAGGAGATCAATCACCTTTACGCCCGTCTCGAGGACATTCACGCTGGTATCCTGATCTTCAAACGCGGGGGCATGCCGATGAATGGGGTAGAATTCCGTGGCATTCACAGGCCCCAACCCGTCAACAGGTTTCCCCACCACATTGAGGACACGACCCAACCCGGGATCTCCGACGGGCATCTGGATCTGCTTCCCCGTATTCTTGACCTTCATGCCTCTCACAAGGCCGTCGGTCACATCCATGGCAATGCATCGTACCACATTATCGCCCAAATGCTGGGCCACCTCCACAACAAGGTTGTCTTCTGTGTCGTCAATGCCGGGATTGGTGAGAAGGAGCGCTGTGAAGATTTCCGGGAGTTCTCCGTCTGCGAACTCCACATCAACAACCGGACCTATGACTTGAATTAATTTGCCCTCATTCATGGTTAAATTAAGACCTCCTTATATATTAAAAACCATTATCCCTTCAAGGCCTCGGCACCACCCACGATATCCATCAGTTCAGCCGTAATGGCCGCCTGTCGTGCTTTGTTGTATACCAAGGTAAGACTGTCTATAAGATCGTTACAGTTTTTGGATGCGTTGTCCATGGCGGCCATCCGGGCGGCATGTTCACTCGTCTCATTCTGCAAAAACGCGTTATATATCTGGACACTGATATGTTTGGGCAGGAGTTCAATCAGGAGTGCCTCGGGATCAGGTTCACAGAGATACTCCGCCGCGCCCCCCGAAGCGTCTTCCACCGCTTCCGCCTTTGGGGGCTCGATCGGAAGCAGCTTGACCAGGGTGGGTACCTGTTTGGCCATGCCAATAAACCGGCTGTACATGATGTAGACTTCATCGACATCGCCGGCCAAATAGCGGTTAATAAAGCCGGCGGTCATCTGATTGATGAACGATATATCTACTTTACCGTATAAGTTTATGTGGCTGTCGATCAGGTTATAACCCCGCTTGCGAAAATAATCCCTCCCCTTTTTTCCCACTGTGGTGAAGCTGCATGCTATCCCGCTCCCCTGTGCCTCTTTTTGCCATTTCTCGGCCAAATTGATGAGGTTTCCATTGAAACTGCCGCAAAGACCCCTGTCCGCCGTGAAGTGAAGAAGTTCGGCCCGGGTGACGTTGTCCCGCTTTACCAGCAATGGGTGGATATCAGGTTCAATCCGGGTCGCCAGACTGCCGAGCACCTCGGAGAACTTCGTTGCATAGGGTTCAAAGCCCTCCATCCGCATTTGGGCGCCACGGAGCCTGGCCGCAGCCACCATATTCATGGCCCTGGTAATCTGCCTTGTTTTCTTGACAGCGCCTATCTTCCGTAGAATATCTCTTAAGGTTGCCATGTAGCCTTTCTCTCTTCCTGATATGAATTCATTGTGTTCGTTGTGTTACAGGGTTGATGGTTTCTTTCACCCAACAAACCCAATCAAGTCAACAAACCAGGTAAACTCAATCCTTAAGCAGCCGGTTGGAACATGTCCTCGAATTCATCAAGGGCCTTCCTCAGTTTCCCATTCGTTTCCTCTGAAATATCGCCGGTTTCCTTGATGTCCTTCAGAATTTCAGAATGCTTGCTGTCCATGAACTCCAACATCTGCTTTTCATAGCGAGCCACGGAGGCTTCCGGCCATTTATCTAAGTACCCGTTCGCTCCGGCAAAAAGGATAGCCACCTGTCTTTCGGCGGACATCGGCTGGTACTGGGGCTGTTTCAGGACTTCGACAAGCCGTCGGCCCCTATTCAATTGCTGCAGCGTCGCCTTATCCAGGTCGCTCCCAAACTGGGAAAACGCCTCTAATTCTCTGAACTGGGCCATATCCAGACGAAGCGTACCCGCCACCTTTTTCATGGCCTTTGTCTGGGCAGCACCGCCCACTCGCGACACGGAAAGTCCCACATTGATGGCCGGGCGGACACCCGAAAAGAAGAGATTTGGCTCTAAATAGACCTGACCGTCAGTGATTGAAATCACGTTGGTAGGGATATAGGCGGAAACATCACCCGCCTGGGTTTCGATGATAGGAAGGGCGGTCAGCGACCCGCCTCCCAACTCATCATTCAGCTTGGCTGCCCGTTCCAGGAGACGGGAATGATTGTAGAAAATATCTCCAGGGAACGCCTCCCGGCCCGGGGGGCGCCTCAGGAGAAGGGACACCTGCCTGTAGGCAGTCGCCTGCTTGGAGAGATCGTCATAAAGGATCAACGCGTGTTTTCCCTGGTCCCGGTAATATTCACCGATGGCACACCCGGCATAGGGAGAGATAAACTGCTGGGTGGCAGGGTCGCTGGCGCAGGCCGCGACCACCGTGGTATATTCCATGGCCCCATGGCGCTCCAGGATATTCACAACCTGGGCAACGGTCGATTTCTTCTGGCCCGTGGCAACATAAATGCAATAGATATCCGTATCTTTCTGATTGATAATGGCATCCACGCAAATGGCTGTCTTGCCGATCTGCCGGTCCCCGATAATCAATTCCCGCTGTCCCCTTCCAACCGGAGTCATGGCATCAATGGCCTTGATCCCCGTATACATCGGCTCCTTCACCGGCTGGCGGGCAATAACACCCGGCGCCACCATCTCAACGCGACGGAATTCCGTTGCTTTGATGGGGCCCTTTCCGTCGAGGGGCTGACCGACGGCGTCGATAACCCTGCCGAGAACCGCATCGCCAACAGGGATCTCAGCAATCCTGCCCGTCCGCTTGACGGTGTCGCCCTCCTTGATCTTGGAGTCGTCCCCCATAATGGCGACACCCACGTTATCCTCCTCCAGATTAAGGCAGAGACCGAAAATGCCACCCGGAAATTCAACCATTTCCATTGCCATGACCTTTTCAATCCCGTAGACACGCGCAATGCCGTCACCCACAGAGAGTACGGTCCCGGTCTCACTCACCTCGACCTTTTTTTCGTAGTCTTTAATCTGGTCACGGATTATCTGACTTATTTCTTCTGCTCTGATCTCCATTAGTTATATTCACCCCTTTTTAATGATTCTTTTA
>JACNIU010000358.1 GCA_014382905.1 Desulfobacterales bacterium
CTATGCCGTGGGCTGCATGTTCGGTCGGTATTCATTGGACAAACCCGGTCTCATCCTCGCCAACCAGGGCGAAACGGCGGAAGATTATCTGAAACAAGTGCCGAATTTCTCTTTTAAACCTGACCGGGACAATGTGATCCCCATCCTGGATCAGGACTGGTTCATGGACGACATAGCCGGGCGGTTTTACCGGTTTCTGAGGGTGACCTTCGGGGACGCCCATTATGAAGAGAATCTGGAGTTCATTGAAAAAGCCATCGGAAAAGACGTCCGCAAATATTTCTTGAAGGACTTCTATGGCGACCATCTGAAGCGGTACAAGAAGCGGCCCATCTACTGGCTGTTTTCCAGCCCCCGGGCCAGCTTCAATGCACTCATCTACATGCATCGCTACCGGCCGGATACGGCCTCTATCGTACTCAACGAATACCTCCGCGAGTTCAGGGCCAAGCTCACGGCCCACCGGGAACACCTGGAACAGATCAGCATCAGCGCTTCCGCATCAGGCGCGGAAAAAACCCGTGCCATCAAGGAGATGGAAAAGCTCAAGAAAACCATCGATGAACTGGACCGCTACGAGCGGGACACCCTCTACCCCCTGGCCGCCCGGAAGGTTGAAATCGACCTGGACGACGGGGTCAAGGTGAATTATGCGAAATTCGGGGATGCCTTAAAAAAGGTGCCGGGGTTGAGTTCGTAGGAATAGCAGAAAATGACAGAAACGATCAACATACAGGAACCGCTTTTACGTCTTTTCAAGAGGCACCGCATTGTGTTCTGGTACGATGCGAAAAGGGAACTGCGAAGTGACTTCGAGGCCCTTGATCTGCCGGATGTGAAGAAGATCGAGCTGAGCCACAACGCGTTCGGGGTCAAGCACCGGGTCCTCCGGGAGGAACCGGATGTGAAGTTCCTTCTCTATCGCGAGGGACCTCAACCCGATGACATGGACAACTGGCTGCTGGATGTAGTGTTAGCCCATGGGGAATTCAGGACGGATCAAGCCTCCATCTATCTGGGCGAACTGGGCCTGGGACCTGAGTTTTCCGCACTGGTGCGGGATCATCTGGAGTTTTTTAGCAGCACCAAACGGAGGGAGGCACTGAAGGCCCTGGTGAAGCAGGACGACACGCCGGGGGCCATCCGCAAAAAGATGCTCGCTGTCTGCTGCGAGGTCGAACCTCGGGTGGACATGATCCTTGAGAGTCTCCTGGATGAACTGTCCAATGACAGGGACGACAGGTTCAGAATGCTTTCCCGTTGCGGCCTTGAGTCGTTTTTGTGGGGGCAGCTTGAGCGGGTCTATGGATATGCATCCGAGACAAAGGGCGTTCAGGATTTTGCCATCGGCCTTTTCAAATCCTGCTATGAAGCGGAATTAGGAAAACCCGCCCGCCTTGCGGGCGAGGCCATGGTCTTTCTGAGGCGGTGGAAGGACTCCATTCGGCACTGTCCGGCCTTTGAGAAGCTGTCCGAAGCATGCGCCAATATTCTGTCCATCGAGCAGGACATCCAGAAGCGGGACTTCCGGGCCCTTGCGGACATGGACTACTTCCGGCTCATCGATCAGAAGATTATCAGCGATCTGGTGCGGGTCGTGGCGGAACGGACCCTGGGCCATGGCGAGTGCGCGGCATTGATACGCAATCGGCGGCAGAGCCATTGGTATGAGGAATTCCGGCATCTGTATGAGGCCACGGCATATGCGGCCGGGTTTATCCATGCCCTTGACGCCATGGAGTTGCAGATGGATGACATGGCCACCGGCATCGAGCGGTATGCGGCCTCGTGGTATAAGATCGATCAGTTGTATCGGAAGTTTATCTATCACGCCCGTAGCTCCGGTCAGACCTCACTCCTGGAACAATTGTCCGTTCATATTGAAGACCTTTACACCAACCGTTTCCTGCTCCAGGTCAACGATAACTGGCAGCAGATCGTGGATGGATGCGGGGCCTGGAAGTGGAATGGGTCTTTGCAAAGACATTTTTTCAGGGACCGGGTGAAACCCTTTCTCAAAAAAAACAAGAAGATCTTTGTGATTATTTCCGATGCCCTGCGCTATGAGATCGGCGAGGAACTCCTTCAGATGATCCAGGAAGAAGACCGGTATGAGGCCGACATTACTCCCATGTTAGCCATGCTGCCCAGCTACACGCAGTTAGGCATGGCGGCGCTTCTGCCCAATGCGTCTCTGCAGTTGACGGACAACGGGGGGGTATGGGTGGATGGCGCCAGTGCCCAGGGTACGGAGAACCGGGGGAAGATTCTCGCCAGGGCCGTTTCCGGCGGCGGCGCTGCCGTTCGGGCTGAGGAACTTCTGGCCCTGAACAAGGAGGCGTGCCGCGAACTGGCCCGCGAGCACCAGGTGGTGTACGTCTATCATAACCGCATCGATGCACTGGGGGACAAGAAGGATTCCGAAGAGCAGGTATTTGAAGCGGTGGAAAAGACCCTGGCGGAACTCATCAAGGTCATCAAGAAGCTTACGGCCGCCAATGCCAATAATATGCTCATCACCAGCGATCACGGCTTCATCTACCAGCATCGGGCCATTGATGTATCTGATTTTGCGAAGGCCGAACCCGCGGGGGACTCGATCCTTTACCGGGACCGCCGGTTTGTGCTGGGAAAGGGATTAACTCCTCACCCCAGCCTTTGCTTGTTCAAGGCAGGGGATCTGGGGCTGGAAGGGGATATGGAGATTCAGATCCCCAAGTCCATCAATCGGTTGCGACTGAAGGGATCCGGCAGCCGGTACGTCCATGGCGGAGCAGCTCTTCAGGAAATCGTCGTGCCGGTGATCCGGGTGAACAAGAAACGACAGAGCGATGTGTCCCGGGTGGACGTGGATATCCTGCGACAGGGGAACACCATGATCACGTCGGGGCAGCTCTCGGTAACCTTCTATCAGACAGACCCGGTCACCGAAAAGAACCAGAAGCGGATACTGCGGGCAGGAATATACACGAAAGAGGAGGAACTGATCTCTGATTCTCATGAACTGATATTTGACTATCGCTCTGAAAACCCCCGGGAGAGGGAACTGCCGGTCCGGTTTCTGTTGAGCCGGAAGGCGGATGAGGCCAACGGCCGGGAGGTGGTGCTGCGGCTGGATGAACAGCAGCCGGGCACATCGCACTTCAAGGAATACAGGTCCCTCACCTACCTCATGCGAAGGTCGTTTACGAGCGACTTTGATTTTTAAAGGACGGTTGCCATGAACCCGCTCGACACCAAGATTAACGATCATTTCCCCGGGCTGGTGGTGCGAAAGGACCTGGTGAAGATCGTCAAAGGAAACGCCATTGTTCCTTCCTATGTCCTTGAATATCTGTTAGGTCAGTATTGCGCCACGGCTGATGAAGCCAGCATCAGGACCGGCATCGAGACGGTCAAGGAGATCCTGCGCACCCATTATGTGCACCGGAACGAGGCCGGGCTGGTCAAGTCCATCATCAAGGAAAAGGGCCGGCACAAGGTGATCGACAAGGTGGTGGTGGCCTTGAACGACACGGCAGGCGTGTATGAGGCCGCCTTTTCCAACCTGGGGATCAAGAAGGTCCTGGTGGATTCCGATACGGTGAAAAAACACCCAAAGCTCCTGGTCAGCGGGGTCTGGTGCATTGTGGATCTAACCTACGATGTGGTGGAAGACCCCAGGGCGAGCCCATGGGTGTTGGATGCCATCAAACCGATCCAGCTGTCCCGTTTTGACTACGACGGCTATATAAAGACGCGCAAACAGTTTACCACAGATGAGTGGATCGACCTGCTGCTCCAGAGCATCGGTTTTGAGCCGGAGATGTTCGGACGGCGCAGCAAACTGCTGCAGTTGGTCCGGCTGATCCCTTTTTGCGAACGCAACTACAACCTCATCGAGCTAGGCCCCAAAGGGACCGGGAAATCCCATCTTTACTCAGAATTCTCTCCCCACGGGATACTGGTGTCCGGGGGCGAGGTGACCGTTCCCAAACTCTTTGTTAATAATTCCACCGGGAAACTGGGGCTGGTGGGTTACTGGGATGTGGTGGCCTTTGATGAATTTGCGGGCAAGAAGAAACGGCCCAACAAGGCCCTGGTGGATATCATGAAAAACTACATGGCCAACAAGTCCTTTTCCCGGGGCATCGAGGCCCTGGGTGCCGAGGCCTCCATGGTCTTTGTGGGCAACACCCAGCACACCCTTCCCTATATGCTCAAACATGCCGACCTGTTTGATGATCTTCCCGAGGCCTACCATGACTCCGCGTTTCTGGACCGGCTTCATTTCTACATCCCAGGCTGGGAGGTGGACATCATCCGGGGAGAGATGTTTTCCGAGGGGTATGGTTTTGTTGTGGATTATTTGGCCGAAATCCTGAGGACCCTCCGAAACCATGATTTTTCCCAGCAGTATGCGGACCATTTTGAATTACTGACCGATATTTCCACCAGGGACCGGGATGCCATCAACAAGACCTTCTCCGGCCTTATGAAGATCCTCTTCCCCCAAAGGGACGCTACTGTTGCGGAAATCGAAGAAATCTTCCGGTTTGCCGTTGAAGGCCGCAAACGCATCAAGGACCAGCTGATGCGCATTGACCAAACCTATGCAACCGTCCGTTTTGGTTATACGCGAGCCGGGCAAAAAGAAACTACCCTTGTTCAGACCATTGAGGAAAAACAGTATCCTCAACATTATCATCAGGATCGACCCGGAGAAATGGAGGAAGAAGAACCCCCCAATATTCAAGAGGAAGGGGAATTATCAAACGATAGCCCGTCCAAGGCTTGTATACCCAAGGAGCAGCATCTCGTTTTTCAGGAGAACCAGCGGGGGGTCAGTTATGACGACCTCTTTGGGCCTTACCTGAAAGGCGCCGGTAAAATCACCATCACCGATCCCTATATCAGGTTGTTCTACCAGGCCAGAAATCTGATGGAATTCCTGGAAACCGTGGCGAAATTGAAATCCGATGACGAAGAGATAGAGGTTTATCTTTTGACCGTAGCGGATGAATTCAAGGGAGGCCAGCAAAAAGAATATCTGCTACAGATGCAGGAAAGCATCTGGGGCGCCGGCATCCGACTTAATTGGGAATTTGATGAAACCAACGCCCTCCATGCCAGACATATCATTACGGATACCGGATGGAAAATCATGCTGGATCGAGGCCTGGATATCTTTCAACATTACGATATGAACCAGGCCTTTTCCATCAACAACCGCCTGCAGCAATATCGATCATGCAAGGCGTTTGAGATAACATACCTGAAAGAGCAGAACCCTAAGGCGGAATAAATATGCGAGGGAGTGCCCCTCTGAAATCATGAAATGCCATTCTACAAAACCAGGAGAGCGTTTGAAATGATAGAGAAAAGAACCAAAA
>JACNIU010000185.1 GCA_014382905.1 Desulfobacterales bacterium
GGCATTGGACATTTTGGGGATATCTTGTTTTTATCATGACAGTGCTTCCTGCCTGCTTCGGAATGGCAACATCCTGGCAGCAGCACAGGAAGAGCGATTTACAAGGAAAAAACACGATCCGAGGTTTCCAGTAAACGCCATAAAATACTGTCTCAAAGAGGGGAGAATCGCCGTCCAAGACCTTGACTACATTGTCTTCTACGACAAACCGATCCAGACGTTTGAACGCCTTCTCTTGACTTACCTGACCGTAGCACCAAAAGGTCTCCGATCCTGGCTGGAGGCCCTTCCCCTTTGGTTAGGGAAAAAGCTGCATATCCATAAGGTACTCCGGCAGGAAATAGGTTACGATGGAGAGGTCTTGTTCACGGAACACCACGAGGCTCATGCCGCATCCGCGTTTTATCCATCTCCCTTTGACGAAGCAGCGATACTCACCGTCGATGGGGTAGGCGAATGGGCGACTGCAAGTTATGGGTTTGGTCAACGAAATGAGATTACACTCCTCAAAGAGCTACATTTTCCCGATTCTTTGGGCCTCCTTTACTCCGCCTTTACCTATTTTACAGGATTCAGGGTCAACTCCGGAGAGTACAAGCTCATGGGGTTGGCCCCCTATGGCCGACCATCTTATAAAGATCTCATACTTTCCGAATTGGTAGACCTGAAAGATGACGGTTCCCTCCGTTTGAACCTGACCTATTTCGATTTTTTGGGCGGCCTTCGGATGACAAACCGGCGCTTTTCCAGACTGTTCGGCGGACCTCCAAGGAGGCCAGAGACAGAAATCACACGAAGAGAAATGGACCTTGCCGCGAGTATCCAGTCTGTTACCGAGGAGATCATACTCAGGATGGTTCGTCATGTTCACAAAGAAACAAATCTGAAGAGACTCTGCCTTGCAGGTGGCGTGGCGCTAAACTGCGTGGCAAACGGACGTATCTTGAGGGAAAGCGATTTCAAAGACATATGGATACAGCCTGCCGCGGGCGACGCCGGAGGGGCATTGGGGGCCGCCCTTTCGGTTTGGCACCGCTATCTTGGAAACGAGAGGCCTGACCCGCAAGGTCAAGACAGTCAGCAAGGGTCCTATCTGGGGCCCTCGTTTTCCGATAAAGAGGTCAAAGCCTACCTCAAACACAATAACTACCCTTACCATAGCCTTGACTCTGAAAATAGGTCGCAGATAATCGCTTCGCAAATCGCTGAAGGAAAGACCGTTGGATATATGGCGGGACGTATGGAATTCGGGCCAAGGGCTCTGGGGGCCAGAAGTATCCTCGGCGACCCAAGGAGTGGAGATACCCAGAAAGTAATGAACATGAAAATAAAGTACCGCGAGTCCTTCAGGCCGTTTGCCCCATCGGTGCTTGAGGAAGAGGCCTCAAGATACTTTGAGACAGAAAGACCCAGCCCGTACATGCTCCTGGTCGCCAATGTCAAAAGCGAAAGATGTCTCCCTCAACCTTCAGGGGACCAAATGTCAATACTGGACCGTTTAATGGTGAAGCGGAGCGACATCCCTGCTGTTACACACCTGGACTACTCCGCCCGCCTTCAAACAGTGAGTCAAAAGGATAAACAGGACTTTCACGCCGTTATCTCTGAGTTTGACAAATTGACCGGGTGTGCAGTATTAGTTAATACGAGTTTTAACGTCCGGGGGGAGCCGATCGTCTGCACCCCAGAAGATGCCTATCGCTGTTTTATGCGGACAGAAATGGATGTTCTTGTAGTGGAGAACTGTATCCTTTTTAAAAATGAACAACCCCCATGGAAAGAAGGCAACGAATGGAGAGACACGCTTGAACTCGACTAATAGCCGACAGATACAAAAATTCGGCGCAGTCGCCTTCATTTTTTTTGGCGCCCTGTGCGGTCTGGGCCTCTGGATGGAAAGACCCATCCCTACCTATCTTTTCGGTTTCTTGTCCTTCATGGGGTTAGGATTCATACTCATCCCATCGCGCCTTAGGCCTCTCTATTCCGGGTGGATGAAGATCGCTCACCTGGTTGGGAAAATCGTAACCGTCGTGATTCTCACATTGGCCTACTATGTTGTTGTGACACCATCAGCCCTGATTAAGCGCCTATTTGGGGGACGTCCCCTTCCTCTCAAACCGGACAAAACCGTTTCGTCCTATTGGGTGGCCCGCACGGAACCGGCACAACCTAAGGAACGTTTCTTGAAACGATATTGAGGTGAATACCATGGCAAATCAATCCATCATCAAAGAATTCTGGGAGTTTTTGAGGATCAGAAAACGATATTGGTTAATCCCCATTCTGATTACATTAGGCCTCTTTGGCGCCTTGATTGTTTTTACCGAAAGCAGCTCGGTCGCTCCATTCATTTATGCCTTATTTTGATCTTTGTAAATAGAACCCAGAACCCTCCTCGGCTTCCTGCTCCGATCTTCTCGCCAATACCGTCTGAGAGGGCATCCACCTCCACAGGGATTTTATCCTAAATTGCATCACCTTTCGGTTCGATCTAAACAATCATTACGTTGATTACAATCTCTCCAGACCTGCTCCCACCGGACAATCTCCGCCTCTTCAACCGGAATAGAACGATGCCGCAAAACACGATAGTCCAATCCTGTTGTAATAGAAAAGATCTCTATCAGGGCCTTCAGGGCATGTTCAAGAACACCAACGGCCATGCGAGGATGCCTATCAAGATACGCCCTTTTGAGCAGTGCCAGAGAAAGACAGTATCTGGTGTGAAGAATGGCATTGAGTGACAGAAAATCCTTACGATAGCCAAGCAAAATATCGGGAATACAGGCGAAGCAGCTGTTTCTGTATGTCCTTAGCAGAAGTTCTTCGTCCTGAGCTTTATCCATATCTTCTCGGTAACGATGCGTACGAAACCACTCTACCCTGCCCATCCATGTGGGGTGCGGGAGATAAAAACTGGCCCCCGGGCGGCGACAAATTTTTTCGTGCGTTTCTCTATAAATATAACTGCCGATTACGCTCCCCTCTCCACTGAAGATGATGATGCGGCTTGCCACCAGGTCCACCTGGGGATGCGCCTCCAGAAACCGGACTTGAACCGCGAGCCTCTCCGGATAGGCCACATCACCGCCATCCAACCGTGCAAAATATTTTCCGCGACTCAAAGCGACGGCTTGATTTAGGCGGGCGGCAAGTTTCCTATTCGTACCATCAGAAATCAACTTGATCCTCGGATCGTTGAAAGAACCGGCCAGTCGCAAGGTATTATCAGTTGAACCGTCATCTATGAGGATCAATTCCCAGTTCTCATAAGCCTGATTCAGCAACGACCGGACAGTGGGACATAATGTCTTCCCACAATTAAAAATAGACATGCCGATACTCACAAGGGGTTCCATCGATCTACTGCTCCGGAAACAGACGGCCGGGCCAGCCGGAAGCCGTAAAGGTTTTCTTCCCGTAGAGGCGCCAGCTTAATTCGAACATCAGTCTTCGTGCTGCGCGGGAGCCACGCCTTTTGCCCCAAATCAGAACACACGGCAAGACAATCATTTCGCGCAGAAGCCTTGAAATCGAGCCGACGTGATGAGCACGTGCCAGTTCATCAAAAGAGTACGTTATCGGTTTTCTAAAAGCGATCGTGGATCTATCTCTGCTTGAAATGGTAAAATCCAGAACCTCCCTCATGCGGATTTCATAGGTATGCTCACGTTCAGTCCGCTTAAAGCCGGCCCTGGCAATGGCATCCCGCTTATCCGGATGTGAAACATAGTAGTTGATTTTTTCTTCGAGCTCTTCTGTTCCGGAAAACACGTCTATCTCGTTACCGATTGAATAGAACTTCTCAAGCCCCGGAGCGTATTCCGTAAGCAGGAAGCCACCTGCTCCCGGCACCTCGAATGTCCTCGCCTTGATCTGACTCCGTCCTCTGGAATTGGCGAAATTGAGGCTAATCACCGATTTCCGCATAATCTGCGGGATTTCCTCTGAGGCGACTGGGCCCGAAGGCCACCCATATCCAAAGCACAATACGTAGATACCGTGCTTACTCAACGCTCCAATACGTTTCCTTCGGTCACCATGTGCGGCCCCGACAAATGAAACCGGATATTCACATTCCTTGGCAGGCAAGGGCTCTTTCAGATTTTGGGAATTTGCCGCCCACTGTGTCAGCAGCACATTGTCAATCCCATCCCTTTGATATCTCGGCAGCATCTCCGGATAGGTTGTCGTCATGGCATGATACGATCTTCCTATGAATCGTGACACTTCCCGATACTTGAAAGAGTCATCTGTCGTCCAGCAAATCGTTGCCACATCACCGGCCGCCTGGATAATCCGGAGTGTCTCAAGCCAGATTTCATAGTTTAGCTGAACAACAAGCATAATATCGGGATGCTCTCGATTGACAGTTGTTAGCAGCGCCTTGTTCAGTTCTGCATAGTTAGAATAGCACCTCCGGTTCCACGATTCAAAATGGACCACATCGTGTCCCAATGACTTCAAAGCAGGGATAAAGCAAGCATATTCAGGCCCAACCCCACGGGAAGGATCACCATATTGATATCTCCCAAAGACGCACAATATCTTCATCAATGACCCATTTGCCTGCTTTTTTAACCGAGCAGCTATTCCCCTCTCTTAAAATGAAAAAGCCCAAGGGCGTACGTCATCCCGGCGATATCCTGAAAACCGCCAAATTCCACAAAGCGTCCGCCGTCATCCACATAGGAGAATTCAAGTAAGTCAAGGGCGTTCATTACTTCTCTGATTTGCGAAGCATCAAAAACATAGCCGCTGTTGAAATAAACGGCCGGCTTCCCTACCGGTACGGAAAGAAAGAGACTCCCTCCGGGGCATACGATCCGCTGAAGTTCTGCTAATGCCTCCCAGCATCCTTCACCGTCTATCGGATCACCATATCTTCCCAAGCCGATATGTTCAACCACATGAAGGCATGTTACAGAGTGAACGCTCGCATCTTGGAAGGGAAGCTTCAGGATGCTCCCCGAAAGCCTGTTGAAAGATGGAAGCTCTAATTTTGGCGGGCGAAATTCCAGCTGAGTGAGCGGAAAATGAGCTGATAGCTGGGCCACAAACGGGACATGTGAGGAAATGTCCACATGATGCCCAGACAAATTCGTTCTCCGGATTCTATCGGCTGCCCAATAGGCCTGGTAAACATAATGCGGATCAAATGAAGACCCGGCTTCTCTTTCAAACAGCACAGGCAATCGTCTGATGGGATAGGCCCCCGAATAGCCCTTCTTAAAACACCTCAGGTCCCTGATATAATATATCAATTCCAGAGGGATCAAAAGGAGCTTTCGGGGATCAACAAATTCCTTGAGGTTCTTCAGCCACACTGAAAAATAGATTTTCATGGCTTTTTGGCCTC
>JACNIU010000395.1 GCA_014382905.1 Desulfobacterales bacterium
AAGTAATGTTTAAAATATTCTCTCAAACCGATAACAAAACGGTTTTTGCGTCACCGGACAGTACAATATTGGAAGCTACCCTCGACGCCAAAATCAATCACATCCATGTCTGTGGTGGCAATGCCCGGTGTACAACCTGCCGGGTCTACATCATGGAGGGATTGAACAACTGCCAACCCATAAATGAAAAAGAAAAACAGTTAGCCGAGAAATTGGGGTTTCCTCAGGATATTCGATTGGCCTGCCAGACCAGGATACGTGGGGACATTACTATCAGACGTCCGGTCGTTGACGACCTGGATACGAAAATCATTTTAAAACAATTTGGGAACGCGCCTGGCACCAGACTTGGACAAGAGAAAAATCTGGCCATTCTTTTTACGGATATTGTCAACTACACCCAGTTTGCCGAGGCGTTTCCTGCTTATGATGTTGTACACGTATTAAATCGTTACTATCAATCGATGAACGATATTATTGTGCAGCATCAAGGTATTATCAGTGATGTCGCGGGAGACGGGATCCTGGCATTGTTCGGCGTCATCGAAGATCGCAAGAACTCTGTTTTGGATGCCATCAATGCAGTTCGGGCCATGAAAACCAGCCTAACGCGATTTAATGAATATCTCAATCAAATGTACAACAGGTCTTTTGGGATCAGAGCAGGGATAAATTTCGGAAAAGTTATTGTCGGCAATTTCGATACGGGCCTGATGAAAAAAATCTCCGCTATCGGAGACGCCGTTAATTTGGCAAGCCGAATCGAAACCGCGAACAAGGATTTCGGCACACAACTGCTGATCTCCCAATCTGCCAACGACAAAATAGAAGGGCTGGTTGAGACCCGCAAAATGTCGCAGTCCAGATTAAAAGGCAAGTCCGGTCAATATATCCTCTATGATGTTAAGATCTGAACAAGGGGAAATCAAAAAGATGCATATCCCTCAAATACGATACGGCATCTTCGATTTATCGCTTTGAAAGGTAAACGTAGGTTTCAGACAACTTACTCCCTTTCAATATCTTTACACGCGTGGGGGATGTGAATCGGCGCTGCGTTTTAAGGTAATGGCGCTGACCGGGCATATATCAACGCAGGCAAGACACGTCTTACAGGGAAGATCTGTATGGGCCTGGTCTCCGTAAAAGCTGATCAGGGTGGAAAAGCCTCGTTTGGCAAGGGCCATCAGCGGCTGTCCATTTTGCTCCCGGCATATATAAATGCATTTGCCGCACAAAACGCATCGATTGGGATGATAGTCTAAGAAAGGATGGTCCTCGTAGATATCCGGTTCCTTCAGGGCATATTCCAGTCGCTTTGGCTTCAAACCGATTTTCAGGAACTTAGCAATCTGCTGCAATCCGCATTTTTTGTTGGCAGGGCAGTGCGCACAGTCCACATGATGGACGGACATGAGAAGTTCGAAGGCCGTGCGTTGGAGACGCCTTACACATGGCGTATCGGTCTTTACGACCATGTCACTCAGGACCTTTGTGTTACATGATGTGACCGGCCTGTCCTGACCTTCAATCTCTACAAAACAGAGTCTGCATGAAGCAGGCGGATTCTCTAAGGGCTCAAGATAGCAGAGGTTGGGGATGTAAATCCGGTTGTCCAGGCAGGCCTTGAGAAGGGTCGTCCCTTCTTTTACCTGTATTTCTCTGCCGTCAACGATGATCCTGATCATCTTCATCCTATTTTCCAGAGCAAAAATCGTCAATCGCCAATCGTCAATTTTCAGTCGCCTGTGGTCTCTCAACAACGGGCGCGAGATCCGGAGGTGAAACCCTCTTGACTGCGTTATATTCAGCCGGACATGCTGCCATGCACTCACCGCATTTTACACAGAGCGTCTGGTCAACCCCCTTCTTCCGGTCTTTCGTGGTAAAGATGGCCTCAACCGGGCAGCATCCCACGCAGGCGTCACAGCCACGGGCACACTTATCCAGATCAATATAATAGGCAGTCAGGGTGCGGCACATCTTAGCAGGGCACCGCTTTTCTTTTATGTGTGCCTCATATTCATTCCGGAAATACCTGAGGGAGGTGAGCACCGGATTCGGGGCGGTCTTGCCCAGGCCGCAGAGAGATCCTGTCTTTATGTCCTGGCTCAACCTCTCCAGGAGTTCCAGGTCGCCCTCACGACCCTTCCCCTTGGTTATCCGGTCCAATATGCCGAGTAAATGATAGGACCCGATCCTGCAGAATGTGCATTTGCCGCACGATTCTTTCTGGGTAAAATCAACGAAATACCGTGCCACATCCACCATGCACGTGTCGTTATCCATTACCACCATCCCCCCGGAACCCATCATGGCCCCCGCCTGTGTCAGGGAGTCAAAATCAATCGGGGTGTCAAGGAAGTCCGCAGGGAGACACCCTCCGGAGGGCCCTCCGATTTGTACCGCCTTAAACCCTTTTTTCTTGGGAACCCCGCCACAGATATCAAAGATGAGGGTCCTGAGTTGAACCCCCATCGGGATTTCCACCAGCCCGGCGTGTCTAACATCTCCAACCACGGAAAATATGGCCGTCCCCGGGCTCTTTTCTGTGCCTATTTCCCTGTACCATTTTGCACCATGCCTCAGGACGGGGGGAACAGAAGCAAAGGTCTTGACATTATTGATAACGGTGGGTCGGTCCCACAGGCCCTTTTGAGCAGGAAAAGGGGGGCGATGCCGAGGCGTTCCCCTTTCCCCCTCAATGGATTCAATCAGGGCGGTTTCCTCTCCGCAGACAAAGGCGCCGGACCCCTGGAACAGATCGATTTCCAGATCAAACGAACTCCCCAAGATCCCTTTGCCTAAAAGCCCTAATTCCCTGGCCTGCCCTATGGCCTTTGAAACCATTCTTACGGCAAGGGGATATTCGGCCCTGACATATACGATGGCTTGCCGGGCGCCGGTGGCGTAGGCGCAGATGGCTATCCCTTCAAGGACCTGATGCGGGTTGCTCTCCAGGATGGTTCTATCCATGTAGGCCCCCGGATCCCCTTCGTCCGCATTGCAGATGACGATTTTTTCTTTGCCATCAGCCCCTTTCACCAACTCCCACTTTCTCCCCGTGGAGAAGCCTGCCCCACCTCTCCCCCTGAGACCCGAATTTAGCACTTCATTAATTAATTTATCTGGAGGTGTTTCAAGGGCCGTCGCAAGGGTGGCGTAGCCGCCGTCAGCAATGTAGTCATAGATCTCTTCCGGATCGATGAGCCCGCACTTTTCCATGACCACCCGCTTTTCGTGATGGAACCGCGGGAAGTCCCATACCTGTGGGATCAGTTCGTTTTCCTCCATGGCGCCTAACAGATATTCAAAAAGCGGATCCCCCTTTTCCAGGAACGACTTCACTAACATCCTTGCCTTACCCGGGGTGACCTGGTGATAAAAAATTGCGGGGAATCCTGAGTTTTCAATAATGACCACCGGTTCTGCATAGCAATGGCCAATACATCCCACAGGATGAATACGGGCCTCTATGTTGCGTTCAGCCAACGCGGATTCAAAGGCGCTCTTTGTCTCCAACGCACCTGAGGCAATGCCGCAGGTCGCCATTCCTATATGAATTTTGGGGACCGGATCGTTCCTGAATGCGTTTCGACGTTTCCGGGCCTCTTCGCGAATGGCCTTGAATACCTGATCAGGACCTTTCTTATCTGCCGGATTCATTTTCCTGCTTTTCTCTCTCTTCCTTTTCCTTTTCTATTTGAAAACCCAAAACAAGTCCCTCTACCTTGCTTGGCGCAACCTGTCCATGGACGTTCTCATCAACAATGGCCACAGGGGCTAAGGCACAGCATCCCACACATACAACCCGTTCGATGCTGAATTCCCGGTCTGGTGTTGTTTCCCCGTCTCTGATCCCGAGTTTCCGTTCAAAATTCTCAAGAATGATGTCGCCGCCTCTCACATGACAGGCCGTACCAAGACATACCTTGATATGATGTTTGCCCGGCGGGTGAAATCGGAACTGATTGTAAAACGTGGCAACGCCATAAATCTCACACACCGCGGTTTGCAGGTGTTCGGCCACCATCTTCAGGGCGCCGGATGCCAAGTAAGTATGTCTTTCCTGTACCATCTGAAGAATGGGGATGAGATTTCTTCTTTCTTTTCCAAAGCCGGCAAGCTGAGAGGCGATATCATCCAACATTGCTCTTTCCTGAGCGCGCACTGCCTCGTCCACAGAAGACGCTTTCATCGAATCCTTAACCTTTCAACCTCTGAAGTCACAACTCCTGACCGGCGGACGGCGACTCATATTTTCTCCATGGCCCCAAGCGCACCCTGTATCCTGTCTCGCAGCAGGAAGCAGAGCCTTTCCAGCAATCTGAACCCGAGTTCAGTGTTGCTGACCATCATCTCTCTCAGATCCGCCCCCTTTATGACGACCACCCGGGTAGGTTTTTGACAAATGGCCGAGGACATCAGATTGTGCGGTTCGCCCAAGAGGGTTGACCAGCAACCCAAGACGCGGCCTTTTCCCAGGACGCCGATGACGGCACTTCCCTTGCGGGTGCCCAGGTCCATCGACCTCTCCAAAAATATGTTGCCGTGCGCGATGATGTAAAGGTGCTCTCCAAAATCGCCCTGACTGAAGACATATTCCCCCGGCTCATATGTCTGCACCTGACACAGGTCGACTATCTTTTCAAGAAGACTGCTTTCAATCCCCTTGAAAAACTCACAGCTTTTTATTGCGTGTCCAAGCTCTGATCGATCCATGGTTCCACCTCCAGGATTCCGGTTAAAGGGGGTCATTATCTGGCAGGCCTTTTCCGTGTTGGTGCCTGCCCCCTCAAAAGATTAAATGCCATAACCATTTCAATAGTCCACCGAAGGGAAGAGCCTGCGATTGGTGTGAGGTAGAAAGAGGGCAGCAATATATTCTTCCGTAAAGGGCTGATAGGTGGAAAGCTCGATATTGGTCATGGACCTTGAGATATTCACGCATGTTTCAAGGGCTGACCCTGACACCAGGCACATGCGGGCGCCTGTGAGGGAACTGTTCCCTACAAACTGTATCTTTTCATGCGGGATATCCGGCAAAAGGCCGATGGCGATCGACTTGGGGATATTTAAGAAACTGCCGAAACCTCCCGCCACATAAAATGTGTCAATCATGTCAAACCCGAGTCCGATATAATTGGTGAGGGACTTGATAGCAGCAAACACAGCTCCCTTTGACTTGATAAGGTTGTCAATATCTGGCTCCGTAATAACGACGGCGGCCCTTGATTCGGTTTCATCCGGGTGCGCAATGACATATTGCGGGATGTTGTCTTCGATGCGCAGCCTGGGATCCACACGTTTTCTATGGAATTTCCCGTCCGGGCCGATAATTCCGTTTTTTACCA
>JACNIU010000141.1 GCA_014382905.1 Desulfobacterales bacterium
AGATATAGGAAATCGAGCTCACTGTCAACCACATAAGCTTCGATCTAAAGATATTTAAGGATAGAGTTTTATAGGAATTTTTTGAGAATTGACTGGCAATCCGATTCGTGCTTAACTATATGCTTGACGGGGACGTCAGTTAGGGGGCAGATAGGGTGCGAAACTTGAGCAATGTTGCTCAACTGAGACCTTTGAAAAATGCTCAATTTTGGTCAAGGTCAAGGAAGGCGAAAATTTCAACCACAGGAATATATTGAATATTTCGAGGATTGAAATTTGAGTCTGACGCAGAGATTGGCCAAAAGGGGGCGTTTTGCAAAGGTCTCCAACTATGAATAGGGGGAAACCATGAATATTGCAATCGTTGGCGGAGGAAATCGCTGCACCCGCCTGTTGGAGTTTATGGAGGAATACAATTTTCATGAGCTGAACCCCAAGGTTGTGGCCCTGGTGGACGAGCGAGAGGACGCTCCCTGTATGCCGGGGGCAAAAAAGAAAGGGATATTTGTCAGCGATGACTACAACGATTTGTTTGCTCGGGATGACATTGACCTCATCATCGAAATGACGGGCAACGAAGAGGTATTCTATGATATCCTACGCAAGAAAAAAAAGAAAGTTCGGGCATTTGACACTCGCACCGCGCAGCTTTTCTGGGAGGTCAGCCGGATAGCCGAAAAGCAAAAAGATGTAAAGAAAGAGCTCGAAAAAACCAAAATCACCTACGGCGTAATCATGAACGAGCTCATTCATGAAGAGGTGATGGTCATCAGCCCCTCTTATGAAATTTTGGATGCCAATGATTCGTTGTTGAAAAAGCTGGGTCTCACAAGGGAGGACATCATCGGCAGACACTGTTTTGAAATTTCACATAATCAAGATCTCCCGTGCGGAGGGGAGCACCATCCCTGCCCGCTGCGTAAGACCTTACACACAAAAGAGCCCTCACAGGCCACACACGTGCACTTTGACAAAGAGGGGAAAGAGATCTACTATTCGATCTCCACCTATCCCATATACGAAAAGGAAAAACTCGTGGCAGTAGCGGAGATATCAAAGGATATTACAAAGGATATCAAACTCCAGAAGACCATGATGCAGCAGCAAAAACTCGCCTCCATCGGCCGATTAGCGGCCGGGGTGGCACACGAGATCAACAACCCCATGACCACGATCTTGACCACAGCCATGCTGCTACAGGAAGACCTTGATCAGGATGATCCAACTTACCTGGAATTGAAAACCATCTCGGACGAAACCCTTCGATGCCGTAAGATCGTCACCAGCCTCCTCGATTTCGCCCGCCAAAGCAAACCGATAAAGAAAGCCTGTCAGATAAACAAGATCGTCGCGGACTGCATTACTCTGACCCGCAAGCAGGCCGCCTTTGAAGACATCACCATCATCAGCAATCTCTCAGAAGACCTGCCGTTGGTCAGTGTCGATAAAGATCAGATTCAACAGGCGCTCATCAACCTATCCCTGAACGCCATAGAGGCTATAAAAAAGGGTGGGAAAATTATCTTTACAACCAGGCTCTCATCCCCGAGGGACGCTATCGAAATCCTCGTCAGCGACACAGGGGAGGGCATTCCGGAAGAGAACCTAAACACTATTTTTGAGCCCTTTTTTACAACCAAAGAAACAGGAACCGGCCTGGGATTGGCAATCACTTTCGGTCTGATTGAACAGCATGGAGGGACCATCGAGGTAGAAAACAGACTTGGCAAAGGACGCTCTTTCGCCATTCTTGGCGAAGGAAGCACTTTCACCATTCGATTACCCATAGACAGAGAGGGTCGTAATGCCGACTGATATTACCCGGATCCTGGTGGTTGATGACGAGCAAAAAATCTGCCAGCGCTGCGTAAGGATACTATCCAAAACGGGCTACCACGTTGAATACGCTTTGGACGGATATGAAGCGCTACGGATGGTCAAGGAGAAACCGTTTGACGTCATTATCACCGATTTAAAAATGAGCAGCATGGGCGGTCTGGAAGTCCTTCGTCGCGTTAAGGCACTCTATCCGGAGATGGTGGTCATTGTAATCACGGGGTATGCCACCGTCTCTTCTGCTGTGGAGGTCCTGAAGATGGGGGCCTCCGATTATCTCCCAAAGCCGTTTACCCCGGATGAACTGCGTGGCGTCGTGAGCCACGCCCTTAATGAAGAAAAGATCCAGACCCAGAACCGAGCCCTGAGGGATGGACAGGGACCCCCAAGATCTGTTTCTCACCAACTTATCGGATCCAGCCCCAAGATAAAAACGGTCATCAAAATGGTCCAGAAGGTAGCGCCCACCGATTCCACGGTCCTTGTTTACGGTGAAAGCGGGACCGGGAAGGAACTCATCGCCAGGGCCATCCATGCAAACAGCAGGAGAAAGGATCAGGTATTTTTTGCGGTTGATTGCGGGACCCTGTCAGGCAATCTGCTGGAAAGCGAGTTATTCGGGCATAGCAGAGGGGCCTTCACCGGTGCCCACAAAGATAAACAGGGCATTTTTGAGATGGCCCATAAGGGAACTGTCTTTCTGGATGAGATCAGCAACGTGAGCCTGGAAGTTCAGGGTAAGCTACTTCGCTTCATCGAAACCCGAGAGTTCCTGACCCTCGGTGACACGAAAATCCGGAAGGTTGACATCCGCTTGATCCTTGCAACCAACAGGGACCTTAAGGAAATGGTCCAGCAGGGGACTTTCCGAGAAGATTTCTATTATCGAATCTATGTTTATCCCATCGGCCTTCCACCCCTGAGGGAGCGAAGGTTAGATATCCTGCCAATCGCCTATCACTTCCTTCGGCAATTCAACAAGGGCATGGGGAAAGACGTAAAGGGATTTGACAAAGAAACGGTTAAGCAATTGACAGGATACGCGTGGCCCGGAAACGTCAGACAACTAAGGAATGTTGTGGAGCGGGCGGTGATTCTTTGTGAGGCCGAGCAAATCAGCGCCAACGAACTCCCGCTCATGGACGATATTGAGGACCACATGGAATATATTCCATCAACAAATGAGGAACTAAAAAAACTGAAAAAAGAGGTCAGAGAAAAAGCATCGAATCGTGTGGAAAAAAATTTTCTTCTCCATGCACTTGCCCAAAACGACTGGAATGTCACACAAGCGGCCAAAAAGGCAGGGCTCCAGAGGACCAATTTTCAAAATCTAATGAAGAAACATGCCATCCATCGGCCTTCTAACCCCAGGCCATGAGCCTCTCTTTCTCCCCAATCTTCACCAATTGGTGCCTGAACGGAAACTCCCCCCTTGGTAACACTTTAGCGGTTTGAAAGAAAGCTTTGGACCATGAGGGTCTCTTTCCCAAAGGACGTAACAAAAATTCTCAACAGGCGGTAGAACGCCCCCTTGACGTTGAATACAGGTTCCGGGCAGGCAGGGGATGTGTCCGTTTAAATGGATACTTTCTCCTGGGGCTGTCCTGTGACAAATATCAAGGCCTCACTGCCGTTCCTATGAAATGAGGGACTTATTTACGTCCTTTGGGAAAGAGACCCTCATGGTCCGGCAATCTAATCATGACCGTTTTCAATACGCTAAACTGATACCCCCCTTGCAAAGGGGGCGGGGGGATGTGGATAGTAGGCTATATTTCATACAGTGTATACATAATTGATACATATAAGTGATGACCGGAAGGCGGGAACATTGACCCCCACCGGCCATTTCTCGAGCATTCGGACGACCAGTTTTCCCACGTACTTTCAAGGCATTGCAACCACCCCCTGCGGTTTTTCTGTCTTGTGCCCCCCACCGGATTCAGGCATCTCTCTTTATGAGCAATGTATATTTTCTCTATACACCCGGACCACACCAAAACCATCCTGCATGAAATTAGATAGTAAATTCTGATACTTACCACGTACGGAGTTTTTGGCACACATCCTGCTTAATTTGTTTTCGAGATTTGAGATGGCATCATCCGCAAATATTATATAAAGGAGGTTTGAAATGAAACCAAACGTGAGAGTTCTCGTGATCGACGATGAGAGGAAGATCTGCGACAACGTAGAAAAAATCCTGTCGAAGAGCGGTATTGAGGTGATCAAGGCCATGAGCGCGAAGCAGGCCCTGGAAAAAATGGCCAAAGAGGCCTTCTCGCTCCTCATTTCAGACATTGTAATGCCTGAGACCAACGGCCTTGAGCTTTTAAGATTAGTCAAAGAACAGTGGCCCCTCACCAAGGTGGTCATGATGACTGCCTATGCGTCCACAGATACGGCCGTTAAGGCGATTCGAATGGGCGCCCTGGATTATTTGCCCAAGCCTTTTACCCCGGATGAATTGCGATCTGCTGTGGAGAAGGCCTTATCCGGAGAACTGGTGGAAGCGCCGACCACAGAAGAGGAAAGGAAGGCGATAGACCTCATTGATATTGATATCCCGTTTGACAGGGATGAGGTGGTAAAATACGCGGGGGAAGCCTATGCAGACATGCTGGGACCTTCGGACATGCCGGTAATAGTGACGCCCTCACCCGAATCGCTCCCGAACTACTGCCTTTTGGGAGAGATGTCCTGCGACATTTTCAAGAAAATGGGCCAAACCTGTAAGGCGGGACTCAAGACCTCGGAGTGCCCACAGAAAAAGGCAGCAAAGAAAAGGGCCGGAAAGAAAGCAAAAGGATTTGATGCTGAGAAACTGATAGGGATAGATCAACCCTTCGAATATGATGCTGTCAGAGCGGTCGCCGGCCCCGAATATGTGCAACACCTGCACCGGGAGGGTGTGGCCTTTGTTCCGTACGAAGAGCTGAAAAAGGGCGTTGCCGCACTGCTTGAAAAAGCGCCCGAAGGTCAGCCCATTCCCATGGAACTCATGAAGGAACCTGCTCATAAGAACATCTTGGTCATTGACGACGAAGTGGCAGTGAATAACAATATCAGGAAGATTCTCTCCAGGAAGGGTTACCATGTGGATCAGGCCGTTACCAAAGACGAAGCACTTGAAAAAATTAACAAAAGGGCCTACAAACTTATGTTGTTAGACCTTAAAATCCCCAACGTCAAGGAGCTTGAACTGCTCAAGGCCATTCGGGACAGGCAACCCGAAACAATGGTTATCATCATCACCGGCTACGCCAGTATTGAGACAGCCGTGGAAACGGCAAGAATGGGCGCTGTCGATTATCTGGCCAAGCCTTTCACACCGGCCGAGATCCGCAACAGCACTGAAAAGGCCTTTCAGCTCGCAGCTTAAGCGAAACGATAGAGAACAACCGAAACCTCCCGGCCTCAAGAAGGGGCCGGGAGGCCATCAAACCTCACCGATCCCCCAAAAGAAACCCTCTCATCTCCTCCTCTTACCGCCTCGTCATAAGAAACACCCCCCTGAAACAGCGCGACCGTACCTTAAACCACACATGATTTTACGCTGACAAAAAAGCCAAGGGGCAGGAAAAAAATGTTGACAACAAGTTTATCCGCGGGTAATAGTCCAGGTACTTTGGACTAACTCTAATTCGATTGCAAATCGAGGAGTCAAACCATGTCAGATGAAATAAGGGGATCAGTACTGGTCGTAGGAGGCGGAATCGCCGGGATGCAATCCGCGCTGGATCTGGCGGATTCCGGTTTTTATGTTTACCTCCTGGAGAAAAGTCCTTCCATCGGAGGGGTCATGTCCCAGTTGGATAAGACATTTCCCACCAATGACTGTGCCATGTGAATTATCTCGCCTAAACTGGTCGAGGTCGGCCGGCATCTAAACATCGAACTCATCACATACTCCGATCTTGAATCCGTGGAAGGGTCTCCCGGAAATTTCAAGGTGAAGATCAAGAAGCGGGCTCGGAGTGTTAATATGGATCTCTGCACAGGGTGTGGTCTTTGCGTTGAGAACTGCCCGGTCATGAACGAAGCTCAGGGCTAAACAAACACAGCCCACGGGGTTACCGTCATGTTTCGTCATAATTACTTATCTGTGGTTATTGCGATAACTTCTGATCGATCGGAACTAACTTACTACACCGTGACATTTTCGATTGGCTGCAAACCTGCTTTTGAAAGGTTATGGAATTATGGAGAACAGATTGGAAATTGACAGGGAGAAGATAAACGGGATTATCCAAAGGTACAACGCAAACCCTGAAGCGCTGCTGATGATAATGCAGGATGTCAGTGATATTTACAACTATGTGCCCCCTGAGGCAGTTCCCATTTTGATAGAAAAGTTGGGGGTCAAGGAAAGCCTGATATACAGCGTGGCAACCTTTTACAAGACCATAAGCCTGGAACCTCGAGGGAAGCATATTGTTAGTGTCTGTACCGGTACTGCATGCCACGTACGGGGGGCGGACAAGATAATGGATGCGCTAAAAGAGAAACTCAATATCAAGGAAGGTCAATCGACAGATGATTTCCTTTTTTCCTTGGAGGCCGTACGTTGCGTAGGATGCTGTGCCTCAGGACCGGTTATTACGGTGAACAAGGAAACTCATGGGGGGCTCGATCGTTCCAGTGTGTTGAAAGTCATCGAGAAATACGAACAAAATGCCTCTTAGAGGAACGGCGTAACGGGGGTCAAAGTATATGGCGAAATTAGAAGGTAGGCAGGCACTGGAAAAACTTAGAAGTTCACTCCAAACCAAACATCGAGACAGTAAAAAGAAATTGATTTCTCTTTGTGCGGGTTCCGGATGTGGCGCCTACGGGACGGCAAAGGTGCATGAGGCCCTGTTAGTAGAACTTGCCAAGCAAAAGATGGAAAACGAGGTCGGGGTAAAACTAACCGGTTGTCACGGCTTTTGCGAAAAAGGCCCCATAATGGTTATTCACCCGGATGGTGTCTTTTATCCTCAGCTGAAAGAGGACCATATCCCTGAAATCGTCGAGAAAACCGTCAAGAATGGTGAAATAGTAAGCTCTTTGGCCTTTAAAGACCCTACAACGAAAAAGAAAATCAGTCATGAGTCAGACATCCCCTTTTACAAACTCCAACAGAGACTGATTTTCGGCAACAATGGCATGATCGACCCGACCAGCATCGAGGATTACATTGCTGTGGGTGGTTATGGCGCCCTGGAAAAAGCCCTTTTTGACATGACCCCGGAGGAAATTATCGATGAAGTAAAAAAATCCGGTTTGAGAGGTCGAGGGGGCGGGGGTTTTCCTACAGGAATAAAATGGGAGACCTGCCGGCGTCACAAAGGAGAAAGATACCTTATCTGTAACGCGGACGAGGGGGACCCTGGAGCGTACATGGATCGCAGCCTTTTGGAGGGGAACCCTCACAGTGTCCTGGAAGGGATGATAATAGGGGCCATCGCCATCGCCCCCAAGGAGGGTTATGTCTATGTGAGACACGAATATCCTCTGGCGGTAACTAACCTTGGAAAGGCTCTGGATAGCGCAAGACAATTGGGACTGCTGGGCAAAAACATTCTTGGCTCGGGCTTTGATTTCGACGTTCATGTCAGCCGGGGCGGCGGCGCCTTCGTATGCGGGGAATCCACTGCCCTGATGGCATCGCTTGAAGGGAACCCGGGGAGACCTCGGGCAAAATACATTCATACGGTCGAGAAGGGATTCCGGCAAGGCCCCTCAAATCTAAACAATGTCGAGACATGGGCCAATGTGCCGTGCATTATCAACAACGGTGCGGAGTGGTATGCCTCCATAGGTACTGAACGAAGTAAAGGAACCAAGATATTTTCACTGGTAGGAAAGGTGGTCAACACCGGCCTCGTGGAAGTACCCATGGGAACGACTTTGCGCACCATCATTTATGACATAGGGGGTGGAATCCCAAAAAAGAAAAAGTTCAAGGCTGTCCAAACCGGTGGGCCCTCTGGCGGTTGTATTCCTGAGCAATTCTTGGATCTCGGTGTGGATTTCGATCAGCTTACTAAAGTTGGTTCCATGATGGGCTCCGGCGGGATGATAGTAATGGACCAGGATACCTGCATGGTAGACCTGGCCAGGTATTTTCTTGACTTTCTAAAAGAGGAATCGTGCGGCCAGTGCAACCCCTGCCGTGAGGGTATAGACCGGATGCTGGAAATCCTGACCGACATTTGCCAGGGGGAGGGTAAGGAGGGGGATATTGAACTCCTTGAGGAATTGGGCGCCATGATCCAGAAGGCATCCCTTTGCGGTCTGGGAACCTCTGCTGCCAATCCGGTCCTGACAACAATCCTGTATTTCCGCAACGAGTATGAAGCACACATAAGAGAAAAGAAGTGTGCGGCTGGGGTTTGTAAGAACCTCTTCTACTACGAAGTCGATGAAGAGGCCTGTAATGGTTGCCACCTCTGCGCGCTAAAGTGCCCGCAGGAGGCCATCGCCGGGGAAAAGAAGAAGCCGCACCTTCTTGACCACGATAAATGTATCAAGTGCGGTATCTGTTACGATGTGTGTAAATTTGGCGCCATCGCCATTCAATAGTAAAGGTCCATAAGAAGGATGACACCTATGATTACTTTTACGCTTAACGGTAAAGACGTCCAGGCAGAAGAAGGGGAATTTTTGCTTCAGGTTGCTAACAAAAGCGGGATCCATATTCCAACTTTGTGCCACCACAAGGCATTGGAACCTGCTGGAATGTGCCGCCTTTGTACGGTAGAGCTTTTCGATGGTCGCAGGACACGTTTTGTCACTGCGTGCAACTACCCCGTATGGGAAGGGATGGAGGTAAACACCGAGTCGGATGCGGTTCACCAGGTCCGCAAGCTTATTGTAGAGTTGCTCTTTGCGCGCTGCCCCAACGTGCCTGTCATCAAGGACCTTGCCTCAAAATATGGAATCGAAGAACCGCGCTTCAAGAAAAAAGATGATGATTGCATCCTCTGCGGGCTCTGCGTACGTATCTGCGAGAGGATGGGCAACAGCGCCATCTCCCTCACCGGACGGGGGGTGGACATCAAGGTCGACACTCCATTCCACGAACAAACAGAGGTCTGCAGGGCCTGCGGCGCCTGTGCGTTTATTTGCCCTACCGGGCACATCAAACTGGAAGATATTACCAAACACATCATCAAATCCATACCCTCAGAATATGATATGGGTCTCAAGGGTCGGAAACCGATTTACGTCCCCTATCCCCAGGCTATTCCCAACACCCCGGCTATCGACCGGGAAAGATGCGTCCATTTTAAGACCGGGGGGTGCAAGGTCTGCACCGAATTTTGCGGTGTGAACGCCATTGACCACTCACAAGAAGACGAGACCATTGAATTAAACGTTGGCTCCATCATACTGGCGCCGGGATTCAAGCCCTTTGATCCCTCCAAGTTCGATACATACAACTACTCCAAGCACCCGAATATTATTACTTCCATGGAGTTTGAAAGGATCCTGTCTGCCTCGGGACCAACCATGGGGCACCTTGTTCGCCTCTCTGACCACAAGGAACCCAAGAAGATTGCCTGGCTCCAGTGCGTGGGCTCCAGAGACATCAACCGGTGTGATCACGGGTTCTGCTCTTCGGTCTGCTGCATGTATGCCATCAAGGAGGCCGTCATCTCAAAGGAGCACGCTGGAAGTGACCTGGACTGCGCCATCTTCTTTATGGACATGCGAACCCATGGAAAGGATTTTGAACGGTATTATGAAAATGCCAAGGAAAAGCATGGGGTGCGATTTATCCGTTCAAGGGTTCACACCATTGATCCCGTTGACGGGAGTGATGATGTAACCATTAAGTATGCGGACGAAAATGGAAATTTTGCAGAGGAAACTTTTGACATGGCTGTCCTCTCCGTGGGTATGGAGACGCCGCCTGAACTGGTCGAGTTTGCTGGGAAGTTGAAGATAGCTCTCACTGAAGGTGATTTCTGCCAGACAGATTCGTTTCATCCGGTGGCGACTTCACGGAAAGGGATCTATGTATGCGGGGCCCTGGCAGGGCCGAAAGATATCCCGCAGTCTATCATTGAAGCCAGTTCGGCGGCTTCAGAGGCCGGGGCACTCCTGAGCGGGGCGAGGAATACCCTGACCAAGACCAAAAAGGTGCCTGAAGAACGAAACATCATCGGAGAGAGACCGCGCATCGGTGTATTCGTGTGCCAGTGCGGGATCAATATCGGCGGTGTGGTGGATGTTCCTGCCGTGAGGGATTATGCTGCGTCTCTGCCCTATGTGGAATATGTGACAGACAATCTCTACTCCTGCTCCCAGGATACCCAGGAAGCCATGACCCAGGTCATCAGCGGAAACAACCTCAACCGGATTGTGGTTGCGGCCTGTACGCCAAAGACGCATGAACCGCTGTTCCAGGAAACGCTGACAAATGCCGGCCTGAACAAGTACCTTTTCGAGATGACCAATATCCGGAACCAGAACTCCTGGGTCCACAAAGATACCCCCGAAATGGCCACAGAGAAGGCAAAAGATCTGGTCCGGATGGCAGTGGCCAAAGTGGCCTTGATGGAGCCACTCAAGGAGGCCGAAGTGGACGTGGACCAGAAGGCCCTCGTCATCGGTGGCGGCATCTCGGGAATGGCGGCCGCCAAGAGCCTCTCCAATCAAGGATATGAGGTCTGCCTTGTCGAGCAATCCGGTTCTTTAGGCGGACAGGCGCTCAACCTTTTCAAGACCTGGAAGGGCGAGGACGTTCAGTATAACCTGGCAAAACTAATAAAATCTGTTGAATCAGACCCTAAAATCGATGTACGTCTTAACACCCATTTGGAAAACGTGGAGGGTTTTGTAGGCAACTTTAAGACGACCCTGCGCTCTGATGGAAAAGATCAAGAAGTTGAGCACGGGATCGCGGTCGTTGCAACCGGGGGCGATGAGTTCAAGTCCGATGAATACCTTTATGGAAAGGATCCCAGGGTACTGACCCATCTGGAGCTGGATCGGAGGCTTATTAACAAGGACGCTTCGCTGAAAAAGACTCACACCGCCGTGTTCATCCAGTGCGTCGGCTCCCGGGAACCGGAAAGGCCATATTGCTCCAGGGTCTGCTGTACCCACTCCATAGAGAATGCCCTCCACCTGAAGGAAATCAACCCGGAAATGAATGTATATGTCCTCTATCGGGACATCAGGACGTACGGGGAAAGGGAATACCTCTACAGGAAGGCCCGCCAGGCCGGCATTATCTTCATCCGTTTTTCATTAGACCAGAAACCCCAGATCAAGAACGGTCAGGATCAGCTTGAAATAGAAGTCGTAGATCACATCCTTGGACGTCCGGTTATGTTAAAGGCCGATCTCGTTTCTTTGGCCACCGGCATCGTCCCCTACAGGGATGAAAAACTTGCCCAATTTTTCAAGATCCCGTTGAATGAAGATGGATTCTTTGTCGAGGCCCACGTCAAGTTAGGTCCATCAGAGTTTGCCACGGATGGTGTCTTTCTCTGCGGGATGGCCCATTATCCAAAGCCGATCGATGAATCGGTGGCCCAGGCCCAGGCTGCTGCCTCCCGGGCCGTCACATTGTTAGCCAAGAAGAAAGTCCAGGTCAGCGGCACCACCGCCCAGGTAAATCCCATATCTTGCAGTAGTTGCGGGGTCTGTGTGGAAATATGCATTTACTCGGCCCCATCATTTGTTGAAGAAGGTCCCTTTGAGGGCAGAGCTGAAATAAACCCGGTCTTATGCAAGGGATGCGGGCTATGCGTCGCATCATGCAGATCCGGCGCCCTGAACCTCAAAGGGTTTGGGGAAGATCAGATCATGGCCATGATTAATCAGATATGATGGGAATGAGGTACTGGGTACTGGATGCTGGTCGAAGATCCCGTCTTTAGCGGGAATACTGGATGGATGACTGGATGGAAGGAAATAACAGAGGTCAGAGGTCGGAGGTCGGAGGGCAAAAGGTGGGGATGGGTGGATGACTGAAGAGATAAATAATCTGTGATAATCTGCGAAATCTGCGGATAGGATAGCCCATTTACAAATAACGAGTAACAAATAACCAATAACAAGCCAGGAGATGATAATGAACGACTGGGAATCAAGAATTACAACGTTTCTTTGCAACTGGTGCAGCTACGGCGCTGCTGACTTAGCAGGGGTGAGCCGATTCCAGTATCCGCCGAACTTCAGGATTATACGAGTCCCGTGCTCAGCCCGGGTAAGTCCCAAGTTTGTCTTAGCTGCCTTCCGTCACGGGGCTGATGGCGTCTGGGTGTCGGGGTGACACCCGGGTGACTGCCATTACCTGGAAGGTAATTACTATGCAAGGAGAAAATTTGCGCTGTTAAAAGGCCTCTTGGAACATATCGGCCTTGAACCGGGAAGGCTCCATTTTTCATGGATATCTTCTGCCGAGGCAACCAAGTTTGTCGACGTGGCCAATGCCGTGGCAAAGGAAGTGAAGGCCTTAGGCCCGGCCAGTTATTTTATCAAAAAGAGAGCTGAGGTGGCATGATGCTCAAGTACTCTGAAAAGATCAAAGAGACCGCGAAACGGCTTCTCAAAGAGAAGACGGTTGACGTATTTATCGGATACAGGAAAGGCAGCGTTCCCATGATGAACAAGCCGGTCCTGATTGCCGATCCGGACAAGGTAGGCCAGCTTTACTGGGACAGCTTTTGCGGTCTGAACCTGTGCAATTATTTGACCAAACGGACCGGCAGGATCGGGATTGTGGCCAACGGATGCAATTCCAGGAACATCGTGACCCACATCATTGAAAACCAGATCAAGCGCGACCAGCTCTATATCGTAGGGCTCCCGTGCGAGGGGATGATTGACCACCGGGCAGTGATGCGTGCGGTTAACGACAAGGAGATATTGGATATTCAGGAAAACGGCGCCCAATTCGTGGTAAAAGGCCCCGGCCTTGAAGAGACGTTTGAGAAAGAGAAATTCCTGCAGGGAAATTGTGCCACCTGCACCCATCGTAATCCCGTTATACACGATGAGATGTTGGGAGATCCTGTCAAGGAACAGACAGGCGTAGCCGTTTATAAGGACGTGGAGAAGATAGAGGAGATGGACCCTGAGAAAAAACAGGGGTTTTTCACCCGTCTGATATCCCGCTGTATCCGCTGTTACTCCTGTAGAAATGCCTGCCCCTTGTGCTACTGCCCCACATGTTTTGTGGATGAGTCAAAACCCCAATGGGTAGGGAAGAGTATTGACCCCACAGATACAATGACCTTTCACTTTCTGAGGGCGTACCACTGTGCGGGCCGGTGCACCGACTGCGGCGCATGTGAACGGGTCTGTCCCATGAGTATCTCCATGCGGCAGTTTACCAAGAAACTCAACAAGGACAGCCAGGCCCTCTTCTCATGGGAGGCAGGTCTCACATTGGATCAACGACCGCCCTTGGATGTTTACAGACCGGATGATTATAACGATTTTATAAGATGATTTGTTTGATTAGTTTTATTTATTTGTTTGATTGGTTTCATTAGTTATGAAGATCCTAACAGAAACACACAGGAACGAATAAAACCAATCCAACCAGTTGAACCAATTAAACCAGTAAACCAATAAAAGGTAGCTACCATGACAGACAAGATATTCACCAAGAAGGAATGGATGGGGGCCATGGAAGGCCTTAAGGATGCCTACACCATATTTGTCCCGGCCAGGGATGGAGATTTCCACACCTTCATGCCCCTAAGTGAGGGGAAAACACCTGACTTTGATTATCAGAACAGCAGGCTGTCTCCCAAATCCGTGGTCTATCCCCAATCGGAGCGATTGTTCGAGTACACACTGGATCATACGGATCCTGAGGCAAACATCGTAAAGGAGTCCCCTAAGGACTATTCGCCTAAGGCGGTTGTGGGGATACGGCCCTGTGACGCCCATGCATTTCAGATGGTAAAACGCAACTTTGACAACGCCGAGTATCGCGATCCCTGGTGGGTACAGCATTTTGAGTCGACCACATTGGTAGGCTTAGGCTGCAATGACCCCTGCTCCACATGCTTCTGCACACAGGTGGGGGGAGGACCGTTTCATCAGGAAGGTCTTGATGCCCTCCTCTTCGATATAGGGGAGAGTTATCTCGTGAAGGCCATCACCGACAAGGGTGAAGCGTTTGTTGAAAAGGCCGCTGGAGGAAAACCGCCTGATGATACGGCATTGAAAAATGCCGAAGGGCTTGCCGCCTCCGCATCCAAGAAAATAACCGCGTCCATCCCTACCGACCGGTTGAAGGAAAAGGTGACAAACGAGCTGTTCAATGCCCCCTTCTGGGAAAATACTGCTTTTGCCTGCCTGAATTGCGGCACGTGCACCTACCTTTGCCCCACATGCTGGTGTTTTGATATCCAAGACGAAGTATTGGGGAAAGAGGGGGACCGGATGAGGAACTGGGACTCCTGCATGTTCCCGCTTTTTTCCCTTCATGGGTCTGGCCACAACCCGAGGGACAACAAATTCCAGCGTGTGCGCCAGCGCTTCATGCACAAGCTGAAATACTATGTGGATAAATATGAGAATGGTGTTCAGTGCTCCGGATGCGGCCGATGCGTCAGGTATTGCCCGGTCAACATTGATATACGAGAAGTCTGTGAATTGATGAATAATTACTGAGAGAAGTGCCTAAAGTTTGAAGTGCCTAAAGTTAAGGAGGTTGCACCATTGGAAAATCCGTATTTACCCTATCCCATTCGAATAGACAAGATCATCACCGAAACCGAGGACAGGAACCTCAAGACGTTCAGGTTTGTCTTCCTGAATCCCGAAGACGAGGCGAAATTTGCTTACATGCCCGGGCAGTTTGCGGAGCTGTCCGTGGCTGGAAAGGGAGAGATCCCGATCGGTATCGCATCCTCGCCCACTGAAAAGGGATTTGTCACGTTTACGGTGAACAAGGTCGGCGTCGTTACCACCCATCTCCATAACATGAAAGAGGGAAATATAATGGGGATTCGCGGACCTTTAGGCAACTGGTACCCGTGGGATGAAATGCAAGGGAAGAATGTGGTGATCGTCGGGGGAGGGTTCGCCTTCACCACATTGAGATCCAGCATCATTTATATGATAGATCCTGCCAACCGCTCTAAATTCAAAGACATCACCGTGGTTTACGGCGCCAGGACCCCGGGCATGCTCCTTTACAAGGACGAACTGGCTGAATGGGAACAGCGGGATGACATCAACATGCACATCACGGTGGACGGCACGGACGACCCCGACTGGAAATATAACAAAGGGTTTGTGCCCACCATAACGGAACAGAAGATCACAAGCGCGGATAACGCGATCGCTATTGTGTGCGGCCCGCCCATCATGATCAAGTTTACCCAGCCTGTCCTGGAAAAGCTCGGGTTCCCGCCTGAAAGAATCATCCTCTCGCTTGAGATGCGAATGAAGTGCGGCATAGGGATCTGTGGCCGGTGCAATATCGGGGATCAGTACGTGTGCAAGGACGGGCCTGTCTTTTCATTGGCGAAACTCAAGGAGATGCCCGGGGAATATTAGAATTATTGAAAAACGCCCGCTCGTGCCCTTCGAGGCCCGATTTGTGAGCCTGCCCCGCAGCACTTCTGGAGCGTACGGGATCAGGCTCAATTTTTATCCGCCTAAGACTGATGGTCTCGTAAAAAGTCTGAGATTAAATTTTTCTGGCTTATAACCCTTTGATTTTATTATATGCCAACTTGATTTCTTGTGACTTTTGCGCCTTTTTGCGGCTTTATCAAGACTCAATGGTTGCCCTGTGGAATGTACCCCGTGAAATGCATATTTCTCCGGGGCAGCCAATCCCCCTATCCGACCGGTAAGGAGGAAAAAATGGAGATCAGAAAGGTATGTGTCATCGGCATGGGAACCATGGGGAGCCAGATCGGGATCGTCTGCTCCGGGGCCGGCTTCAAGACATTTATGGTGGATACCTCGCAGGATCGGATAGAAAAGGGATTGAAAGGAATCCGTGAGTTTTTGGACGGCCGGATGTCCAAAGGAAAAATTGGCCGGGAGGCAATCGACAAGGCGCTTTCTCTTATCAGCACAGGGATAGACATCGGGGAAGCGGTAGCTGATGCAGACCTGATCATCGAAGCAGTTTATGAAGATATCGGGATCAAAAAAGAGACCTTTGGGATCATGGATGAGGCCAGTCCTAAGGGGACCATTTTGGCAAGCAATACCTCTACCCTGTGGATTGCTGAAATCGCCTCTGCCACCCATCGCCCGGAAAGATGCATCGGCACACATTTCCTGATCCCGGCGGCCCTGACCCCGTTGGTGGAGGTTGTGAGGGGCCCTGAGACCTCTGACAGCACCCATGCGACTGTCCTACATTTTCTCAAGAGGTGCGGTAAGGAGACCGTGACCGTTGCCGATTCGCCCGGTTTTGTCATCAACCGCCTCTATCTCCCAATGGTCAATGAGGCATTCTTTGCCCTTGAAACCGGCCTTGCAAGCCCGGAGGAGATAGACAGGAGTTGCACCAAGGGCTTAGGCTTCCCTTTAGGGCCCTTAAGGGCCGCGGATGCATTTGGCCTCGATATCCTACTCGCCTGCATGAATACATTTTATAGAGAGTTAGGAGACAAGTACCGGCCCTGCTCCCTGCTTGTGAAACTGGTCAAGGCAGGTCATTTAGGGAGAAAAACCGGTAGAGGCGTATATGTATATGCCTCCAAGTAAAAATTCACCCATTTTGTGTCGTCCTGACCAAACAGTACCTCTCAGGGCGACAAATTGTATCAGCGGAAAACGCATTCAAAGACAATAATATGAGTTTCTAAAGGGAGTGAATAATATGGATGGAGCCGAGCAGGTGATAAGGAGAGGCGCTCAATCGGGGATAGCGCTTGAGGCCGCGATCATCGGGGGGGGGAAGGCCTGCGATGATCTGTTGGCCCTCTTGAGTGATGAGCGACTCAACCGGCTGAACATGAAAATAGTGGCCGTGGCCGACCCTAATCCGGAAGCCCCCGGCATCTCCCGTGCCAAGTCGATGGGAATCTTCACCACATCTGATTTCACTGAACTCTATACCCTCTCCGGTTTAAATCTCCTCATTGAATTGACAGGATCAATGGATGTGAGAGCACGAATGATCCGCACAAAACCGCTGCACATCAGCTCCATTGACCACCGGGGCGCCCGCCTTTTTTGGGATCTGATCCAGATAGAGACTGAAAAACAGCAGTTACAACAGGAATCGGAAAAGGCCATCAGGAGGGAAAGGGACTGGTCCCAGAGATTCATAGATTCCCTCGGGGACAAGATAATAGTTCTAAACAGGGATCGTACCATATACAGGGTCAACAGGACCTTTGTGAAAGCAAGCGGGTTGAGTGAAAATGCGGTATTGGGAAAACCGTGTTATGAAGTCACCCACCGCATCTCGGAACCGTGTAATGGGGAAGATCATGGCTGTCCTTTTGACGAGGTGCTTGCAACCGGAGCCTACTGCTCGGCAATACATGAACATAAGGATAGGGAAGGAAAGATCATCTTTGAAGAGATCACGGCCACCCCCATCCTGAATGACAAGGGCGAAATCATTCAGGTAATCGAAGGAATCCGGAATGTGACGAGCAAGGTCGCTTTAGAAGAAGAGGTGCGCCGGCACAAGGAATACCTGGAGAACATCATCGCCAACTCCTCTGACATGATTATCACCACAGACCTTCGCGGGAAGATCGTGACGTTCAATCCGGGTGCTGAGCATATGTTAGGGTATGAACGGGAAGAGGTCCTGTTGACAGACATCGAAGGCTTGTGGAAACGGCCCGAAGAAAGACGCCGGCTAATGGCTGAAGTAAAAGCCAAAGGGTTTGTAAGTAACTACCTTGCCACCCTCATTGCCAAAGATGGCCACGAGGTGGAAATCAGTCTATCCCTGGCAGAACTTCGGGAAAGCGAGGGTCGCGTCTTGGGTACGGTGGGTATCAGCAAAGATGTGACCGAAGAAAACCGGTTACGACGGCAGCTCATTCAACACGAGACGGAACTGCGAAACGCCCATGACTTTATGAACAACATTATTCAGAGTTCACCCAACGCCATCATCGCAACGGACATGAGCGGGAACATCATTATCTGGAACCTGGCCGCGGAAGAGACCCTTGGATACAAGGCAGAGGATGTGATCGGCAAAATGAATATTGATAAGATCTATCCGGAGGGCACAGCCAAGAAGGTGATGCAGAGGATGCGGAGCCCTGAACATGGTCCTGTTGGAAAACTGAGATCTTACCCGATGATCTATGTGAGGCAGGATGGTGAAATCGTTGAAGGGAACCTCTCTTCAGCCATAATTTACAATGCGGATGGCGCGGAAGTGGCATCAGTGGGTATTTTCGTGGACTTGGAGGAGAGGTTGAATATGGAGAGAAAACTTCGCCAAACCCAGGAGCAATTGTTGCAGTCCGAGAAGTTGGCGGCCATGGGCCGTCTGACCTCACAGATTGCCCATGAGCTGAATAATCCCCTTTATGGAATCATGAATACCCTGGAGCTACTTAAAACAGAGGTTTCTCCACAGAGCAAGAGAAGAAAAATCTTAGAAATGGCCCTTTCAGAAACCGTAAGACTTGCGGAAATGCTTCGCAAGATGCTCTCCTTTTCCAAACCTGATGAGGAAAAGCGGCAGCCATCAGATGTCAATATGCTCTTAGACGAAATGCTCCTTCTCCATGAAAAACAGTTGCGTGAACACAGTATCCGTATTGCGGCCTCTTTTGACAAAGGCTTAGGCGAAATTAACGCCTCTAAGAATCAGCTCAGACAGGTCTTTCTCAATATGATCTCCAATGCAAGGGATGCCATGCCGGACGGGGGAACCCTGACGATCACCACAAGGCGTATAGACGACAGGATTCATATAGACATCTCCGACACCGGGACCGGCATCAGAGAAGAAAACCTCCACAAGATCTTTGACGCGTTTTTTACCACCAAAGAAAGTGTTAAGGGTGTGGGTCTTGGTTTATCTGTATGTTACGGCTTCATAAGGGATCATGGCGGCGATATCAAGGTCAGGAGCCAGATAGATTCCGGAACAACCTTCACTATTATTCTCCCCACCCGCAAGGAATGACTCCTCCCTGTCGAGTCTCCGAAATCCCATCCTTCAGTTTCCAGTTTCGAATTTCGTAGCACTTTAGCGTTTTGAGACTAATGTTGCAATGCCCAGGAGGGCTCGGAGGGGTGAACCTACACCTCGGAGAGCGAAAGGGAGTATTTTTGAAAGGCGTTCTAATAGTTATTTCCATTTTTATTGTTATTATAGATTCTAAAATCCGCGAAAATTAATCCTGGACGGCGTGATAAAGGTCAAAAGTATCCGGGGCGCGTCGAAACCGGTCTTAAGCCTAACTTATTATGATTGCTGCTTAGTTATTCTGTTTTAGTCTCCGGGTTACCATCAACAAACATTTTTGACACGTATCTCATTTTTTTCTTGACAAACTATAATAATTATAATATCTGTAAAAGCAAAACGATCCGCATTCATAAAGGAGTTAGATTCATGGAAGACATATTGACAGTCTTTAAGACCAGTAAATACTGCAATGTATCCCCCAAAACCATTATCAACTGGATAGAGTCCGGTCATATCAGCGCCTACAAAACCGTCGGGGGACATCGCCGCATAAAGAAAACAGATCTTGAGGCCTTTATGAGAAAACAGGGGATCCCCATCCCCGAGGCTGAACCTGTTGAAAAGCGGATAAGGATCCTCGTGGTTGACGATGATCCCATTATTGTAGAAACCATTGTTCAGGCACTTGAAGAGGATGAACACGACTACGAAGTCATCTCCGCCTCTGACGGGTTTGAGGCCGGGTTACAGGTCAACCACTTCAAGCCCCATCTCCTGATTCTGGATATCATGATGCCGGACATTAAGGGATACGAGGTGTGCCGGAAGATCAAGAGTGACGATGAAACAAAGGATATCAAAATCATAGTCTTGTCGGCCTACCTGGACGAAGAGAAATTCAAAAAAATGAAAGAATATGGTGCCGACCTCTGCTTTTCCAAACCCCTCCCCCTTCCACAGTTAAAGGAAGAGGTGGCCCGGCTGTTAGGAGGAACAGGATGAAACTAAAAGAATCCTTGGATAAGAAGCGATTTGTTGTCACCTCTGAGATCCAGGCACCCATTGATGAAGAACCGGAAACTCTCATTAAGCGCCTGGAATTAGTACGGGGGCGCGTGGATGGCGTCGCCGTCCCGGAGTTGGAGATTGAAGGGGTTGTCGGGGATAGCATCAAGGCCTGCCATCTTCTGAAGCAGAACCGGTTTGAGTCCATATACCAGACAACCACCCGTGACAAGAGTCGTCCCCAATTGCAGAAAGACCTCCTCCTTGCCCATGAAGCGGGTGTTGAAAACCTGCTTGTCTTTACTGAGGATTACCGGATCACGGGTGACAGCCTGCAAGAAATGATGTTTTTTCACGTGGATGCGGGGAAATTGGCCTCTGTGTTAGCGCATATGCGAGAAGGGAGCACCGTAGATGGAAAAGACCTCCCGTCAAAGGCCGAATTTGTAATGGGTTCAGGAGTTGAATCGAGATGGGGTAAAAACGTTCCCGATCTGGAGTTAAAAGAGATGGAGGAGATGACAAGGATCGGGACCGGTTATTTCCTGACAACACCGGTCTTCGACCTGGCCCTCTTTGAGAAATTCATGAAACAGGTCCAGACCTTTGGGATCCCGGTCATTGCAGAGGTGATGATATTGAGGACCGCCGGCATGGCCCAGTTCCTGAACCGTCATTTTAGGTCGGGTCTGATCCCTGACTGGATTATCAAGAAACTGGTCAAGTCCCCTGACAGGCAGAAGGCAAGCATCGAGATCTTTTCCGACACTGTTAAGGGCCTCAAGGATCTCTGCCAGGGGATACATATCATCACTATCGGGGGCGAAGAAAATCTGAGGCACTATTTAAACGCGGCAAGGCTTCGATAGAGGAGGAGAGCGCTTGGAAGGAATACGTCTGTCAATCAACGGGATGACGGCCAACTGCCTTCCTGGAACCAGCATTTTAGATGCGGCAGAGCAAATTGGGATAAAGATCCCCAAACTCTGCCATCATCCTGATCTTAAACCGGTCGGCGCCTGTCGCCTCTGTTTGGTGGAAGATCAAAAAAGCGGCCGTGTCATGGCCTCGTGTGTCACACCCGTTTCCAGAGATATGGAGGTCATCACAGACTCCCCCCGTGTGATCAGGCACAGAAAAAACATCCTTCGTCTGATGATGGCGGAACATCCCGAGTCGTGCATCGTCTGCGGCAAAGGAAACCGGTGCCAATTGCGAGAGATCGCAGCCCAAATGGGTTTAGGGGAAACAGGGCTTTATCCCATGCCCAACTTCAAACGATTAGAGGCACAAAACCCCTTCATCGTAAGAGACTTAAGCAAATGTATCCTGTGCGGGAAATGCATCCGGGCAGACCATGAATTGGTTCTGGCCGGGGCCATTGATTACAACCTGAGGGGGTTCACATCTCGTCCTGCCACAGTGCACGATCTGCCATTGGAACACTCCATCTGTACCTTTTGCGGCACCTGTGTATCCATCTGTCCGACCGGGGCCTTGATGCCGGGGAACACCATCTATGTGGGGACTCCCCAGCGGGAGGAATTGACCACCTGCGGTTTTTGTGGCGTCGGCTGCTCACTTCTCATGGGCGTGGCTGACAACAGACCTGTAGAAATCAACCCCGCAGGGCTCCCGGGATCTGTTAACCGGGCCACTCTCTGCGTCCGGGGGCATTTTGCCCATGACTTTCTCAATAGCGAAGCGCGGCTGGAACAACCGATGATTCGAAAAGACAACGAGTTGGCGGTTGTGTCATGGGATGAGGCGTTAGATACAATCGCGCACAGACTGACGGATATCAAGAAACGCTACGGCCCGCAGAGTATCGGCTTTTTTGGCTCTTCGAAATGCACCAATGAGGAAAACTATCTCTTCCAGAAAATAGCCAGGGTCCTTCTGGGTACCAACAATGTTGATAATGGCGGATACCTGGCCGGCAGGCCGGCCCTCCGGGTCATAGATGAAAGAACCGGCAGCGGATGTAGCATCAACCCTCTCACAAATCTTGAAAAGGCCGAGGCGATTCTTGTGCTGGGTGCAGATCCGGGTCAATCGGCCCCTGTATTGGGGTATTATCTCAAAAGGGCTGCAAAAAGAGGTGCCCCTCTGATCGTGGTTGATCCTCGAAAAACGGATCTCCTCCCTTTTTCCTCTGTCTGGCTATCCATATCCCCTGACAAAGATCCGGAACTGGTCAATTGCCTTGCCGCACTCCTCTGGAAGAATTTTGCCCACGATTCTAATTTTATCGAACGGTTCACAAAAGGGTTTGGTCAATACAGCGACGCCCTTTCTTCTTTCAATCCTGAAAGACTCTGCCTGGCGAGCGGGTCTGATATGGCATCCTTGGAATATGCTGCGGGGCTGTTAAAGGGAAAGAAAATTGCCTTTGTGGTGGGGCATGGGATCACCCAGCAAAAAAATGGCCCCCAGGCCATGGAAGCCGTCTTAAACCTATCTCTGATGACGGGGAGCTTAGGGAGTGAATCCGGCGGACTCTACCTCACTTCAAAGGCGCGCAACCAGGTGGGGGCCTGGGATATGGGATCGGTGCCCGATGCGCTCCCGGGACGTCTCCCCATGGGAGACAGTTCAGCGCGGAAAGTCTGGGAAAGGGCCTGGGGTGTGAAGATATCTCCCGATCACGGGCTCAATGTCGTCCGAATGATAGAAGAAGCTGAAAAGGGGAACCTCAAGGCGATGTATATTATGGGAGAAAACCCGCTTCGCAGTCTTCCCCAGCACGGTCGCGTGTCAGAGGCATTAAACCGCTTAGATCTCTTGGTGGTCCAGGATATCCTTCACAACGAAACCACCCAGATTGCCGATGTGGTCCTCCCGGGTGCTGCCTTCTCAGAAAAGGAAGGTTCTTTTACAAACATGGAGGGGCGTATCGGGTATTTCAGACCGGTAGTGCCGCCTCCGGGAAATGGCAAACCCGACTGGGAGATCCTTGATCTTCTTGCGATGAAGTTAGGCTCCCCCAGGCGTTATGGGTCCTTGAACAGGATAAGGGCCGAAATTGCCCGCCTCATTCCGATGTACGCCGACCTGAAAGACAACGCCGAAGGAGATTGGACCTGGATAAGCGCAACCGGCCGGAAGGCCCTTTTCAGCCCAACTCGAGAGGGGCCCAAGATCCCTTTCTCGGCCCTCAAGATATCGGGCGATGAAGCCACTGACGACAGCTATCCTTTCACGGCGATACTTGGCTCGCAGCGGTTTCACTCGGGAGGCGGGACTCGAACAGGTCATTCCAAACGGATACACGATTTCGGGTTGAAAGGTGAAGTGGAGATATCCCCCGAGGATGGCGACCGGATGAATCTGAAAAGCGGTGATACCGTCCATATCCAATCTAAGGACGGGGCCCTCAGCAGGGAGATCCGAATTGAAAATGGTCTGAGGCAAGGACTCATCTTTATTCCAATTGCGTTTTGTGAAAATGATGCCATGAACCTGCTGGGATTGACTGAATTGCAGAATGCGAAATCGCACGGATTTAAGACGTGCCAGGTCAGTTTGGAGAAGTCGGAGTTAGGCAAATGAAGCCAAAAGAGATCGATTGGGCTATGCTTTCATCTATTATAGACAAGCATAAAGGTGAGCAGTGGGGCCTCATCCCCCTGCTGCAGAATGTTCAGGAAGCCATCGGGTACATTCCGCCGGAATCGATTGAAAAAATAAGCGAGGCCCTTAACATCTTTCCGGCGCAGGTCCAGGGCGTCGTCACCTTTTACTCGGGATTCAGCCTCAAACCCAAAGGGAAATATGTGGTAAGGGTCTGCCGCGGTACAGCATGCCACGTGAAGGGGGGGAGAAGCATTGTGAGGTTGATGCAGAAAGAATTGGGGCTGAAAGAAGGAGAAACGACCGACGACTATCAATTTTCCCTCGAAACCGTCGCCTGTCTTGGGGCCTGCTTCCTGGCCCCCGCCATGATGGTGAACAGAACCTATTTTGGAAAACTTTCTCCAGCTAAGATGAGCACCATTATCGCCCAATACCAGAAGGAGAGAGGAGCATGCTGAGAGGCACAGAGAGGCTCATGTCGATTGGGCAATTAGAGTGGTACCGGAATAAGCTCCTGGCAAAAGAGGATGAGAAGGCAAGACGTATAAATGTCTGCATGACCGGGTGTCGCGCCTACGGAGCCGCCGAGGTAAGGAACGCGCTTGAGGATGAGATCAAAAACCACTCCCTTTCAGATCAAATAGAAGTGCGATCCACCGGATGCCACGGGTTTTGCGCCAAGGCACCGGTCATATCGATTGAGCCTTTGGGCGTTCAATACCAGGAAGTCAACCCCGAGGATGCAGCAGACATCGTAAACCTCACACTGAGACAAAACCGGTTGCTCGACCGTCTCGCGTACAGGGACCCTAAAGAGGGACATCCCATCTATTACCGGAACCAGATCCCCTTTTACAGGAAACAGGTGAAAAGGGTCCTGGCGAAGTGTGGACAGATTGACCCGACAAAAATAGAGCACTACATCGCCGCCGGGGGATATCAGGCCATCGTCAAGGCCCTTTCAAAGATGACACCGGACCAGGTCATTGAAGAGATAAAGGGTTCTAAGCTGAGGGGCAGAGGGGGAGCGGGATTCCCCACGGGGGCGAAATGGCAATTCGCGCGTCAGGCAGAAGGACGTCCCAAATACGTTATATGCAACGCGGATGAAGGTGATCCCGGGGCCTTTATGGACCGGGCGGTTTTGGAAGGTGATCCCCACACAGTGCTGGAAGGGATGCTTATCGGGGCGTATGCCATAGGCGCCGAACAGGGATATATCTATGTACGGGAAGAATACCCTATTGCCGTCGAGCACCTGAGGCTCGCAATCGGGGAAATGAAGGCGTTAGGCCTCCTTGGGGAAAACATCTTGGGGACCGGTTTCTGTTTTGATATTTCACTGAAAATGGGCGCCGGGGCTTTTGTCTGTGGTGAAGAGACGGCGCTTATGGCTTCCATTGAGGGAAAGCGGGGGATGCCCAAGGCACGACCGCCTTTTCCGGCCCAGTCCGGTCTGGATGGGAAACCCACTAACATCAACAACGTTGAGACCTGGGCCAATATTCCCCTGATTATCAAAAATGGCGCTGCCTGGTACGGCGAGGTGGGGACAGAGAAGAGTAAGGGCACCAAGATCTTCTCTTTGGCAGGAAAAGTAAACAACACAGGACTGGTGGAGGTCCCCATAGGTGTGGCGATAAAAGATGTAATTTTTGATATTGGTGGCGGCATCCCCAAGGGAAGGCAATTCAAGGCCGTTCAGATGGGCGGACCTTCGGGCGGCTGTGTCCCTCCACAATACCTGAATCTCCCGATAGATTACGACACGTTACAACGTATCGGCTCCATCATGGGATCGGGTGGCATGGTGGTGATGGATGAAAACAATTGCATGGTGGAAATCGCTCGCTTCTTTTTGAGCTTTACCCAGTCGGAGTCCTGCGGGAAATGCGCTCCCTGCCGACTGGGGACCACCCAGTTATTAGAGATTCTGACCCGGATTACCCAAGGGAACGGCAGAATCGAGGATATCCAGACGATCAAGGACTTGGGTGAAACCATCATGGATGCCTCCCTCTGCGGGCTCGGCCAGACGGCGCCAAAGCCCGCCCTTTCCACACTCGAATATTTCCTGAAGGAATATGAGGCGCATATCCTGGATCATCGCTGTGCCGGCGCGACATGTGACGCCATGGTGATATCCGCCTGTCAACACGCCTGCCCTGCAGGGATTGATGTGCCAAACTACGTGGCGGCCATTGCAAGCGGCGAGTACGAGTTAGCCGTTGAGATCATCAGAGAAAGGAACCCTTTCCCCGCTGTATGTGGGAGGATTTGTATCCATCCCTGTGAGTTTAAGTGCCGCCGTGGTGAATTAGATGATCCCGTGGCCATCCGGTCCCTCAAGCGATTTGCCTCGGACTGGTATTTTAACCACAAAGATCGGACACGAGAACCTTTCCCGAGAACAAAGAAGCAAAAGGTGGCCGTTGTGGGTGCCGGACCTGGTGGTCTGACCTGTGCCTATTTCTTAACCAAAATGGGTTACGGGGTGACTGTCTTTGAGGCACAACCCGTCGGAGGTGGCATGTTGGGGATCGCCGTACCCGAATTTCGCCTGCCAAAAGACGTCATACAAGAGGAGATAGCGTATATTGAGAGCTGTGGGGTGGAAATCCTTTATAGCTCACCGATTGATGCCCGGCATACGGTGAATGATCTTTTGGAGAAGGGATACCAGGCTGTGTTTATTGCCGCGGGCGCCCAGTCCAGCATGAGAGTCGGGATACCGGGCGAAGAAGAAGGTCTTGCAGGCCTGTATTATGGTCTTCAATTCCTGACAGACATAAGAACCGGGAAAAAGATACAGCTTAGTGGAAAAGTCGTGGTCGTGGGGGGAGGTAATGTGGCGATCGATACAGCCAGAACCTCCCTCAGGGTGGGGGCAAGCGACGTCCAGATATTTTATCGAAGAACCAGGGGTGAAATGCCGGCATGGGAAAAGGATATTGATGAGGCCGTCGAAGAGGGGATCGTTATCAATCCCCTGTGGGCACCCAAGCAGATTATGCAGGAAAGCGGCAAAATCACCGGTATCGAGTTTGTACGGAGCATGACGGTCTTTGATGAGGATGGTCATTCATATCTGAGCATCGACGAGACCTCGACCCAGGTGGTGGCCGCTGACACGGTTATCATTTCCATCGGTCAGGCCCCCGACACCTCGTTTCTGTCCAGGGACAGCCAGCTTGAACGCGCCCTCTGGGGGAGTCTTGTTGTAGATGACAGCAGTTTGTCTACCAATATCCCCGGGATTTTTGCGGGCGGCGATTTTACTACAGGCGCAAGTACCGTCATCAAAGCCATCGCCTCGGGAAGAAGGGCCGCTTTAGCAATAGACAGATACCTCCAGGGAGCAGCAGGGCGCTTAAAGATCATCGATGAAAAATCATCCATGCATATGGATACCGGCCTTGCGCTTGACCAAGAAACGGAAGAAGAGCGGCCAAGGGCCAAAGTGAGGTTGGAAACTCCTGAAGAAAGGGTTCTGGATTTCCGTGAAGTGGAGGGGGGATTTAGTGAAGCAGAGGCGCGATACGAGGCCATGCGATGTCTTCGATGTGATTTGGAAAAGGACAGGAGTCAAACATGATCAGATCCATTACGCAGCAAAAACCGGAAGAGGAGTTGGATCAACTCCTGGATGGTCTGGGAAGGGTCTTTATCATCGGTTGCGGAACCTGCGCGACCCTGACACAGACAGGCGGCGTGCCCGAGGTGAGCGCCATAAAAAAAAGGCTCTCAGAAAAAGGGAAAATGGTCACCGGAGATGTGGTCCTGGCGGTGGCCTGTGACAACTTGACAAGGGACGCCCTGGCCGAATATGGAAGCCGCATGGATCAGGCGGATGTCCTGTTGATTATGGCCTGTGCCTTTGGTGTCCAGACCATTGCCAGGCAAATGAAAAAGGTGGTTGTGCC
>JACNIU010000397.1 GCA_014382905.1 Desulfobacterales bacterium
GAGATCGTGATTTAATCAATTTTTAAAGGATGTAAACACTTTTGAACGTTACCAAGAAATTAGGGCCGCCATCTTTTCGTCACGCTTTGACAGCGAGTCGGGCCTTATGGTATAAGTGGTACTCGGGTTTTGCATCCCTGTTCTTAGGGCTCACGCAAAAATAAGTTCGCAGAATTGACGCTCGGATTTAGGTCGGATTTGGTTGATGCGATTGAGTGAAGCCACAGGAATAGTGAACTATTTCGAGGACTTCACGATTGAGCAGCAACCGAAGACGGCCTGAAGCAGAGATGTAAAAATGTGAAATTATTTTTGCGTGAGCCCTTAGATTGGACACCAAGAAAGGAGAGATGAACGATGTTTAGAAAAATTTTGTATCCGACGGACTTTTCTGATGTTTCAAAAAAGGCCCTCGATTATATCAAGCAGTTGAAGAAAGGGGGGGCTGAGGCGGTCATTTTAGTGCACGTGATTGATCAGCGCGGGATTCGGGCGATCGAATGGTCTGCAGCGGCGACTGCGCTCAAAATGGAACAAGAGCTAATGGCACAGGCGGGGGAAGACCTCAAAAAGATAGAAGAAATCCTCAAAAAATGGGGCTTTCAAGTAGAGACGCGACTTGAAATCGGGTTTCCGGTCAGAGAGATACTGAATGTTGAAAAGGAGGAGGATGCCTCTGTTATTGTTATTGGTTCCCATGGGAAGAGCAACTTGGAGGAGATGTTCTTAGGCTCTGTTTCGGAAAAAGTTGCAAGGAAATGCACAAAACCGATCCTCATCATCAAGAGATAGAACTCAACTGACTTCCCTTCATTTCAAAAGCTCATGACAGAAAAGGTTTCTGATCTTCTGCCATGAGCTTCGCGTTTATGGCCACTGTCGACCTATATTAGGCCATACTCTGAAAGCGCTTTTTTGAGCTTTTCGAGATTTGCCGGCGCCATCGGATAGAGGGGTAGCCGCATTTCATCCTGAATCTTCCCCATCAGTCCCAAAGCGGTTTTTACCGGAATCGGGTTTGTCTCAAAGAACATGGCCTGACACAGGGGAAGGAGTTTGTAAAAAAGTTCTCTGGCCTCATCAACCCTCCCCTCTTCCCACGCCATGACAAGATCTGCCGAATCCCGGGGCACGATATTGGCCACCACGGAAACAACACCCGCCCCTCCAATAGCAAGTACCGGCAGTGTCAGGTTGTCATCCCCTGATAAAAGGGTGATATTATCACCCGCTAATTTCACAATCTCAGCCATCTGGCCAATGCTCCCCGAGGCCTCCTTTATGGCGACCACTTCCGCTATTTCTGCCAGACGGGCCACTGTTTCCGGAAGCATGTTGACACCGGTCCGGCTCGGCACGTTATAGAGAACCTGCGGCAAGGGTACCGCCTTTGCTATGGCCTTGAAATGCTGGTACAGTCCCTCCTGAGTCGGTTTGTTGTAGTACGGGGTTACCTGCAGGGTGGCATCAGCCCCCACCTTCTTGGCATGTTCCGTCAGCGCAATCGCCTCACTTGTGCTGTTCCCGCCTGTCCCTGCGATAACGGGCACCCTCTTATTGACAGCTTCTACGGCAATATCAATGACCCGGTCGTGTTCTTTCACATCCAAGGTCGCAGACTCGCCGGTTGTGCCACAGGGTACGATTGCGCTTGTGCCGTTTTCGATCTGAAACTCTATCAGTTCACGATATGATTCTTCATCTATCCGGCCATCTTTAAACGGAGTCACAATTGCGACTATAGATCCTCTAAACATGATAACCTCCCGATTTAATCTTTTTGGTCCCGCCTGACAAAGCGGGATGGCGTTTTCAAGGTTTCATTGAGACGCTAAAGGGTTTCATGGTTCAGTCGACCTTCATAAACAATAGCGGTATTTCCTTCAAGCCAGACTTCCTCAAAGGAATCCCTTTTCCTTTTAAAATGGATAATCAATTCCTCCCCCCCCTTTGTCTTCACCGTCACCGGGGGGGTTACCATCCCCCGCACAGAAGCCACTAAGGCAGATGCGATGGCCCCGGTACCACACGCCAGTGTCTCATCCTCGACACCCCTTTCATATGTCCTCACTGACAGCCCGTTGGGACCGGTCCTTGTAATAAAATTGGCATTGGTCCCTTCCGGGGCAAACCGGCTATGGTAGCGAACCGCCCTCCCCTGCTCCCTTACCGGATGATTCGTAATATCTTCAACACCAACCACAACGTGCGGTACTCCGGTATGAATAAAATCGCATGTTTTCCAGCCCGCCTGGAATTCGAGGTCTATGTCCACGGAAGCGGTCCCAGGATCCGGCATAAGGATCTTTACCACCCGCCCATTGACTTCAGCCGAGACCGGTCCGGCCAGGGTCTCAAATGTCATCCTGGGGCCGGCAATCTCCTTTAATAAGGCGAAACGGGCGACACAACGGCCTCCGTTACCGCACATTTCCACCTCCCCGCCATCAGCGTTAAAGAAACGCCATCCAAAATCGTATTTAGCTGATTCGACCACAAAGATCACGCCATCAGCCCCCACAGATACCCTCCGTCTGCAGGCCCTTTCAACCAATTGACCCATCTCTTCTTCTCTTATACGTCCATCCCTGTTGTCAATCAAGATGAAATCATTTCCGCTGCCGCTCATCTTCCAGAATTCAATCGGTTCCATCTCTTACCCCAAGCCCCCTTGACGCGCCTCCTGACCCTCTTTCAGGAAATCGGGAATCGCCTCGCCCCTGATCAGATCTTCAAACCGCTCCCTCTCCCTTATGATATAGAAGCGATCTCCCTTGACCATCACTTCGCAAATCTTAGGTCTCGAATTGTATGTGGAGGACATGCTGAAACCATAGGCCCCGGCACTCATGACCGACATCAGATCTCCAGGGTCAAATCTCTCCACCTCCCTCCCCTTGGCCAGGAAGTCTCCGGATTCGCAGATAGGACCAACGATATCGGCCATTACCTTCTCCCGGCCTGAGACCTTTACGGGTTGGATGGCGTGATAGGAATTATAGAGGCTCGGCCTCATAAGATCGTTCATGGCCGCATCTACAACAAAAAACATCTTCTCCTTGGTGGGCTTGGTATAAAGGACTCTGGTAACAAGGACACCCGCATTGCCGACAATTACACGCCCCGGTTCTAAGATCAGGGTCAGGTCCGACGTTCCCAGTTCGCTCTGAATTGCCCGGGCGTATTCCTCAGGATGCGGAGGGTCTTCCCTGTCATAAGTAATCCCCAGGCCACCTCCCAGATCCAGATAGCCTATTGAGATGCCCATCTCCCTTAGACGTCCGATCAATCTCATCAGCTTCCTGAGTGCATCCAGAAAAGGGCTCACCTCTGTAAGCTGAGAGCCGATGTGACAGGAAACCCCGGCCACATGGAGGCCATTGAGGCTTGCCGCGACCGAATACTGCTCAAGGGCCTCGTCGATATCAATACCGAACTTATTCTCTTTCAGGCCGGTGGAAATATAGGGATGGGTCTTTGGGTCCACGTCAGGATTGACCCGGATAGCCACCCTGGCCCGTTTCCCGATCCTTTCAGCCACCTCATTCAGTTTCAGTATTTCCTGGGCAGACTCCGCATTAAACATGAGGATTCCGGACCTAAGGGCATATTCAAGGTCTGCAACCCCCTTGCCCACACCGGAATAGACAATCTTGACCGGTTCCACCCCTGCCTTCAATGCCCGGTACAGCTCACCTCCAGAGACGATATCCACACCGCCTCCCAATGAGGAAAAAAGCCTGAGAATGGCCATGTTGGAATTCGACTTCATGGAAAAGCAGGTCAGGTGCTTCATGCCGGAAAAGGCCCCGTCAAAGGCCTTGAAGTGCTGCATCAGGGTAGCATGAGAATAGAGGTAGAAAGGCGTACCGACTTTCTCTGCGACCGTTGTTACAGGCACGTCCTCACAATATAGCTCGTCTTTTATGTAATGAAAGTGATGCATTCTGAAATTGAATATTGACGATTGAATACTGAAAAGTATCGACTCGCGGTCTTTTTTCTGAGAGAAAAGCACTCTCCGGATACCGCTTAACAAGACCGGGACGTCTGCCAATTAGGATTGAAAACTCAATATTGAGGGACCTGTTCAGAAACAACGTCGGCCCCATGGACAGTCTTTAATATTCAATTTTCAATCTTCAATTTAATCCTGTCCGACGGGGGGCCGACAGCGCCACTTCTGCCAATCAGTCGAACTTCAAAAAACCATATCCCCTTCTTTTCAACACCGGGAACATCACAGCTAAATCGGTCTCCTGAGATAATTTTTTCATTTATTTCTTTAAAACCGGACATCTCAATCGGGCAACCTTCACAGGGCGGGTTGTCAGCGGGGTACCACGCATGATACACCCTGCAACCCGTCACGCCGGATATCTGTTCCTCCCCGCCTCCAACGTACCCCTCCAAGAAGGCCCGCCCGTCTCTCCACTTCCCTTCTACCTGGTCCACTCTTAAGAGAAGTTTTTTCTCTGGCAGGAAAGGCGGCCCCTTCTTCCCGCATGCAGGCAAAAGTGCCATCAGAGCTGCTGCAAAGACAGCCAAAAAAAGTATCGGAATCCGGCTCACCCTTTCAGGGTCCCCTCTTGTTCGCTATTGTTCCTTTGTCCATTTTTAAGAGAATTAGAGGCCATCTAATCGTCAATCCCGAGTTCCCTTTTTGCTTCTTCAATCTCTCTTTTAACCATATCAGGACCGGTCCCACCCGGGATATTCCTTCTCGAAGGGGATAAAAGGGGATCCAGCCATTCGTAAACCCCCTGATCAATCTGCCTGTTGAAACCCTTCATCTCGCTAAGGGTGAGTTCATGGAGTTCTTTTTCCTGGCTCATTGCAGAAAGGACCATTTTTCCTGCGATCTCGTGGGCTTCCCGGAAGGTAACCCCCTTCCGCACAAGATAATCGGCAAGATCTGTTGCCACTAAGAAACCCTTCTCTGCGGCAGCCCTCAACCTTTCCTCATTGAAAGAGATCTCTCCGAGGAGTCGACTCATCACCTCGAGGCAGATTTCGACGGTATCAGAAGCATCAAAAAGGGCTTCCTTGTCTTCCTGCATATCCTTGTTATAGGTCAAGGGAAGGCCTTTCATTGTTGTCAGGAGAGAAACGAGATGTCCATAGACCCTCCCTGTTTTCCCCCTTATCAACTCCGGCAGATCAGGGTTTTTTTTCTGCGGCATGATGCTGCTCCCCGTGCAGAAGGCGTCGGAGATAACAACAAAACCAAATTCCTGGCTCGACCAGATAACCAGCTCTTCGCTCAGACGACTCATATGCATCATCAGGACTGAGGCATTAAAAAGAAATTCCA
>JACNIU010000135.1 GCA_014382905.1 Desulfobacterales bacterium
CAGTTCGTCTGGCCGAACGGATATGTTCCTCAAATGCATTCATGTGAGCTCTCCTGCACCCTTTTGAAATTCCACCGGCTTGCGGATGTAATGGACAAGGCCCCTTCTCATACTGTGATACGGTCCCATGGCGGAGGGTTTTCGTGTATGCTTTTGGTGAAACTTCGAAGTGTCTTTAGGACGACGTCGAACACTCAAGCAAGCGGCCCATATCATGACATCCAGTGGGGTCGCTCGTCTATCCAGACGCTCACGGTACTTCGTAACCATTTTTCCAAACCCGGGGCCATATAGAACTTTGGAAAGAGAAGATCATCGTCCGGGGCTATAACTCCCTCTTTAATCGCTGTACGGGCAAGGTCCGTATAAGGATAAATTCGAATTCCCGTGGTAATTTTCATGGCCTCCAGGTCCAGTGAATCAGCAAAGGCGAGACTTTCTTCAACCGTCTTTTTATTTTCTCCAGGACCGCCTAACAACAAGAACCCCATCCGCCGAATGCCATAATGCCTAAGTCTTTCTGAAATCCGGCGCACTTCTTCCAGCTGGAATTTTTTATTCATTTTCCGTAATATTTCTCTGGAACCACTTTCAAACCCGAGGCTGACGTCTTTGCATCCAGCCCCTGCCATCTTCTCCACCAGTTCTTCATCCACCCTCGCGGGGTAGAGAATACAGCGCCAGGATGTCTTTAATCCTGATTTAACCAATTGATCACAAAGGGCTTTTGCATAGGACGGCGGCAGGTTGAACGTATTATCAACAAAGAAAAACTGATCAAATCCTGCTTCTATGTACCGGGAAATAGCATCAACAACCCGGGCCGGAGAATGTTTTCGCATGACCTTGCCTTCGATGGTTGACGTCGAGCAATAGCTGCAGTTCAGCGGGCACCCCCGCCGGGTCTGGAAAGGGAGCCATATCTCTTCGTTCCGGCTGGAAAATGAAGTCCACTGGTGGGCTCTGGGAAAAGGCAAAGGACACATGTCCAGATCTTTCGTAAACTGCACCTTTCCTTGAATACCCTGATTTGGCAAATAGAGACCGGGTAATCCCGAAAAGTCGGCTTTCCGGCTGAACCGTTCCAAAAGAGTGATGAAGGCAATCTCTCCTTCCCCTTGAATACCCATATCAGCTCCCAGGTAGGCCAGCGCGCTTTCGGGAAAGATGCTATATCCCGCGCCTCCCAAAACGACTGGAGCATCCGTACGGCTTCTGCAATCATTGACAAGGTCTTTTACCAAATATAAGAAAAATCCCGCTTTCTCCATACACTGGTCGTCGATGTTTCTCACCGAAATTCCAATAATCTCTGGCTGGAACCCATTGACAGCATCTTCGATAACTATCCGGGTATCCTGTTGATCCATCAGATCGACCAGCTTTACATCGTGTCCAGCGCTCCGGGTAGCTTCGGCCACGCATGCCAGACCCAAGGGCAAAACCGGCATGTTGATCTTTTCCGTATTCGCAGATACTAAAAGAACCCTCATACTCTCAAGTTCCCTGATCTATACTTGACATCCGCCGGTTCCAGGCCTTTTACAATAATCAAAGTTTTTCCTTAACAATTGCCAAGTCATCCTTTTTAGAAATAAACCTTCAAGAATCGGTCAGAAGGTTCGTCCCGGCTTCCTGGAAAAAGCCGGCTTCAAAATACTCAGGCTTCGGATAATGAACATTGAAAGCCAAAGTTTGGGTGTTGTTTCAGAAAAAAGCAACGATTAATGTCCAGCGCCTTGTCCGGCTGATAAGCTATGTATCCAAAACTTTGATTCACTCAAATCCAGCGCATCCATCAAATGACATAGGATATGGGCGGCCGCAAAGAGGTGATATTTGAACTGCGGAAGCGTGAGCTTTCTCATGCGATGTCGTTTTCTCCTTCGAAAATATCCGGGTGGCGCCGCTTCATCGTGTCGGGAAACCCTGATGGAAGATTCAGCAAAAGACCTCAGACATCGCGAATTTTGTTTAACTGCTGATTCAGATCCAGTCGCCTGACAAGCGCTGAAAGGATGAACACCGCTCATCAGAAGGCATAATAGTGGACCAACTGCTTGGTCACGGAGATGAGATCCTCCACAAGGACGTGCTCATCGGCCGCATGGGCCAGGTTATTGGCCGCACGCATAAAGCCGCAGCAAAGCATCCTACCAGAAAGCAGTATCGGACAGGCTGTACCCTGCATGGGATGCACTTCCACCGCAGAGAAGATGGGGAGACGGGTGGTCCCTGGTCAGCGGGAATGAATTCTCAACATGGTCGATCCTGGTGTGGAATGTCTGCATGCACGGATTTCTGTATCATGCAGGCCAGAGCGACTTCAGGGCAGTCCAATAAGGCCCCGGGCGCATTTCCGTTGCCTCCTGGTCCGTTAACCTCCCCCTTCTCGATTATTGCCCTCCTCTGAGATGACCGATCACAGCGGCTGCCATGATATAGGCCGCCATCGTTAACACAATCGCCAGAAGTGAGCGCCCCATCTTGAGTGAAAAGCCTGCGCTCAGTCCAACGACAATCAGATAAATGCGATACAACTCGAAGAGCAGGCCGACGAACGGGAGCCATGTAACCAGGTTCACAGCCGAGGCATAGGCATTGACCCTGAAAGCGGTCTCATAGGAACCCGAGGCCTTGAAGACTTTCGTAACGATGAAAAAGAGGAACCCGGCAGTAATCAAAGGGAATGCCATGCCGAGCAGGAGGTTGCGGAACATTAAGCCGAAATTCCTCTGTAAAAGACCAAACACAAAGACATGAAAGATCACACAACAGAGCATGTAGAGAAACGGGTTCAGGAAACTCCCCTCAGTTCGCATACCCTGATAGAAAACCCTGGGTGAAAGGAGAACCGCCTTTGATGTCCGGAAAAAACTCGGAAAGAAGTTTTTAGGCTCAAACTCGTTATAAAGAAGCTCTTCCATTGTAACCTCATATCTCAATCGACAATCGTCATTCATCAATCTTCAATCCTGAGTCTTCCTACCGGCATTATGCACAAAGGGTGTTCATCGGTCTTAAGTTCCATGATATTTTTGACCTCTCTGTCATTGAAGGCGCCGATGACCACGGTGCCAAGTCTCAGTGAAATTGCCTGCAGGCAGACGTTCTGTGCGGCGTGTCCAACCTCCATATACACGTACCGTATTCCTCTCTCTCCGTATTTACGGGTCGTCCGCTCATACACAGCGCAAAAAACCAGGACAACAGGGGCGTTTCGTATGGCGCCCTGTTCCAGTCCGGCGCGCCAGAGAGCGACTCTCCTGTCCCGATCGCCGGTTTTTACCAGTTCATGGGTGCCAGGTTCATATCTGTATATCCCCGGCGCAAGGCCGCTGACGTTACCTGCCACAATGTATATCTCGAGCGGGTAAAGGGCCCCGGCGGACGGCGCTGTCCTCAAGCCTCTCCGGTTCGTCACTCCCTGGGCAGCCCATAGAAGTTGTGAGACTTCGTCAACTGTCAAATCCTTTTCTCTGTAATTCCTGACCGATCTTCGATCAAGCAAGGACTTCTCGATAGATGTCTTACTCTCAAAATGTGGGCTGAGTAATCTTATGGTTTTCTGAGGGTCGTTGTTTCCCATGGATTCACTCCTCTCTATGTGAAAAAACAGGATTCCGGCCAGCAAAGCGATCGCACCGATCATGCGCCGAGACATGATATCGCATCTCATCTTCACTCCTCCTTAATTCTACCCAAAGATATTTGATCCCGCGAAACGCGGCATTGAATATCGCACAAAGAATTTCGCATGTCGAAGCCCTTTGTATCGGTGTACTGGAGAACTGTTGGAGTGGTGAGATTTATCGCGTTAAGAGTGTGCTTTACATTATTCCAATACTCCATCATCATTCCAACAGGTTGCCAAGTAGCCACTGAACTGTGAGAGATAATCTCTCAGGATGAACCTGTAAGAATCTAAAAAAGATTTGGTTTTTCGCCGAACAATTTATAGTATCCAGCATTTAATTTCAACTTCCGATCATCGCTTTCTCTGATTTTAAGAGATAACCTGATAATTTTGCGGGAAAAGTGTAAAACTATGTTGTTCAACCTTAAACGGAAAAGATTGAGAGGAGGTATTTTATGAAACGTATGACAAAGGTAATGTGCGTCTTTTCGGTTTTGATGTTTCTGGGGTTTGCGATTGCGGGCCCCGTTTTAGCCGACAAGATCAAGGTTGGAGTGGTTCTTCCTCTGACCGGGAAACTTGCCAAATTTGGCGAGATTGAGAATAAATCATTTCTAATGGCCCTTGAGGAAATCAATGCGGCCGGTGGCGTCAATGGCAAGCAGATTGAGCTGATCGTTGAAGATACGACCGGAAAACCGGATGTCGGCCGATCGGGCATCGAGAAACTGATTTCACAGAATAAGGTTATTGTCGTCGGTGGCGGGTACTCAAGTTCAGTGACATGGGCGACCGTTGCTGTTGCCCAGCAGAGAAAGATGCCCTTCTTAGTGAATACAGGTTCCGCTGACAGAATCACAGAGCAGGGCTGGAATTACATCTTCAGGCTCAATCCGCCGGTGAGCGAATACCCCCAGGCGTTTACATTGTTCTTAAAGGACGTTGCCTCTGATGTCAAAACCGTTGCCATCCTTCATGAAAACTCGCTTTTCGGCCAGTCGGGGTCAAAAAAGTTTGTCGAGACATGCAACGAAATGGGTCTCAAGGTGCTAATGAAGAAAGGATATGAGGCGGGCGCTATTGATTTTAAACCCCTTCTGGTCAAAGTCAAAGATAGGAACCCGGACCTTGTGTATATGATTTCTTATGTCATGGATGCTTCACTGCTCATGCGACAATCCAAGGAGCTGAACTTTAATCCAAAACTCTTTGTCGGTGGTGCGGCTGGGTTCACCCTCCCCGAATTCCAGGAAAATGCAGGGCCGGCTTGCGATTATGTCTTTTCTGCCACCCTCTGGACACCATCGGTTCCTTACCCCGGGGCCAAGGAATATTATGATAAATTTGTGGCCAAATATAATTCACCTACGGAATACCATGGAGCCGAGGCATACGCTGCCATGTATGTGATTGCGGATGCCTTGAAAAGGGCCAAAACCCTCACCCCGGATGGCGTGAGAGATGCCCTGGCCACAACCGACATGATGACTGTGTTTGGCCCTGTAAAATTCATATCATATGGCAAGAAAACCCAACAAAATAGATTGCCTACCCTATTAGTCCAGTGGATAAATGGGAAGCTTGAAACCGTCCGGCCAGACAAAGTCGCCACCCACAAGTGTGTCTATCCAGTGCCCAAGTGGTATCAACGCTGAGTATGAATGTTGGGAGATAGATCTTTGATCGATTCGCTTTCCTGATCGTCCTCACGAAGGTCTGCCACGACAGGCACAGAATCGAGGGGGGAGGCGGGAATGCTTACTGAGAAAGGATTTCAACGCCTCCGGTACCCAAATTGTAGTAGGCCGCAGCCACCGTCAGCATGCCGGCCCGGACAGAATCAAACAGGACCGGTTTTGAGTTCCTGAGTCGCTCTGCGACCATTTCTGCATTGGCCTTTGAAGCCCTGTTCAGCGTATCGCCGGGCTGGTCCCTGACCAGATCCACGGCCGGCTGGATAGCGTTTGTCAAACAGCTTAATTGACCCTCTAATGGGTGATGAGCGGATAGGGTAGCGCTCACCGCACCGCAGTTGGCATGGGCCAGGACCATAATCAAAGGGGTTCTCAGATAGGATACGGCATATTGGATGCTACCGAGAACCATATTATCCACGACATTTCCCGCCACCCGGATAATAAACAGATCACCCAGGCCTTGATCAAAGATAACTTCAGGCGGGACCCGGGAGTCAGAACAACCAAGGATGACGGCGAACGGATGCTGTTCGTCTTCCAGTTCTCTGCGGCGGTCGGGTGTTTGATTCGGGTGTTTTGGCCTTGCATCCCGATATCTTCTATTTCCGGACAACAATCTTTCCAGTGCCTGATCTCCAGTTATCCGCTCACATCCGGAATTTCCCATTCCCCATCTCCTTACATCAACCGATACCTTATCAATAGACATACCCAACCGTACCTCCGTGGAAAGGCTAAACCCCCCCCTGGAGGATGAAGAACTCTTCATTCGCTTTGGAATCTACTCTTTTCTGAGGCGATATAAAGGCGCAAGAGGCAGCCGCAGCATCACGCATCTTTTAAAGCGGCCCTGGGTGAGGATATGATCTCTCTTACCCTGGCATCCCGAATACGTTCTTCGTGCGCCGCCTTTTTTTCATAGGCCCTGTTGATCTTGATGACCAAATCTTCAGTTTCGCAGGGCTTTATGAGATAGTCATAGGCCCCCTGCTTCATTCCATCGATAGCCGATTCCACCGTGGCATGTCCCGTCAGCATAATCACTTCCGTTAGCGGTTTTATGCGTTTCATCTCGTGCAGGACCTCGGTCCCGTCCATGCCGGGCATCCGGACATCCAGGATGACCACATCAAAATTGTAATGCCTCAGCTTTTCAACAGCATCCTCGCCGCTCAACGACGTGGTGACATCGTAATCGCGGATAGACAGCCGTTCTGCCAGGGCCTGGACGAATTCCTCTTCGTCATCGACTAACAATACCCGAGTCTTCATGCTTATTTCTCCTTATGATGATAGGTTATGACCCTTCCTTTGAAGCATTCACCGGCAGATCTTTTCAGGGAGGGTTATGACGATTTCTCCTGCCTTTGGGTCAAATGAAAAACCCGCTTCCAGCGCTTCGAGCATGGCCTTTTCTCGCTCTGATGGAAATGCATCCGTATCTCTTTCAGCAAGATGTTCAAGCCCTGTGAATCTGAGCCGAGCACCTCTTTCATCTCTTTCGCTGACGATCCCCAAGGCCTTTCCCTTCCCTGCCGCTTCCATTGCGAAATCCAGAAAACACCACAGCAGGTTTTCCAGGAAAAAGGGATTTGTTGTAATCAGTATCTGTTCTTTGGTGTAGACAGGGGCTAATTTTATCCCCCGCATGTCAGCGAGCCTCCCCGAAAGCGCAACCAATAGGACCACGCTTTCGTGCAGGTCGATCCGCTTGGCACTTTCGTCCACACCGTGGGCAAACCGGTTCATGTTTTCGACAATCCCATCCGCCCGGTGGATCTGTTTCCCCATGGACCGGGCCAAAGTCTTAAGCCGTTCACGATCAATGGGGGCCCCCTTCTCTGCCATCAGGACAAGATCTTCCAAGAGTCCCGCATTTTCGTTTAGAACGGCGAGGACGTTCCTGATCTCGTGGGAAATGGACGCGGTCATTTTTCCAAAAAATTGAAGCCCTGCTTCTCCGATAATACCACAGTTGAAACCCATACCCACCCTCCTCACGTCTCGATCAATTCGTCCATCTTCTTGATAAGATCTTCAATATTGACCGGTTTCACCAAATAAAATTCAGGTCCTGCCTCAGCAGAGCCCGCCTTGAAATCCGCTTCAGAGCCATGCCCGGTCAAAAAGATAAACCTGGTATGAGGGGATTTCCTTTCCATCTGTTTCTTCAGCTCTATCCCGCTGATTCTGGGGATTTTTACGTCCAACACAGCAACATCGTATCGACCCCGTTCCAGTTTCCTCAGGGCATCTTCCGAGCTGGTGGACCAATCGGCGTCAATCCCCCTGAGGGACAACCGCTCCGCCATGGTGGAGACAAGTTCCTCTTCGTCGTCTACCAACAACACCTTCATTTTGTTCATTTTTTATTCTTCTCCCACTTAATGGGGATGGATATGCCGAAGCTGGTTCCTCTGCCCAATTCGCTTCTGACGCTGATCTTTCCCCCGATCTCTTGAACAAGCCCGTAGGTAATGGATAACCCGAGCCCGGTTCCACCCTGCCCCGTCTTGGTTGAGAAAAACGGCTCAAATATACGATTCAGGTCTTCCTTTGAAATCCCACAACCGTCATCGGTAATAATGACGGAAACATGATCTCTGTCTTCCCGATTGGCCTTGATATCCAGATGGCCGCCATCGTTTAGCGCTGCAAAGGCGTTATTAACGATATTCAGAAGAATCTGTTGAAGTCTCCCTCTATCCGTTTCAAATTTGGGAATATCCTCGGACACATCCATAGCGATCTCTATGGACCGCAACTCAGCTTCTTTGCCCATAAAACTGAGGACTTCCAGAATCACTTCTTTCAGATTGATAGGTTCGATGCCGGCCTCTAGATTTCTGGAAAAATTCAAGAGTCTTCGGGTGATGGTCCCGGCCCTTTTCACAGAAGCAAGGATCGAATCCACAAGGCCAATCAGTTTATGATCCGTAACGTATTCTCCCCGAAAGGTAAACAGATCCTTGATGAGACCCGCCTTTTCATTGATAATCGCGAGGGGGTTGTTGACCTCATGGGCGACGCCTGCCGCCAGGCGCCCGATGGAGGCCATCTTGTTCGCATATTCCACTTGATGCAGAGTGATTACCCGTTTCTCATCCGCGATTTGTATTCTCCTTACCATGTAAGTGGCGGTTCCCAGAATAACGGTCAGGATGACGGTGACGCTGATCAACAGAAATGCAATCAGTCTCAATCGGGTCCTATACCAGGGCCTCATCAGCTCTTCTTTCTTTTTCACAATCATCAGGATGAACGGCGTGTCGTCAATATATCTGTAACCGATGAGAAGATCCTGGCCGAACCGATTTTTTTCCTCCAACACCTCGGTTTTTGGGGAATTTTTGGGAACCAGCAAAAACAGCTTTTGAAGGACGTTTCCGTGATACCTCGACGGGGTCTGGAGGATTCCTTGATGGTTGATCATGAACGCATCGCCCATGCCTCCCAGTTCCAGGTTGGAGAGGAGGCCTTCAAAAGGGGCGATGCTTAAGGCAGAGCGAAGGACATAAAAGGAGCCATTCTGGTTGATTCCCTTGACGGCAATCACCAGATGGGGGACTTTTCGATATCCTAAGAACACATCGCTGATATGCATCCCAGAGTCCACCACCTGCTTGAACCACTCCTGCCCACTGTAATTTTTTCCTTCAAGTTTGTATGGACCGACGTAGTTATTCTGAAAACCCGAGGAGTCGACCACTCCGATATCAACAAAACCTCCTCCAAAGCTTCTCTTCAGGTTTTCCAGGATACCCGCAAGCCTTTCCTTGTTATTCAGACTCTCAAAGCTGTTGTCGTGAACAATAAAATCCAGAGCGGATTTCCGTTCAGAGAGAAAAAACGATATGGCGCGCCTCGTATTGGAGACAATCCGGGTGGTTCGCAGCAGGAATTCAGACGCGATGGCATCCTGCATGGCCTCATAATTCACAACGGTTATGAAAATCAGGGGAACCAGCGCAACCCCGCCAGTCAGCAGAACCGCGAGCTTCCATATACGACGGTAATTGAACTGATGCGTGGAGGCACCGGGGGCGATCTCGCGTTTGTCCCAAAAGGAGGGCCTTGTTTTTCTCCAAAATTTCATAACTGATCCAAAACCAGAGGCTTTCTTTACACCCTGATGGTTACGCAACGAACTCCGAACAGATACCCTGGCGTCGATGCCTATCCCTCCGAGGTTCGCGGTTTATCAGCGGAAGTCCTACGGGAGATCTTTTCGTTAGCGTTCTTGATCGTCTCGCTCAGCTTCTCAATATCAACGGGCTTCCGGAGATACGCGAATGCGCCCAGACCCATACAGGTCTCCCGGTCAGCCTCGGATCCATGTCCTGTGAGGATAATGACCTCGATGTCAGGATTCGTTTGTTTGACCCTCCTCAATACCTCTATGCCGTCAATGCCAGGCATCCTGAGATCCAGGATCATGACTTCGGGCTCGTCCGCCTTGATCAATTCCAGGGCGGATTCCCCGTCATAGGCCACGGCCGAACCCATATCCCGCATCACCAACCGCTCGGACAGGGTCTCTACAAATTCACGTTCGTCATCCACAAGCAAGACTTTTGATGGCATCTCGAAATCATGTCTCCGGTATATGTCTGCCTGGTAGAAACCTTGGCCTACCTTGGTTTTCACATTTTTCACCCCCGGGACCTGACTGGCGATATGGATGAGTTCCTCTTCAAGACGGCTCAACATGAGAACGTGTTTATTAATCGTCAAGGTTACAACGTCGTCTTTTACCTCCACGCCCACAGTGTGCCCTTCCTTTACCAGGCTTACCTCCACCTTTGCCGAAAGTAGAAAATCCTTCACTGCCTTTTTTGATCGAGGGGAGTCTTTTATCACCTCTTTTTTCATAACCTCATTGATACGATCTATGATCTCATCCCCGCCCATCTTGTCCGTCGGCAGAAGCATATCATACAGCGACGTCTCCCAGGGATCATTCACCTCCAACAGGGTATGAACCCACGCGGCAGCATCTTCGTCACGTTTCCGGATAAGTTTCACCGCATCATTTTCGCTCACACCACGATCCTGAATAGCCGTCTGAATCCTGAAAGACATGTCGGCGATAAGGCAGACTCGCAGCACATGGCTGACCGCTTCGGGGATCAGATGAGAGATAAACCCTGTAACTACGAGGTTTTCATTCAAGAGCGTTTGTGCCAATGCCAGCTTAATATACGCAATGGATCGCTCTCTTTCGTGAGTGAACTTATTGAATATCGAGGTCTTGGCTGAGAAAGCGCGCTCTATCTTATCTTCGGATGTGTCGGAAATCCTGTTTGCTGAAGATAAAATATCGGCGTCCCTCACCAGTTTGTAACCGGTTCTGGCAACGATCTCGTTGACGACGGACTCCTCGTTGCAGAAGACACCACTAAATATGCTGATTGCTGGCATTTGAGCCCTCCCTTTGTATCATGTGCTCAGACGGGATCGCAGACAGAAAGAAGCGGACAAAGCTCTTCCTTTCCCGATCTGTGCGTTTCTTCATGTACGGCTTCGATCGCCTTTTCCATTGTCGGATAGATGTTGTTCTTACCTAATCTTTCAATGAAGTAGGTGCGTCTCAGAACCTCCATGACCGACTCATTCACGCCACTCAGAGAAATGTTAACACCCGCACTCCTGACTCTGTCCACCAGTAAGGAGAGCGTCTCTTCCCCCGAAGCGTCGATATCGTTGATCCCATTGGCCACAATGATAATTTGCTTTATGTTCTTTTTCTTGCGCATCATCTCCGTGATCTTATCCTCGAGATAGCTTGCGTTGGCAAAGAACAGTGGCCCGTCGAAACGGACCATTGAAATGTATTCGCACTCCTTTAACCCGTGGGTCGTCACACACCGCAGGGCCTCATCCTCGTGTCTCGAGAGGGAGACCACCTTGGGCCGCATATTTTTGTAAAAGAATACACCGATTGAAAGCACCACCCCGATCATGATTCCCCTGTCCAGGTGGGGCGCAAAACCCAGGGTACAGACAAAGGCAATAATGGAAATGGCACCGTCATACCACTGGGCTTTCCACGCGTGTACAAATCCAGAGACATTGATGAGACCGATGACCGCCATCATGATAACCGCGGCCAAGACCGACTGTGGGAGATAATAGAGGAGCGGCGTAAAAAAGAGGAGGACGATCACAACGGCAACGCTCGTGAACACACTGGAGAGACCCGAAACAGCGCCAGTCTGCAGGTTGACCGCAGACCTCGAAAAAGACCCGGAGGTGGGATAGCTCTTGCCCATGGCACCGCAGATGTTGGCCAGGCCCTGGCCGATGAGTTCCTGGTTCGGGTCCAGCCGTTGACCTGTCTTGGCCGCCATGGCTTTAGCAATGGAGATCGCCTCCATAAAGCCCAGGAGGGATATGATGGCGGCATATGGAAAGAGATGTAAGATAACCTTAGCGTCGATCCTGGGGACGGACAAAGATGGCAACCCACGGGGAATAACACCAACGACCGCGCCGCCACCCATCATAATCAAACGATCTTCAGACAGCGGGCGATTCCCCACCTTGAGGCGCCAGATACGACCATCATCTTCCTCACCTGCCGGAATCTTTCCCTTCAAATAAAACCTTAAAAGACCGTCAGGTTGATGAACCGCTCCGAAAATAAGGGCCCTGATCCGCTCTCTATAGACATGGGTTTCTTCCTTTAGTCGATCGATGTTAAAGGTAAGGATGCTTGCCGCGTGTTCGGCATTGAGAACATCGTGAATCGAATGGCCTTGGTTTAACTCCTCGATAGCTTCATAAGACTTCGCCCGTTCCACTGTCAGTTCTGGTATTTTCCGGCTGGTCTTATTAAAATTGTCAATAAGGTTCAGCGCCTCGGGAGATGCAATGGAAGCGGTGTGAACGGTAAGGTTGTGTTGAAACCCTGTCGCCCATGAAAGAACGGTCGTGATCGCCACCGCTACCAATACATTGGGAATTCTTGGTGAAATCCACTTTAGTCCGTACATGATCGCAAAGGCAAGTGCCCCCATAAACAGAGTAGGCCAATGCGTGTAATGAACTGCCGCCTGAATCACGCGGACAATGGTCTCATAGTGATGGTCGGCCTTGTCCACATAGACGCCGAACATCTTGGATAGCTGCGATGAGGCGATGATGATGGCCGCCGCGTTGGTGAAGCCGTTTACCACGGGGTGGGACAGGAAATTAACGACAAGACCGAGTCGTAACACACCGAGCGCGAGTTGAAATACGCCCACCATCAGGGCAAGCATGATCGCATAGGCGATATATCCTTCGCTCCCTGCAATCGCCAGCGGTTCCAGCGAAGCCGATGTCATTAAGGAAACCACTGCAACGGGGCCGGTCGCAAGCTGCCGACTCGACCCGAACAGGGCCGCGATCATAGGCGGTAAGAATGAGGCGTATAGCCCGTAATAGGCCGGTAGCCCCGCCAACTGTGCGTAAGCCATGGACTGAGGGATGAGCACCAGCGCCACCGTCAACCCCGAAAGGGCGTCGATTCTCAGAGTACCCGTATCATAGTTTTTAAACCAGGAAAGAAACGGAAATACCCTATTCAGCATTTTCAGCACCTGTTTCAGAGATTCTTTTATGACCCACCATTCTTCGGCAGGCTTTGATCAGATCATAGTAAAGTGAACCGGCATCATACAGTTCATAGGTATTGAACCTGACCAGGCCATCCACCATGGAAAAGACGATCAATGCGGTCTTTCGCGCCGGCATGGGTGCCATGGATCCATCTTCTTGCCCCATGCGAACAGCCCTTTCAAAAACGTCCACGAGGCCGTTATAAATCGCCTCAAGATGGTTTTTGCAGGCTGGATTGACCCTGGCGAGCTCATATGCATCATGGCGGTGCAAGAGCAAAAAACGGTCCTCCATTGACCCTGCCAGTGAAAGGTAGAAAGAGAGCGAACCCTCCAGCATCTCCATTCCGGTTTCGAAATTCATTTCATCAAGATAGCGATCAAATTCACTGATGATATCCTGCTTGAATTCTTCGAGTATGGCCAAGAAGAGTTCTTCTTTGTTTTTAAAATGATAGAAGATCGTGCCTTCAGCGGCCCCGGTCATCCTGGAGATCTCAGACATTCGGGTATTCTCGAATCCTTTTTGCGAGAAGAGGATTGCAGCCGCACGGATTATGGTCTCTTTTTTTGACATAGGATCAACAGCAAACCGTAAAACAAATTCGACTGAGCGCTCAGTTAGGTCCATTATGGGTGAATCTTTTCTGTAAGTCAACAAAAAAATGATCTCCTTGAGAAACAACACCTTTTTCGATTTTTCCCTAAGGTGCCACGGCCTTTCCCCAAATTCCCGATCATGTGTGTAGAAGCTTTTTTACGATTGCCTCAATATCTCGATCTTCGAAGGAAAAACCAGTCTTTTTGTTTGACAAGCTTTCACCACATTGCCTATATTTCTGCGCCAAGAGAACAGACACCAACCCCGGTAAAATAGCAGTGCTTACCTGAACCTCACGGGAGGGAAAAATCAGTGAAGTACCTTTTTTCTAATTACAGTATAAAGAACTGCCACCTCAAAAACAGGATCATCATGCCCGGCCTGGCCTCTTTCCTGATAGGAGATGATGGCTCTATCACAGAAAAGACCATTGAGCACTATCGGCGTAGGGCCGCTGGCGGGCCGGCCATGATAATTGTGGAGGCCTGCGCCGTATCGCCAGAAGGGATCGTCTCTCCCCACCAGGCCAGGATATATGATGACCGGTTTGTAGAAGGGCTCGCGAAGATCGCAAGTGCGATCAAATCCGAAGGGTCGGTCCCTGCGGTTCAGATTCACCACGGCGGGAGGCAGACTTCACATAAGGTAATCGGGCAACAACCGGTTGCCCCCTCCCCTCTTCCCTGTCCCGCTATCCGGGGCGATGTAAAGCCGCTTACACAGGAGGAAATCCAGGAGTTAGTTCGGAAGTTCGGAGACGCAACCACAAGGGCCGTTGACGCAGGGTTCGAATTGATAGAAATCCACGGGGCCCATGGATATCTTATCAATCAATTTCTCTCAAGGTTTTCAAACATCAGACATGACCAATATGGCGGAGATGTTCGGGGAAGGACCCGTTTCGCAGAAGAGATCGTGCGTGAGGTCAGAAACCGGGTTGGGCGGGATTATCCTATCTCTTTTAAAATCAGCGCCGTGGAATTCGTAAAGGACGGCCTTGACGTGGACGAAAGTATTGAGATCTTGAAAATCTTAGTGAACGCAGGGGTTGATGTTGTTCAGGTGTCTGCCGGAAACGACGCTACGCCTGAATGGATCTGTCAACCGATGTTTATGGAAAAGGCCTGTTTAGCCGATTTTGCAGGGAAAATCAAGAAGGCCCTAAGTGTTCCCATCATGGCGGTAGGGAGGATCAATGATCCCCTGGTCGCGGATGAGATCATAAGAAACGGAACGGCCGATCTTGTTTGCATCGGCAGAGGTCTCCTGGCAGATCCAGAGATGCCCAAAAAGGCCATGGAAGGACGCCTGGACGACATACGGACCTGTATCGCCTGTAACACCTGCATGGAGTCCATTTTCAGAAGGGGCCGCGTGGAGTGTCTGGTCAACCCGGCATTGGGACGCGAAAAAGAGATGGCCTTTCATCCCGCAAAAACCCCAAAGAAGGTTATGGTTGTGGGGGCCGGCCCCGGCGGGTTGAATGTGGCCTGGGTTGCGGCAAAACGGGGACACGACGTTCACCTCTTTGAAAAACAGTCAGCGGTTGGCGGACAGCTCCTGTTGGGAAGTATCACAACGTTTAAAAAAGAACTGAGGAATTTGATCAGATTCCAGAAAAGACAGATTGAAAGATTCGGGGTGAAATGCCATTTGAACCACGAAGTTACGACCGACACGGTAACGTCCTGCTCCCCCGATATAGTGATCCTGGCCACCGGGTCCGTGCCCTCTTTCCCGCCTGTTGACGGGATAGACAAGGAGATTGTGGCCTCCCTGAGTGAAGCCTTGAATGGCGACAGGGAGATCCGTGGAAAAACCGTTGTAATCGGTGGTGGCCCTACCGGGTGTGAAGTGGCGCTCCACCTTTCGGAGAACGGGTGCAAGGTGACCATTGTTGAAATGCTCCCCAGCATCGGGACTCGGCTCGAGAGCATGACCAGAAAACTGTTCATCAAAAAGTTTGAAGATAACCACGTGAAGATCATGACGGGATTCAGACTAAAAAGAGTAGAAGACAACGGGATCATTGTCGGGGGCGAGAATGATGATGAAGTCTTTGTTGAGGCAGATCATGTCATCATTGCCGCCGGCTCCAAGCCTGATCACACGCTCTACAATCGGATCAAGTCATTGGGATACGAAATCCACCAGATCGGAGACTGCTTAGAGCCGAGAAGCGCCAAGGCGGCTATTTATGAAGGGGCTGTCCTGGGCCGCTCTATATAGCGCTGTCTATCTACTTCGGTCTCAATTCCTGATAAGCGGTCTGTATCTCCTTAAAACGGATTTCGGCCAGGTGCCTGAACTCCTCCCCCAGGTGCTGCACCTTGTCAGGGTGATACTGGTTTGCAAGGCGCCTGTATGCCCCCTTTATCTCCCTGGAAGATGCATCCCTCGGCAGGCCCAGCACAGAGTACGGATCTTTCCGGGGTGAGGCCTCGCTTTCGACGGTTCGCTCTTTACCCTCTCCCCGAGAGTATGCCCCTCTTTCCGGACCATGGCCCTCGTAGCTGTATCGCCGCTTCCTGTAAACATAGAGATACCACCACAGCAACCCTAAGACGATCAGGTCATCAATCCACCCCACTCCTATAAAGAAGTCCGGAAAAAGATCATACGGGCTGACAATATATGACAGACCCAGCAGTGAGAGCAGTATTTTCATCGCTGCTTAGCTTCCTTGATAAGCTCCTCACCGAATTCTTCGAGAAACCTGTCTAAGTCCTCCTTCCAATCCACCATGACATTGACTCCCTGCTTCTTTGAAAGCCGGTTTTCTAACAGACAATTTGCGGGCTTGGCAACCGGCCCCTTCAAATCCTTCAGACTGCAAGGTTCAACAGACGTCTTGATGTTCAACTGATTGAGGAGATGTTCTGCAAATTCAAAGCCGCTGCAATAGCCCACGGCAGTCGCATGATAAGTACCCCTTCCATTCTTCTCCAAGAGTTCTCTTATCTGTAACGCCAAACGATAGCTCCACGTAGGCGCCCCGAATTGATCCTCCGGCATCTTCAACACCTTTGGTCGTCTACCGACAGCTTTAGCCAGAATCGATTTGATTAGGTTTTTTCCGTTTACGCCATACAAACACATGGAGCGAATGATAATATAGTTCGGAGAATTACTTCGAACCGCTATTTCGCTTTCCATTTTGCTTTTCCCATAGGAAGAGAGCGGGTTCGGGGCGTCGTCTTCAAAGTAGGGCTGGGGCATCCCTTTTTTCCCATCAAATACGTGGCCGCAAGAGATATGAACCATTTTACATCCAAACCGCGCAGATGCCTGTGCCAGGTTCCTTGGACCCTCAATATTTATTTTCCTGACCAAAAAATCCTCTTTTTCGCACGCTTCGGTATCGGTGAACCCAACGCAATTCAGGATTACGTCAGGAGACACCACCGTAAGGCTCTCTATGACAACATCCCAGCTAATGATATTAACCTCCCTTTTGTCCGGACAAATGACTTCATGATCCTGACTGAGGACGTTCTTGCATTCACTGCCCAACATGCCTGTGCTTCCCACAATGAATATCTTCATCTTGGTCCTCTTCCGCTGCCAGCGGTGTCGCACCCCGGTGTTAAGGCTGCAAACTCGACTTCATACGAATGTCATAATTTCCATTCTTAAACCCAATTAAAGTATAATTTTAACACATAAGCCAGAAAAGTCCACAACATCTTTACCTTAGACTCACTTTTTCCCTAACTTCATCAAAAAAATCAGAATTACAAGCTTGCTTAAATGCACGCTCTCATGTAGCCTATGCCGGTGAAAATGGCAATCCGTGCAGAAAACGGCAACTCATAGCCCTTAACAGGTTCTCTCGTGAAAAACCGGAATCCCCTAAGCGCGCGACTTTTTTTTTCCTCCTGCTTATTGCTGGCCGTATCACTGGCACTTGTGGTCACTGAACAGGACCTTCTGAGCCTTGAAAAGCCGAAAAAGCCTGATTTGCACCAAGTCAAGGGGGATGGACAGATCCTGACGGGGATATATCTCATTTATGATCGCCAGTTCAGTGAGGCCGAGAAACTGTTCAACAACGTCGTTTCCGAATCAGAGGATAAACCGGCCGGTTATTTCTACTTGGCCATGGTTTCATGGTCTCGCCTGGCCTCCGGCTTCTGGTCTCCTGATGTCGTAGAGGAGTTCAAGAAGCGGATTGACCGCGCCATAGAGGTAGCAAAAGCACGGGTTGACAAGAAGGATGCGGACAGTTATGACTTCTTTTATCTGGGCGGGGCCTTGGGCTTCAAGGGTCGCTTTGAACTCATGAAAGGGAACTGGGTATCTTCCTTTTTCCTGGCCACTGATGCCATAGATGCGCTCAAGACCTGCTTGAAGATGGATCCTGACAATAAAGACGTTTTGTTAGGTATCGGCACTTTCGATTATTACACGGCCCGGCTTTCGGGTGTCCTGAAATTCTTGACCTATTTTCTACTCCACAAAGGCGACAAACACGAAGGGCTGAAGAAACTGAATATTGCAGCGAATGAGGCTGTCTATTCGGAAACAGAAACCAAGAGCATGCTCCTTCACATCTATCTCTTTATTGAGCAGGACTTTAAGAAGGCCCTTGATCTCTCTGGCGAACTGGCAAGGAGCTATCCAGAAAATCCACGTTTCAAGGGCCTTGAAGGTGTCAGCTACATCAGATTAAAGGCGGGACCTCAATACAGAAAAGTAGTAAATGAGCTGCGACAAAGGGGCGCTGAAGCCCCTAAAAGGGAAACAGCCGACATGTGGGAGAGACAGGCGCTTTACCTGGAGTCAATATATAACCTCTTTCAGGGACGCTATCCTGAAGCGAGAGCCATTCTAAAGAAAATCCTCGAGCATCCAGACCCGGAAAACGATCCCACAATGATTGCCTGGCCCCTGATAAAGACAGGGATGAGTTATGATCTTGAGGAGAACAGGGATGAGGCAAAAAAATATTATAATCAGGTCTTGAATATGGAAAATGGATCGGGAGCACAATTCCTGGCCACTAAACTGTTGGAAAGCCCCCCGAAAAAAGAAGATCCATTTCTCGGTTATTGACATATGAAAAGAACTGCCCGCGGTCTTTTATTCATTTCCGTAATGATGCTGTTTACGACTGGATGCGCAGGATTGGTAGTACAGGCAACCTCCTCCCTGATACCCAACTTAACCAAGGCCTTTTTTGAGGAGTGTGACCTGGATCTGGCAAAGGACTCCCTCCCCGCGGAACTCAAGTTAATGGAGGGACTTCTTAAGAACGCCCCCCGGAACAGGGAACTCCTTACGGCCCTCTGCATGGGATTTACCGGATATGCGATGCTTTTCGTAGAGGAACAGGACCCGGAGCGGGCATCAAGGCTCTATCTGAGGGCCAGGAGTTACGGGCTCAGGGCCATCGATATGGAAGATGTCAGCCATCAGGCAATCTTAAGCCGTTTGGGCGCAATAGGGAAAGGTGAGATTGAGCCCCTCTTCTGGATCACAATGTCGTGGAATGCGTGGATCAATCTGAATTTGGACAAACCCGCTACCCTTGGCGAGTTGGGCACGGCGCAGGAGTGTCTGAGAAGGGTAATGGAGATAGAACCGGCCTATTTCTACGGCTCACCATACCTTATCGCCGGTTCGATGTTAGCCGCACGCCCAAAGATTTTAGGCGGGGACGCGCCCAGGGCAAAAGAGTTTTTTTCAAAAGCCATAGCCGCCAGCAAGGGGCAATTTCTTTTGGCCCAATACTATTATGCCAGATATTATGCCGTCAGGGTCCAGGACAAGGAATTATTCTTTTCCCTGATTCGCGAGGTCGAAAATGCCCCGGTTGACCGGTTGAAAGCGGTCTGCCTTATAAACACTGCGGTCAAACAGAAAATGAAAGGCCTTAAGGAGATGGGCCATGAGCTGTTTTTTTAAGGAGTATTCTTACGGGAGGTCTGAGTTTATGAAAAAGCGAATCCGTGTGCTTTCTTGTCTCCTGCTCCTCTGGCTGGTCAATTATCCGGTTAGCTTTTCGAACGGTGCAGAGCCCGCGTACCCGATAAAATTCGCCACGGTAGCGCCGGAAGGGTCCACCTGGGTAAAGCGTATGAGGGCCATAGATAAGGAGATCAGGGAAAAGAGCGGCGGCAGATTGGGGTTTCAGATCTATGCGGGAGGCATTGCCGGCGATGAGCTGGATGTATTGAAAAAAATCAGGATCGGCCAGATTCACTGTGCGGCGTTTTCCGGCGTGGGGTTCGGACATATTCTCCCGATGGTCAGGGTGCTGGACCTCCCCTTCCTGTTTAGAAATTACCAGGAAGTAGACCTGGTTCACAGGGAGCTGCAGCCTTTTTTTACCGAGCAGTTCAGGAAAAAAGGGTTTGAACTACTGGCGTGGGCAGAGGTGGGCAATGTTCACCTCATCTCAAAGAAACCCATCAGGACGGTCAACGATCTTCCAGGTCTGAAGGTATGGACATGGTCAGGGGACCCGATCGCCAAAGAGACCTTTGTGGCAATGGGAGTAAATCCCATTCCCCTTGCCATCACAGACGTGACCACTGCCTTGAACACGGGGATGATCGACACGGTATACGCACCTCCTTTAGGGGCATTAGCCCTCCAGTGGCAGCGCTATCTCAACAGCATGATGGCACTTCCCCTTGCCCACTCCACCGGGGCAATCCTTATTTCCTCAAGGTTTCTCAGGAAACTGCCGGAAGACCTGGCCAGACTGCTGAGAGAGCTCCTTGAAAAGGATATGTCGGAACTCACAACCCAATTACGAGATCAAACCAAGGAAGCGGTTGACGTCATCCGGAAGAGCGGATTGACCATCGTCCCTGCCCCGGAGGGGGAGGCGTTGAACCAGTTTCAGGCGATCCGTACGGTAGTCGCCCGTAAGCTGACCGGCGAGCTTTACCCAAAGGAACTCTTAGAGCGCGTTTACCTCATCCTCAAGAGGTCAAACAATTGACGTTTCCCTGTTTCTCTTATGAACATACAACCGCAATCGCTGGACGAAGATACCTCCACAAATAGCCATGAATACCTTGAAATGGATCGACACTGCCCTTGCCAAAATTGAAGGATGGCTGATTATCCTTCTGCTCTGGTTGATGGTTATCCTCACCTTTGTCCAGGTGGGTCTCAGAAGTCTTTATACGTATGGCCATTTTCAGTGGGCCAATGCCATGCTGGGACAGATCGACTGGTCTGAGCCCTTTGTCAGGCTCCTTGTGTTATGGCTGACCCTCTTGGGCGCTTCTCTTCTCACGAAAGAGGGGAATCATATCAAAATCGATCTTTTTTCCACGCTCCTCCCGAAAAAATGGCTTCCGGCCCGTGAACTGATCCTGGCATTCGTGTCCGGGCTCATATGCGCCATCATGCTCAAGGTCTGCATCGATTACGTGAAAATAGAAATGGAATTCGGCGGGACGACGCTCTTTCATCTGCCAGGCTGGTGGGGTCAATTGATCCTGCCTGCGGGCTTTGCCCTCCTCCTTTTTCACTTCCTGATAAAGGCCATTGACGAAGGAGTTCAAATCGTCAGGAGCATGACATCATGATCCTCGCAATGGTGATCCTCCTCATTATTCTTATCATCTTAGGCCTTCCTCTTTTTGCGGGCATCCTTGGAGCTGCCATGCTGGGGCTTTATGTCAGCGGGGTTCAGTTCACCGCCATTCCGATTGAAATCTTCCGCTTGGCCAATGCACCCGTATTGTTAGCGATCCCCTTGTTTACGTTTGCCGGATACCTCCTCTCACAGGGAGGGACCTCTACCCGCCTTGTCAGGTTTTCGAGGAGCCTCTTCGGATGGCTGCCCGGGGGTCTTGGGGTCGTCGCCCTTGTCTCATGCGCCTTTTTCACCGCCATCACAGGGGCCACCGGAATCACTATCATCGCCTTAGGCGGGCTCCTCTTTCCGGCCCTGATCTCTGAAAGATATAAGGAAAACTTTTCATTAGGCCTGATGACCACCTCGGGAAGCTTAGGGCTCCATTTCCCCCCGAGCCTCCCGATTATATTGTATGGTTTTGTTTCCGGCACAAGTATTGAAACCCTATTTATGGCCGGGCTCCTGCCGGGGGTCCTGATGGTTGGCATCCCCTGCCTCTTTTCCGTATATATGGGCAGGAAATGGAGACTTGAACAGTCCCCATTTTCATCCCGGGAATTCTTCGCAGCCCTCAAGGGGGCCGCATGGGAACTGCCGATACCGATTCTCATCCTTGCAGGCATCTATTCCGGGTTCTGCACCGCCACGGAAGCCGCCGCCCTTACCGTCGCCTATGTCCTGTTTATCAAAACAATTGTTTTCCACGAATTGAGTCTGCTAAGAGATCTACCGGCGATTATGAAAGAGAGCATGAAAATGGTGGGGGGGATCATGATCATTTTAGGCGCGGCATTGGGCTTTACCAACTATTTAGTGGATGCCTTTATTCCCATGAAAATTCTTGGATTTATGGAAGGGTTGGTTGAAAGTAAGATCGGATTCTTGATAGTCCTCAATATCTTCCTCATCTTAGTGGGCTGCATGATGGACATATTCAGCGCGATTCTCGTCGTGGTGCCGCTGATTGTTCCGTTAGCCATCCGGTTCGGGATTGACCCTGTACACTTAGGCATAATTTTCTTGGCAAACCTGGGAATCGGTTATAATACGCCACCTGTTGGACTAAACCTCTTCATAGCGAGTTCCAGGTTTGACAGGCCGATAATGCAGGTGTACAAGGCAACCCTCCCCTTTCTGGTTCTCCTTCTCTTTGCACTCCTCCTGATTACCTACTGGCCCGGCCTCAGTCTCTTCCTGCCGGACCTGCTGAAATCATAGGGCTCGCGCAAAGACGCCCAAAGCCGCAAAGAAAAAAATCAAGAAATTTCTGAATGAAACGTTGTCTAAACGCGAAACCCGAAACCTGTAACCCCACGGAGTAAATGGATCCATTTCCATTTGCATATCTTTCCAGATGACCTATATTAACAGGTATTGGAAAACAGCGGGTTTCAGAAAACTTTGAAACCTTCTTTCTTGCTACGACTCTTTAATAGATAAACATCGCATTGGTGATCTAATAGACAAAGGTCTCAAAGGAGAAAGAAATGCCTATATATGAATTCAAATGCAAAAAATGCGGGAACGTCTTTGAATCCCTCTGTTTTAGGAGCAACGGGGAAGATAAGGGGCCCTGCCCTTCCTGCGGGGCGAATAAGAGCAAAAAGCTGTTATCAGCATTCTCTTCTGTTGTGTCAGGTTCGGGAAAGGGCCTCGGGAGCAGTTCGGCTTCGACCGGATGTGCCTCACATGGCGGTTTTTCATGAGCATGATTTTCGCAGCCGTGCGCTGCACGAATTGGATTGGGAGAAGCTGAGATTTGGAACAGAGTGAAACACAAAAAAGAGGGGGCGACATGAGTATCTGGGTCATTATTCTGGTCATTGTAGGATGGGTCGTGTTGCAGGCGTATATCCTTCCCAAATTCGGGATTTCCACCTGACTGAAAAACAGTTGCCAGTTGGGCGACACGCAAAAAGAGATCACCGATTTCCGGCAAAAGCGATAAACTTGTTCTTTTAACTATCCAATGCAGACCTTTGAAAATGGGGTCCCTTGAAACAGGGATCTCTTCATCCCGCTGAGACGAAACCTTATTCTATCCCCTTTGAGCCTTTAGATTTTCTATTGCACCTCCGATTTCTTCAAGGAGACTTAGACCCCTCTCCCCCTTAACCTTCATGCTTTCATGATCAGCAATCCTGATAAGGTACACTTTTTTCATTTTCTTTATGTCTGAAAAATGGGTTTCAATTTTCCAGGGGGAATGGGTGGGCAGGAGATCGTTTTTAAACGAGAGAACCCCATAGTTCAAACGAATTCCTGCTGGACTCACGGCTACTGCACTGAAACCAAAAAAGGGGCTGTTGAAAAACCAGATGACGATAATCAACCAGATAAGAGCGGCCGCCACATGTTTCGGCTTTCTTTTTACAAGGGCGAAGATAAGAAAAAACATCACCGCACCCAACGAAAAAAGCATGATGCTGTTTTGCACAAAGAGAGATTTTATGATGAAGGCCTGGGCTGTCATGGTTTTGATAGTGGATTACCATACTCTCTTTTGCAGTGTCAATTCGTCGCGCAAATAACCAACCTTCTTCTTGACAGGGTAAGGGCCATTTTGTTAGATTCCGGCCTTATTTTGTATCTCTTGAAGATATATAATTTTGACCGCTGGGCCAACTTTAAGGGGGAACTGCTTTTATGAAAATTTTCAGATATTACATAGCATCTGCATTGATGATCGTTATCACTCTCATGGGATCGTATGCAATGGCGGGCCATGGTGCAAAAGGCGGGGCTCCAAAGACGACCATTACCGGCGGCGACACCATCAATATATCAGGCATCATCCTTGACAACCACAAGGAACCGGTTGATCAGGCAGAAATCACGATCCTTGTCAACGGCAAAGAGGTTGATCAGGTAGTCACAGCCCACAATGGGAAATATGTATCCCGTTTTGAGTTGGAAAAAAACGGGCTCCAGGTCTCAACCATTAAGATAGAAGCCGTCAAAACCAGCTTCCAGACCAAGACCCTCGAATTCAAGGGATCGGAGTTGGCGGGAAAAGGGGATCACTACTATATCAGCGAGGATCTGGAACTTGCAAGGGTACTGGGACCTGCGTTCTGGATATCCACAGTTGTCTTTATCCTGGCCTATGTACTCATCGCCTTTGAATTGCTCCACAGGACCATTGCGGCCATGCTGGGCGCGGCCCTGATGATGGTAATCTCCTATACCATCGGTACCATAAATCCCGAATACCATATCTTCTCGTTTGACAGTGCCATTAATTCCATTGACATGAACGTTATCTTTCTCCTCATGGGGATGATGATTATCGTGGGTGTCTTGAAACATACTGGGGTGTTTCAATGGTGCGCCTACATCTTCTACAAACTAGCCAAGGGAAAGGTCTTCCTCCTGTCGGTTTACCTGATGATATTTACAGCCGTCTCTTCTGCCTTCATGGACAATGTCACCACCATGCTCCTGTTGACCGGGGTGGCCATTGAGATATGCATTTCGCTCTCCATTAACCCCCTCCACCTCCTGATACCCCTGGTCCTCGCCTCCAACATCGGGGGAACCGCCACCCTCATCGGCGACCCGCCCAATATCATGATCGGTTCCTACGCCGGGCTCACATTTATGGATTTCGTGATCGCCCTTGCCCTCGTCTGTGCTGTGTGCATGGTGGTCCTGATCATATTCAGCAAATTTGTCTGGGGAAAGGCCTATGCGGCCGCAAAGGTCGATAACGTGCAGGAATACATCCTGAAACTGAAAGAGGAATACCCGATCACGGACCCAAAGCTTCTCACTTATGGGTTAGCCGTTTTGGGGTTTGCCGTGTTCCTCTTTCTGAGTCATGGATACTGGCACATGGAGGTTAGCATAGCAGCACTGATGGGCGCCGCCGTCCTCCTGACCATTGCCATATTGACCGAAAAGGTGAACATGATCGAATTGATCGAAAAGGATATCGAGTGGCCGACCCTGATGTTCTTCATCTTTCTCTTTATCATTGTCGGGGCAGTGGAATCGAGTGGATTGTTAGCCGTGATTGCAGACTGGATTTTGGATCTCTCGGCAGGTGATTTTGTGGTCGCCTGCAGCCTGATCCTCTGGGTGGCAGCCATCATGTCCGCCTTTGTAGACAACATCCCCTTTACAGCCACCATGCTGCCGATTGTGGCCTATCTCAGCGGTGTGATTCCCGGGGCTGAAAACACCCTCTGGTGGGCCTTGGCGCTCGGGGCGTGCTTCGGTGGAAACGGGACGATTATCGGGGCATCCGCAAACGTGGTGACCATGGGGATCGCAGAATCAAGAGGTTACCGGATCAGCTTTATCGGCTTTATGAAAACCGCTTTTCCATTCATGATCATCAGCGTCCTGATCGCCCATGCATGGCTCCTTATTTTCAGGCCCCAGTAGAGATCTGGGTTAAGGGGAATTCGGCACAAATCTGAACCTGTGAACGCTTACTCGATGTTCTCGCACGAACTAAGCCAGCGCGCAAAAATAACTGGTACCTTTCCAAGTTATAGATGTTGGGGAGGCGAGCGAGCCCTAAACCGTCAAAAAAGTCAACACATACCCCCTTATAAGTAACCCGATTTCGTTCTACTGAGACCTTTGAAAAACGCCCCCCTTAGGCCTTGGTTCGCCCCAAATCAAACACAAAGATGTAGTCAATGACCCAAAATACGATTAACAATCGAGATCTCCCGTTTTCCGCTGCTACTTTTACCGCATTTTTGTGCACTCTCTTTGGGGCGAATGCCGTAGCCATAAAAATCAGCCTCTTCGGACTGGGTGTGTTCACCACGGCCGGACTCCGTTTCGGGCTGGCTGCAATAGCAATTTTTCTATGGGCGTGGGCCACAAGGCGGCCCTTTGTTATCAAAAAAGGGCAGTCAAAGCAGTTATTGATTGTCTCGCTGATTTTTGCTCTCCAATTAGCCCTGCTCTATCTTGGATTCAGCAAAACCACCGCCTCCAGAGGAGTCCTGCTGATCAATACTCAACCTTTTTTTGTCCTTTTTCTGGCCCATTGGTTCATTCCCGAAGACCAGATTACCAAAAACAAAGTCTTGGGCCTCCTTCTCGGGTTTTCAGGGATGGCCTTGGTCTTTCTGGGAAAAAAAGGAGTAACAACAGAAGTTGAAATCGGGGATCTTATGGTCCTTATCACTGCTTTTCTCTGGGCCTGCAACACCGTCTACACGAAAAGGATCATAAGCGAATTTGCCCCTTTTCAAATTGTGCTCTACCCTATGGTGGTTTCAGTTCCCTTCTTCTTTCTGGCTGGCTATATCTGGGACGTCAAGATGATTACCCATTTGGACCTAAAAGTCCTTTCTTCTCTCATTTACCAGAGTCTTGTGACGGCCTCTTTCGGCTTTGTAGCCTGGAACAGTATGCTCCAGAAATATGGGGCGGTATCACTTCACTCCTTCATTTTCATTATGCCGATAGCCGGTGTTCTGTTAGGCGGGCTCGTTCTCGGAGAAGCTATTACCTGGGATATCATCCTGGCCCTGGCATTTATCGTATCCGGCATAGTAGTGGTAAACCTAACGACAAGAGAATACACACCCTTATACCCTCCAAGAGGCGTGTAGATCAGAGGTCACGTCTGCTGTTGCTGTTTTGCTTTGAAATGATGACTGAAACTTATGAGAAATCCATTGAGAACACTATCCCGGCGCTTGGTATAAGGTAATGAAGAGTGGCGCAGGGGGAGTTTCCTATCAAAAAAAAGGCTGTGCGGTGAATATCAAACACAAACGGCCCTCCAACGCCAACAGTAAAGGGGTCAAATCTACTCTTGACCCTTGATGCACAATACGCCGTATTAACAGAGAGATAAAACCTGACATGATAAAGAATAAGCGAATCAAGAAGAACATTGAAGACATGAAGTTTGAATTGAGCAAGGGTCAAGAGTAGA
>JACNIU010000400.1 GCA_014382905.1 Desulfobacterales bacterium
CCCCTGACCATCCTGACGGCGGTTGTGGCGTCCCCCATAACCTCTTTGAACCCGATGATCGCCGCAGGCTGGGTGGCCGGGCTGGTGGAGATTTTTCTGCGCAAACCAAAGGTAAAAGACTTTGAACGACTCCCCGAAGATATCGTATCCGTCAAAGGATTCTGGAAAAACAAGATCTCCCGGATATTGTTGATCGTGGTACTTACAAACATGGGGAGTTCACTGGGCGCCTTTGTGGCCATACCTTTAATGGCCAAGGCGTTTTGATTGGTGATTGATGATTTTCGATTGTTGATTGGAAAACATCTGAAAAGGAAGTTCTCAAAAATTCCGGGCAAGCGTTAAAAAAACAGGAAAGAAATGAGATTTATTGTGCTATTGAGCTCATATGTCAACATGGTCTTCAATTTGGGTAACAGCTTGGATTTGCCGTTGCGGTTGTTTAAGGTCCTGTAATGCATGATCTTGACAAAATGTTCATGCAGCCCTTCCGCTTCTCATGATCCAACCTCCTCTTCAACTACCTCCGAGGTCTTTGTTCTAAAAATGCCCACCTTTCGGCTTATCTTCTTCTGGAATCTGTCCAGATAGGTGTATACCACCGGGGTAATATAGAGGGTCAGCAATTGAGAAAAGATCAGGCCGCCAACGGTCGCCAGGCCCAGGGGCTGTCGGGATTCCCCTCCGGCCCCGAAACCGATGGCAATGGGGAGGGTGCCAAGAAGGGCGGCCATGGTGGTCATCATGATAGGCCTGAAACGGATAATGCAGCCCTGGTAGATGGCCTCCATCGGGCTTTTCCCTTCCTTCCTTTCCGCCTCCAGGGCAAAGTCGATCATCATGATGGCATTCTTTTTTACCAGACCCACCAACATGATCACACCCACAAAGGCATAGACGTTGAGGTCCACACCAAAAATGAAAAGGGTCAGGAGCGCACCGAATCCCGCCGCAGGCAGGCCGGAGAGGATGGTGAGGGGATGGATAAAGCTCTCGTAAAGGATCCCGAGCACAATATATATCACCAGGATCGCCATGAGCAGGAGGATCCCCAGCCCCCGCATGGAGTCCTGAAAGGCCTGTGCCGTTCCCTGAAAGCTGGTGCTGATGCCTTCCGGCAGGGTCTCCCGGGCGACCCTCTCAACCATGGCGACGCCATCTCCCAAGGATACGCCCGGACGGACATTGAAGGAGATGGTCACCGCTGGGAGCTGACCGAGGTGGTTCAGGGTCAACGGCCCGAACCCCCTGGTAATCGTGGCTATGGCATTGAGGGGAACCAGCTGCCCTGAGGCGGACCGAATGTAGAGCATATTGATAGCCGATGGGTCAAGCTGGTACTTGGGCTCAAGCTCCAGGATGACTTGGTATTCATTGTTGGCCGTGAAGATCGTGGAGATCTGTCGCGAAGAGTAGGCGCTGAAGAGGGCATCTTCAATCTGGTGCGCGGTCACACCCAATGTTGCGGCCTTGTCTCGCTGGATCTCGATGTCGATCTGGGGGTTCTTGATTTCCAGATCGCTGGTCACATCCTGGAGTTCTTTCAACCCCCCGAGTTTGGCTTCCAGCAGGGGGGCATAACGGTAGAGCGCATCCGTGTCCGGACTCTGGAGGGTAAACTGATACTGGCTCTTGGCGAGTTGCCCGCCAATCCGGATGGGGGGAAGATTCTGCAGGAATGACTGAATTCCGGGAACGGTCGCGAGTCTGGGGCGGAGTTTCTGAATCACTTCATCCGCACTCAATGTGCGTTGATCCCGGGGTTTCAGACGAATGAACAGGCGGCCGGTATTATTGGCCCTGCTGCTGCGGCCGCCGCCGATCCCTGACATGAACGAATCCACGTTGGGATCTTCGCGGACAATGGCCGCCAGTTCCCGCTGATGACGGACCATGGACTCGAAGGAGATCCCCTGGGCCGCTTCGGTGATGGCGAAAATCCGACCGGTGTCCTCGCTGGGGAGGAAACCCTTCGGGATTCGAATGAACAGGTAGGCCGTGGCGATGAGAATGAAGGCGGATACGACCATGACAGTCAGCCGATGATTCAGGGCCCGCTTAAGGCTCCATTGATAAAAGTCGAGCATCCCCTGGAAGACCCTTTCCGAGGCGTTATAGATGCGTCCGTGATGTTGAGTGGCAGGGGGCCGAAGGAAACGGCTGCACAGCATGGGCGTCAGGGTGAGGGATACAAACCCGGATATGAGGACCGCGCATGCGATGGTGACCGCGAATTCATGGAGGAGTCTTCCCATGACCCCGCCCATGAAGAGTACCGGCACGAAGACCACTACCAGAGAAAGGGTCATGGAAACGATGGTGAAGCCGATTTCCCTGGCCCCGTTAAGCGCGGCCTCGAGCACGCCTTCCCCAAGCTCCATGTGGCGGACGATGTTTTCGAGCATCACGATGGCATCATCCACCACGAATCCAACGGAAAGGATGAGGGCCATCATGGAGAGGTTGTTGATGCTGAAATCCATAAAATACATGGCGGCAAAGGTCCCCACAATGGATATGGGGAGGGCCAGGCTCGGGATAAGGGTGGCCGAGAGGTTGCGCAGGAAGAGAAAGATCACCAGCACCACCAGGCCGATGGACAGAAGCAGGGTAAACGTCACATCGGCGACAGATTCACGGATGCTTTCGGACCGGTCGTAGAGGACATCGATATTGACGGAGGCCGGAATGCTCGCTTTGAGACTGCTGAGAATACCTTTTACGGCGTTTACCACCTCCACCGTGTTGGTGCCGGGCTGGCGCTGAATAGCCAGGATGATCGCCGGAATCTCGTTGAACCAGTAAGCAGACTTGTCGTTTTCGACGCTGTCCATGACGCGGCCGATGTCCCTCAGACGCACCGGCGCTCCACCCCTATATGCCACCACCACCGGACGATAGTCCTTTGCCTCTGTCAACTGGCCGCTCGCCCGCACCGTGACGGCCTGCTCGCTTCCCCAGAGGGTCCCTGTGGGGAGATTGACATTGGCCTTCTGGATGGCATTGACCGCTTCGTCAATCCCGATTCCTCTGGAGGCAAGGGCCTTCGGGTCCACCTGGACGCGGACCGCATATTTCTGGGCCCCATAGACCATGACCTGGGCCACACCGGTGACCATGGAGATCCGCTGGGCCAGGAGGGTCTCTGCATATTCGTTGACCGTAGAAAGGGGAAGGGTAGGGGAACTCAGGGCCAGATACAACACGGGCTGGTCTGCCGGATTCACCTTGCGGTAGGAGGGGGGGGTGGGCATGTCTGAAGGCAGTTGCTTGGCCGCGGCGGTAATGGCGGCCTGAACATCCTGGGCGGCCGCGTCGATGTCGCGGCTCAGGTCAAATTGGAGGGTGATCTGGGTAGTGCCCAGGGAACTTGAAGATGTCATGGAGTCAATGCCGGCGATGGTGGAAAACTGCCGCTCTAAGGGAGTGGCCACGGCCGAGGCCATGGTCTCGGGGCTCGCCCCCGGGAGGTCCGCTGACACCAGGAGCGTGGGAAAATCTACGTTGGGCAGATCGCTTACAGGGAGCTGGCGGTACCCCATGATTCCGAAGAGGAGTACCGCCACCATGACCAGGGTGGTCATTACGGGTCTACGTATGAAGATCTCGGCGATGTTCATGACGTGGGAGCTGCCTTCCGGGGCCCGCCTTTGACCTCCACCTTCGCACCCGGAACGAGCCGGAGGTAGCCGTCCGTCACCACTTTTTCTCCGGGTGTAAGCCCCTCTGTCACAACGGTCTCTCCATTGAGGGACCTGCCCACGATCAGTTTCCGGTACTCCGCGGTCAACTCCGGGGTCACGACGAATGCATAAGGCCCTTCCTGGCCCGTCTGGACGGCCTGGGACGGAACCACAGTGGCGTCTTTTTGCGTATCGAGGATGACGACCACATCGACAAACTGCCCGGGCCACAGTCTGTTCTCTTCATTGGGGAAGGTTCCCTTCAGCCGGATCGTCCCGGTGGTCCTGTTCACGGCGTTGTCTACGAAGGTGAGGCCCCCTTGTTCCGCCTGCTTCAGGTCACCTGGAATCCAGGCTTCCACCTTCAGTTCGCCCAGCGCCATTTGTCTCCTGACCTTCCACAGGCCCTGCTCCGGAATGGAAAAGGCGACGTAAATGGGATGCACCTGATTGATATCCACAAGGACCGCGTCGTTGGCCTTAACGATGTTCCCTTCCTTGACGTATAGGTTCCCGGTGCGCCCGTTTAGAGGTGAGTGTATATAACAATACCCCAGCTGGACTTTGGCGTTCTGCAGGCTTGCCCGGGATGCGCGAACCGCTGCCTGTGTGTGCTCAAGGGCCGCCTCCGATGCCCGCAGAGTGGCCCGGGCCGCTTCCAGCGCCGCCTTGTCGGCGAGGGCCGTGGCGTTCAGGGCATCCGCGTTTGTCTGTACCTGATCGTATTGATCCTTGGACACATTGCCTTTCCCGGCCAGGACACCATAACGTTCCGCCTGTACTCTGGCGGTCTTGGCCTGGATCTGGTCCTTTGCCAGGATGGCTTCGGCGTGTTTTAGGTGAGACTCGTTGCTGACCCGGTTGGCCCGGGCCTGTTTCACCGCGGAAAGATCCCTTTCGAGGATGGCCTCTGCCTGTTTCAAGGCCGCCTCAAGGGGGCGCGGGTCGACCACGAAGAGGAGATCCCCCTTTCTTACATCCTGTCCCTCCTTGAAGGCTGTTTTTATCAGCTGTCCGTTGACCATGGATTTTATGGCAACAGACGAGTAAGGCTCCACGTTTCCAATGGTTACGATCTGGACGGGGACGTCTTTCTTGATTACAGAACCGACGGTGACGGGTGCAGCCGTCCTTTGTTTCTGCTTCCCTTCCGTCTCCGCCGAGCAGGCGAAACAGAAAACCAATAGGGCCAAATACAGGACCAGGATCGCCTGCCTCCAGCGGGCCATCGCCCAACAAAATCCATTTTCTCGATCTCTATTCTCACGCGATGCCATCACGGCCTATCTAAAGCTCCTCTCAGCAAACCCTGTCCCTTGACAAAGAATCGACGCTTCATCCGTTTTCCCAATCATTATACTCGTCATTCGTAGGCCCTGGCAACAGAGAAATGAAGGCTTGAAATACCTTCAGAAACGTCCTCTGTTTCACCTCTTATCAAGGGAAACGTCCTGCAAGATTTCCAGAACCCCTGCGACAACCCGATGTTGAAAAAGATGTTCAGGGCAAAACCCATCATCTCCTGGGAGATCATCGAAAAGGATGTTATCGACGACATCATCTTCA
>JACNIU010000295.1 GCA_014382905.1 Desulfobacterales bacterium
AGGCGTTAGAAAACGAAAACGAGGACATTCACTATGAGGCGGTTTGCGCTGCGGGGAACTGGGAAGTGGATGCCGCCTGGTCGCACATTGCAAGTCTCGCCACCACAGAGTTGACGGACAAATCGTTGCGGCTGGCGGCTATTGAGGCAGTGGCCAGCATTCGTCCGCAAGAGGCAGCAGAGATTCTCATTGAACTGACCCAATCTGATGACGAAGACATTGTCGATGCGGCCTACGAGGCCATGGCTATGTCTGGGTGGTTTCCGGACGAGGATTACGATGACGATGACGAGGATGAGAAGGTCTTCCACTGAAAAAGGGAGGTGTTCGCGGGCGCTTTAACGGCGAAGACGAATCGACATATATTCCTGGACATATCCGGCATTCAGGCCATGTTTCGTTCAGGCTTTTCGTGCAGTCGTCCTGTTTGTATGAACAGAACGCCCGCAAGTAAAACATAGGAAACAGCCATCCAGCAATTGATATTATTCGGCGCGGTCCATGGCAAGTATGTCTCACCTGTAGGCAGGACCGAATGAATAAGCCCGAACAACGTCAGAGCCCCGCAGCAAAGGGCATATATGCCGGCCTGGCGTGGCTTGCGGTCAATGATTAACGCGACAATGCTTCCCCAGAGCATGGCGGTCAGAATAAAACCGTTGCTTAAGACCGTAAGAGACTGATGTAAGACCTGCAGCCTTAACGGAAGCCTGTCAGGAGTGATGGCCGCGAAAACAAGGAATTGCGTAAGTATGATCATAACAAGGTTTGCAATTACCGGTAAAAAACTGAAGCTGACGGCAGGAGAATGCGATTCGGGGCTTTCCTTATAGGCCTGGTGTACGATTTCAAATCCTATAAACAGGAATATCGGCGCAAGTACGGCCCTTGGAATAAGTGCCAGGAAAACAGACAGCAGCCCAATGAGGGCGCCGAATCCGATAAGTAAGCCAGTCAGCAGTGTATACCAGTATGTGGCGCCCATTTTTTTATAGGCCGGATGCCCTATATAGGGCGTTGTCTGAATCACCCCGCCAAAGAAAGCCGCGATCAGGGATGTCAACGCTTCGGTTAAGAGGATGTCCCGGGTCTTGTAATTGTCGCCCGCCAGACGTGCGCTTTCGGTATTGTTGATGCCGCCGATGATGGTCATAAGTCCGAAAGGTATGGCAATCGGCAGGTATTTTATGCATTTGGGCAGGGACTCTAAAAATTCAAAGGAAAATGAGGGGATACATAAGGCAAGTTTCAGTGTGGGTTTCTGAAATTCCGGCAGCAAACCGGCATAGCCTAAAATGAAATGGATAATTGCGCCCAGGAAGACCGCTGCTAAAACTCCGGGTATTCTGCCCGGCAGCTCCATTCTACCCATAAGGGCTGCAAATATGAGCCCGAGCGCCACCATGCCCACGACGATTTCATTGAAAATTTCTATTAAAGGAAGGAATCCTAACAGAACCAGCCCTATCCCGGCAATCGATCCTAAAAGTCCTGCCGTCGGGATGATACGCTGAAGCAGGCTGCCGAAAAAGGAGGTGATTACCTTTACGACTCCGATGAGGAAAAGAGTGGCCATCCCAAGCTGCCAGGTCAGGATTGGATCTTTTGTCGCCACATAAGCCGGACCGATGACCGCGAAGGCAAGACCGATTGATGAGGGCGTATCCAGGCCGAGCGGCATGGCGGTGACATCTTTTCTTTTTGTTGATTTGCTGAGTCTGTATGCCATATAGGTGTAGACGAGATCTCCGAATAAAACCCCCAAAGCAGTTCCGGGTATCATATGTTTTAAAATAATCTCTATCGGATAGTTAAAAGTGAAGACCAGAATGCCACTGAAAAAGACAAATACGCCGATATTATCAAGGAAAAGCGCTAAAAAAGCTGTTGACTCTCCCCAGAATCTGCCTTGTTTTTGCATATATTCCCTCGCAAATATTTTTTGAAAAACGATTCTTCTGCCGGTTAACGTATCAACCCGCTATGATGAATCCGTATGCCTTGCGGCCCGCGTTTCCTGGCAGCGGGTCAGTTCATGGAGAGTATTGCTCAAGGGAGAACGTGATCATTTTATCCAAAAGATCGGAAAGGGTCATCCCTGCGGCCCGCGCGGCCAAGGGAAAAAGGCTGGTTTCGGTCATTCCGGGGATGGTATTGGTCTCCAGCAGATAGAGGACCTCATCCTGGATGATCATGTCACTCCGGCTCCATACAGTGCATTGAAGGGCCCTGTGGGCCATTTTTGCATACCGCCGGGCCTCCTTCGCTAAGGAAGGGGAAACGGGCGCCGGGCAGATTTCATTGGTTGCACCGGGCTTGTATTTGGCTTCATAATCAAAAAAACCGTAAGCGGCAGTGGGTACAATCTCCACAAGAGGGAGTGCCTCAAGGACCTGGTTCCCGAGAATGCAGCATGTAATTTCCGTCCCGTTCAAATACGCCTCGGCAATGACCTCCCGATCATACTGAAATGCCGCCTCTATTCCTTCCTGGATTTCCTCCCTGTTGTGTACGATGGAGATCCCCAGGCTGGACCCTTCGGACACTGGTTTTATCACCATCGGATATCCCAGTGCCTCAATCAACCGGTCCGCTGAAAACCCTGCTCCCTGCTCAAGAATGATCTCCTCAGCCACCCGAAGACCCGCCCTTCTAAAAACATCCTTGGCAATCCGCTTATTCAGGGCCATTGCGCTCGACAATACCCCTGAACCGACAAAAGGGATATGCAGGACATCCAACATCCCCTGAATGCGCCCGTCCTCTCCAAATTTCCCGTGTAAAAGGATGAACGCAAGATCGATCTCCGCCCTTTGCTTGATCAAGACCTCCAGGTCGTCTCTGGGATCATACAGGGTGACGTCATATCTCTCCCGGTTTAGTGCCCCATAAACGGTCTTTCCACTTTTAAGGGAAACTTCCCGTTCACCTGACCATCCACCTGCCAGGACAGCAATCCTTATTTTATCCCTCACCCTTTGTTCCCTCTCTTCCAAAAGAATTCAAGTTTTGTAACACCTCAGCGTTATGAAACAATCATTCGCAGGTTGCCGGGGACCGTGAGGGTCTCTTTCCCAAAGGACGTAACAAAAATTGTCCAGAGCCCATAGAACGCCCCCTTGACGTTTAATACCGGTTCCGGGCAGGCAGAGGCGATGTCCGTTTAAATGAATACTTTCTTTTGGCCTCCGGCTCGTAGAGCCTACGCCTCGGAGAGGGCTGTCCAGTGACGAATTTGAAGGCCTCACTGCCGTTCCTATGAAATGATCCCCTTATTTACGTCCTTTGGGAAAGAGACCCTCACGGTCCCCGGCTTTCTTCCAAAACGTATTATTAAATTTTTATTGAAATTTTTTATCCAACCCCTTCTGACCCCGTCATACCTGACGGCAATGTCCATTCCTTTCAGATATCACACCGTTAGCGCCTCCCGGCAGTCCCGCCTCCGGCAAGCAGATCCAGCAATCACCAAAAATCATAGCTACTAAAATTAAAAATCGCCAAAAATGAAAGAAAAACTAAGGAATACCGAGTTTGCAATTGTGGAAGAATCTATCCACAAAAAGACAATCCGCTATAACTATAAGATTTTAAAGCGGATTTCCCAATCTAAAATCAGCCCTTTTATCGGACCTTTACAAACATGGTCCCCTTTTTGCCTGTAACCGGAACAGGTTATCTTATGTCGAAAAACAGACCCCATGTAAATGCTCATTCCCCTCAACGACCTTTGACATCCCTTTCAGCTTTCGTGTAAAACCCCTCTCGTAGTTTTCATCACCCACACCTTTCATCTTTTTCCTTGAAAATTTAGGAGTGCGCAATGAGTGGCGGCTGGGACCAAGTCAAAGACCAGATCCGGTCTGATATTCCAAAAAACAGCTTTTCCCTCTGGATAAACCCGATCTCATGCTTACAGCAAAATGAGACATCCATTGTCCTGGGTTGCCCCAACCGGTTCTCCAAAAACTGGGTCGTGGAAAACTACCTTGGCCTTATCCAGGGCACCTTCAAGAAGACGGGTCTGGGTCATCTGGAACTCCAGTTCCAGATAGAGCGCCAGAAAAGGAAAAGAGACCCCTCCCCGTTGCCTCCCGACCCCGGCCAGTTACCGCTTCCCGCCATGACCGACCGCAGGAATCTCTGGCTCAAGAGCCAGTTTACCTTTGACCGTTTCATTGTGGGCCAGTCCAATGAGTTTGCCTATTCTGCCTCAAAGAGCATGGCATCGGGGGACCCGTGTAATTATCACTCGCTCCTGATGCTGGCCAACACCGGATTGGGGAAGACCCATCTCTCCCAGGCCATCGGGCATAAGATCCTGGAAAAGGACCCCGGGTCTCGAATATTTTATATGACGGCCGAGGACTTCACCAATGACATGATCTCGTCTCTTAAAACCGGCCGGATTGAGGCATTCAAAAAGAAGTATCGTCATTGCTGCGACGTGCTCCTGTTGGAGGAGGTCCACTTTTTGGGGGGCAAGGAAAAGATACAGGCCGAATTGGGATATACCTTAGACGCCCTGGCCGATGATAACAAAAAACTCATATTCACCAGCGCCCTCCCGCCCAAGGATATCCCCCGGATGTCCAGAGACTTGACATCCCGTCTTACCTCTGGTTTGGTCACGACCATATCGGGTCCGGATTATAACACCCGGGTCCAGATCCTCGCCGAGAAGGCCGCGGGGTATCATGTGGCGCTCCCGGAAGAGGTGATTCATTTTTTAGCAGAGCGCCTTAAACGGGATGTCCGACAGATGGAAAGCGCTCTCAAGTGTATCAAGGCGAGGACAGAGCTTGTGGGGGCGCGGATCGACATGGATTTGGCGAAAGAGATCGTCAGCACCCTGATTTCAGGAGAGCGATCGATCAGCCCGGAGGATATCATAAAACTTGTCTGCAGGTATTACCGTGTTGATCCCGAGCACGTCTCCTCCAAGTCGAGAAAGAAGGTCTATGCCTGCCCCCGGAACATCTATGCCTATCTCTGTCGCAGGCACCTGGACGAGACCTTAGAGGGGATCGGGAGGACCATCAACCGGAGCCATTCCACCGTGCTCTATTCCGTGGAGGTGGTTGAGCACAAGATGAAGACCGATCGCGACCTGAAACATCAGGTCGATTTCCTCTCCAACCGCCTGGATGAAATGAAAAAATGATCCGAGAAGACCCTTTTCCGGTAAAAAAGATTTTCGCCTGGTGTTTCATCATCGCAGGCGGCCTTATCACCGCCTACATCGGACTTATCTCCCTTGTCTCCGTCTGGGTTGGCCTCACCCATATCCATCTATTCGGTTCATGGGCCCCCATCCTTGCCGGAACGGCGCTTCTCTTCATTGTTTCCCTGGTTTACTTCCGCGTCGTAAGGGCTATCCTCACACGCCGCAACAAAGAAGAGCTACTCGATGTTATAAGAAACTGAAGGTTTCAGTGTTCGGTGTTCAGGCCTGAGTGTTCTGCTCGATATTACTGACACCCGACATCTGTTACTTCGCCAATGTTTGTTCGGTGCCCCGCCTGCCCCGAAGGGGACACTTTTTCCGAGCGCAGTCTCGGAAAAAGCGTAGATTCTTACCGGTTCATTCTGAGAGTTGGCGGCTCACCCGCACTCCTGCTGATAAAAGGACCTCAGAAACTCCTCGTCCTTAGGAGACAGATTGAATCGGCCGGCGGCCTCTTCGATGAGACGAGCAATAGGCTTGTTTTCATCTTCTGTCCGGCATTCGGAAATCCACTTGACTGCCTGCCGCACCTTTTCACCCTTGGGCTGGATCGTTGCCATCTCTCTCTCCTTTTAAGTTACGACTCCTAATGCTCCGTCTCTATCCTGAGATCCCTTGACATCACCGCGATTCCCTTCATGTGAGGCCGTGTCATCGTAGCCATATTCCTGTTTCGCACTCACTCCTCTTCCATCAGCTTGGCGACCCCCACAACTTTTTCTCCCTCGCCCAGACCAATTAATTTGACCCCTTGTGTATTCCTCCCAATGATGGAGATATCGGCCACCCTCAACCTTATGATTTTTCCGTGTTCGGTAATAATCATCAACTCATCCTGATCGCTCACCTGATAGGAATACACGACAGGGCCGTTTCTTTCGGATGTCTTTATGGTGAAGACCCCCTTGCCGCCTCTCGACTGCCGTGGGTACTCGTCTGTCTTCGTCCGCTTCCCGTAGCCGTTTTCCGTTACCGTCAGGATCGTAGCCCCCTCACCGATGGCTTCCATCCCAACGACCTCATTGCCCGGTTTCATTCTTATCCCGATATTCCCGGTAGCAACCCTTCCCATTCCTCTCAATTCCGACTCTCTGAAACGTATCGATTTTCCTTCTTTTGTGGTGAGAAAAATGTCCTGATCACCGGTTGACACGCGTACCCCTATCAGCTCATCTCCCTCTCTGATCTTGACACCGATGGTCCCTACGGTTCTCGGATGACTGTAGGCGGTCAACTCTGTCTTCTTAACCAGGCCCTCTCTGGTCGCCATAACCACATATTTGCCTTCCTCATAGTCCCTCACCGGGAGAATGGTTGCGACCCTCTCCCCTTGCTTCAGATCCAAAAGGTTTACAATCGCCTTCCCCTTAGACATCCGGCCGGCCTCCGGGATCTCATGGACCTTTTTCCAGTAAACCCGCCCCTTGTTGCTGAAAAACAGGAAATAGTCGTGTGAAGAGGCCACAAACAGGTGTTCGACAAAGTCTTCCGCCGTCGGTTTGACCCCGGTCATCCCTTTGCCACCCCTGCGCTGCGCCCTGTACAGGCTGATCGGATTTCTCTTGATGTAACCATTATGGCTGATGGTGACAACCATATCCTCCTCAGCAATCAGGTCCTCCATTTCAATGTCGTCTACATCCTCAAGAATCTCTGTCCTCCTCGTGTCTCCGTAGAGCTCGCGGATCTCTCTCACCTCATCCTTTATGATCTGGAGCACCATTGCCGGACTCTCCAGGATCGCCTTGAACCGAGTGATATCCTTGATCAGATCCTGATATTCCGCATTGATTTTTTCTCTCTCCAATCCGGTTAACCTCTGTAATCTCATATCCAAGATGGCCTGTGCCTGGATTTCAGAGAATTCAAAGTCCCCAATAAGACGAACCTTTGCCTCTTTTCCATCGGATGAGGATCTGATCAATTCAATGACGTCATCAAGAAACTCCAGGGCCTTTTTCAGACCTTCAAGGATATGGGCACGGGCTTTTGCCTCTTTGAGGTCGTGAATGGTCCTCCGCGTGACAATTTCGCGGCGATAGTTAATAAAATGCTGAATCATTTCTTTGAGCCCAAGGATCTGGGGCCGACCATTCACGATTGCCAGCAGTATGATCCCAAAAGATGTCTCTAACTGGGTGAATTTGTACAACCTGTTCAGAATGACCAAGGGGATACCGTCACGCTTCACCTCTATCACAATCCTCATCCCGTCCCGGTCAGACTCATCCCTGATCTCCGAAACCCCTTCTATCTTTTTATCCCTCACTTGTTCGCCGATCTTTTCTAACAATTTACCCTTATTCACCTGATAGGGGATTTCGGAAATGATAATCCTCTCCCGGTCGTGTCCAAACTTCTCAACAAAGGACCGGCCCCTCATCTTGATGATGCCGCGTCCCATCCTGTACGCCTCCATTATCCCCTTCTTGCCACATATGAACCCCGCTGTCGGGAAGTCAGGCCCCGGTACAATCCCCATAAGCTCTTTTACCCCGATTTGAGGATTCTCAATCACGCGTCCCATCGCCTCGCAAATTTCTGTTAAATTATGGGGGGGAATATTTGTCGCCATCCCCACCGCAATACCCGACGACCCATTCACCAATAGATTCGGTATCCTGGAAGGAAGGACCACTGGCTCTAAAAGGGACCCGTCATACGTCGGCACGAAATCAACGGTTTCTTTCTCTATGTCTGAAAGAAATTCCTGGGTCGCCCGCGTCATTCTTACTTCAGTATATCGCATGGCCGCGGGCGGGTCGCCATCAATAGAACCAAAATTCCCCTGTCCATCGATCAGCGGATATCTCAGGGAAAAATCCTGGGCCATCCGGACAATGGTATCATAAACGGCCGTGTCCCCGTGCGGATGATATTTACCAATAACATCACCTACAACCCTCGCTGATTTCTTGAACGGCCGGTTATAAGAATTCTTGAGCTCGTGCATTGCGTAAAGCACACGCCTGTGAACCGGTTTGAGACCATCCCTGATATCGGGCAGGGCCCTCCCCACGATGACACTCATGGAATATTCGAGATAAGATTTTTTCATCTCATCTTCTATGTTGACAACATCATGCTCTATATCTAACATCATTATTCTTCCGTTCTCCAATCCTGACGGCTTCGTAAAAAGTCCATCTGCGGCGTTGCGCTGCATCTTTAGTCACTACGGCGTACTATTAAGTATGCCTCATTCCTAAAGATTTGCGCGCCTTGCATCTGAAGCTTTTTACTGTGCCGTCCCAAATGATGACTTTTTACGAGGTCATCAATCCTGTTTGGCATGGCCCGGAGCAGATAGAGCAAAGCGCATGGTTTTTCGCTCTTTCGTATGCGCCATGCGCTCTGCGTTAAATATCTAATTCGGTAACTTCTAATGCGTTATTTTGAATAAATTCTCTTCTCGGCTCAACCTTATCGCCCATCAGGATAGTAAATATTTTATCGGCCTCCACCATATCCTCTATCAGCACTTTCACAAGGGTCCTTTTTTCCGGATCCATTGTGGTGGTCCACAACTGATCTGGATTCATTTCTCCAAGCCCCTTGTATCTCTGAATCGCAAGGCCTTTCTTGGCCTTTTCCATAAATTCATTCAGGAGTTGCCCCGGATCTTCGATTTTCACCTTTTCTCCTCCTTCTCCGATCCGGAAGCTTCCTTTTTTCAGTTCGCGGAATTCGCCGCTTAACCCCATTAACTGACGCATCTCAGGAGATGAGAAGAATTCCCAGTCAACATCAAATCTCTGCCCACCGTTTTTCGTCTCTGTTACGGAGAATTCATAATATCCATCCTCTTCTCCGAGCCTAATATCATTTACAGCAAAACCATTTTCCTGGAGTCTAACGAAGAGGTCCTCCATAAAAGCCCTGTTCTTGAACTGGCTCTTACTTGTGACCCCATTCAAGACTAAAAATTCTATAAACTTTGAACTGAACCCCCTTCTCGACAGTCTATCAAGACTCTCAAAAAACCTGACAAGCCGATGGAGCATCCGAATAAGCGTGTTTCCGGAAACCTCCCTGCCGTTATCGAGAAAGACCGCCTCATTTTCAGAAATCCGTTTCAGGATAAAGTCATTAAACGCTTCTTCATCCTTTATAAATACCTCCTTCTTCCTATCCAGCACACGGTAAAGCGGAGGTTGCGCCACATAGAGATATCCTTTTTCGATGAGATCCAGCATCTGCCTGAAAAAGAAGGTCAAAAGAAGCGTGCGGATATGGGCGCCATCCACATCTGCATCGGTCATTATGATGACCTTGTGATATCGGATCGAATCAATATCGTAGTCTTTCTCTCCAATCCCTGTTCCTAAGGCAGCGATCATGGTTCGGATCTCTTCGCTCGATATCATTTTGTCGAACCTGGCTTTTTCCACGTTCAGGATCTTCCCTTTCAAAGGTAAGATGGCCTGGGTCCTCCGGTCTCTCCCCTGTTTTGCAGAACCCCCTGCGGAATCGCCCTCCACGATGAATATCTCACTCATCGCCGGATCTCTCTCCTGACAATCGGCTAATTTCCCGGGTAAGGAATGATCCGAAAGAATTCCCTTCCTCCTCGCCAATTCCTTCGCTTTTCTTGCAGCCTCCCTGGCCCTGGCCGCATCCATGACCTTTGCCAGAATGGCCTTTATGACAGGCGGATTCTCTTCGAAAAAAGTGCCTATTCCTTCGTTGACAAGGGTCTCCACCAAACCCTTGACGTCGCTGTTTCCCAATTTCGTCTTGGTTTGCCCCTCAAACTGCGGTTCTGGGAGTTTGATACTGATGACCGCTGTGAGCCCTTCCCTGACATCATCTCCTGTGAGTTTTTCCTTAAAGTTCTTTGCCTGTGGAGAATTCTGGAGGTACTGATTAATGCTCCTTGTGAGGGCGGATTTAAAACCGATTAAATGTGTCCCTCCTTCTCTCGTGTTAATATTATTTGCAAAAGTAAATAAGTTTTCCTTATAAGAATTGTTATATTGAAATGCTACCTCTATCAATACCCCACCTTTCTCCCCCGAAATATAGATCGGCTTTTGGTGGAGAACCTCCTTGTTCTCATTTAGATATTCAACAAACGACGTGATCCCGCCTTCGTAAAGAAAGTCCTTTTTCTTGCCGCTCCGTTCGTCTGAAATTTTTATCCGCAAGCCTTTTGTGAGGAAAGAAAGCTCCCGCATCCTCTTTGCCAACGTCTCAAAATCGAAAGTCAGCGTCTCGAAGATCGTTGAATCAGGCAAAAAATGGATCCTGGTGCCAATTCTCTCGGTATCCCCTCTTGTCTCAATCTCACTTTTTGTCACTCCTCTTTCGTACCGCTGAAAGTATATTTTCTTCTTCCTATACACCTCTACTTCTAAATATTCAGAAAGTGCATTTACCACCGAAACTCCAACACCGTGGAGCCCTCCTGAAATCTTGTATGACTTGTTATCAAACTTGCCGCCTGCGTGGAGCTTGGTCATAACAACCTCCAGTGCAGACATATTCGCAGTTTCGTGCATATCAACCGGGATACCTCGGCCATTATCTCGAATGACAGCACTGTTGTCGCTCAGAAGCTTAATACCGATTCGGTCACAATATCCGGCCAGTGCCTCATCAATGCTGTTGTCAACCACTTCGTAAACCAAATGGTGAAGACCCTCCGAACTGGTGTTTCCTATATACATAGAGGGCCTTTTCCTGACTGCGGAAAGACCTTCTAAAACCTTAATGTCCGATGCCTCATAACTTCTATACTCTTCCATACATTCTAAACCCTCATCGGCATAATCAACCCGGTGAAACCGATATCTCCGTCTCCTTTGAGGACGCACGGTTTCGAATTATCCGTGAACTCCATGCTGATATTCTCACTCTGCATAGCCTGGAGTACATCAATAAAGTATTTCGGGTTAAACCCTGCCTCAATCCTTTCACCTGTATATTTTATTTGTATTTGCTCCTGCGCCTCACCCAGATCAGGGTTCGTTGAGACCAGGTCCAGAACGTCATTTTCAAGGGTAATTTTTACTGCGCGATACCGCTCATTGCTGAGTATAAGCATTTTTCTCATAGCTTCTAACAATAAAGACCTTCTTAAAAATACAGAGAAGGCGCCTTCTTTCGGTAGAATAGCTTGATAATCTGGAAACTTGGCTTCGAGAAGACGCATAACCAACAATGCATTATCTTTCTTTGCAACACAGTCTTTGTGTTTGAATCCAATTTCAATCGTCCCTCCTTCGGATGCAAGCCTGTTCAGTTCGGACATACCTTTTTTCGGAATCATCACCCCTTTTCCCAAATCCAAGAGATCAACATTCGAAATGGGCTTATCGATCATCGAGAGCCTATGTCCGTCTGTGGCAACCATTCTCAGAAAACTCTTCCCACCGTACGAAACCTTTTGGTTAAAAACACCCGACAATTTAAAACCCGCTTCCTCTATGGTTACCGCATAGATGGTCTTGTTGATCATATCAGACAAGGTATCTGCATCTATTTGAACCGTTGCTACACCTTCAGGTTCGATAAAAGCGGGAAATTCATCCGCAGCTATACACGCAAGATCAAACCTGGCTATTTCGTCTGAAATATAAACCCAGTTGTTATCTTTCTTCTTAATGAGAAATGTCTTGGAACTACCTTCCTTTAATATTTCGAACAGTTTTCTTCCCGAAATAGTTATGCTACCTTCCTGTATGACATCAGCAGGGATGGTTTCCTGAAAACCGAGTTCAAGATCGGTTGCTGACAACCGAACGTTTGGTCCGGAAGCATCAAAAAGGATAGTAGAGAGAACAGGCATGCTGCTTTTTCTTTCAATAATGCTTTGAACCCTTGAAACAGATTTGAGGAGTTCATTTCTCTCGATCTTTATTTCCATCTTTTCCTCCATATTTTAAGGTTATTTTTTTATATAAATATAAATCATAAAATTAATAAGGTTTGTCAATTTGTCAGAAAGTTGACTATTTAGCTGAAATTAAAACAGAAATAATCTTATCTCTCCTAAAAAGATATGAAATCTCCTTACAAACTCCGGACCGTTTCAGTGAATACCTAATCTTTTAAACGAATTATGAAAAAATATTTGAACAATTTTCTCCGGGTTTACAAGAGGAGCCTTTGCACTTTGTTGATATCATTCAAGACGCTCTTGTTTTTGGATTTAGCTTCTTCAATACGGTTTTCTGCATAGATAATCGTTGAATGGTGTTTGTTACCGAATCCATTCCCGATTTCCTTTAGAGAAAGGGAGGTCAGCTTCTTGGTTAGATAGATCGCTACCTGCCTCGGATATGAGAAGGTTCTTGCCTTTTTGTTTGATAATAGGTCACTCACAGAGATATTGAAATATTCTGCCGTAAGTTTTTGAATATGCTGCAGGTCAATGTAATCAGCCGGATGCGGTTTTTTCTTTATGACCGATTTAACAGTGGATATGTCGATGGGTCGTTTGTAAGAAGTGGCATAACTTTTAAGGCTGACAACGTATTCTGTCAGGCTCCTTATATCATCTGTGTGGTTTGCCAGGAAAAAAACCACGTCATCCGGGAGGTCCAGGTTCTCTTGTTTTGCATTTTTTTTGATGATCTTCATTTTAGTTCTTTGACCAGGGGGATGGATTTCTGCTATAAGGCCCCATTCCAACCGTGACCGCAGCTCAGGGAGAAGGCTCTTGATCTTCGCCGGGGGATAGGTGGCCGCTACCACTAACTGCTTGGCAGATTCAAGAAACGAGCTGCAAAGAGATAAGAATTCGTACTGGTAACTCTTGTTATCGGCGAGTAGATGCATGTCATCGAGAAGGAGAAAATCCGGGCTGCCGTCGCTTTCCCAAAAACGATCGACCGTTTGGGTCCCCGAGGGAATTAAAAATTGGGAAACAAAACGATCAGCGGAAAGGTACATGATATTTACAGATGGGTTGTTTTCCACAACGAGATTGCCGATAGCATTCAATAGATGGGTCTTTCCAAGACCAAGTTCACTGAAGATGTACAATGGGTTGTAGTTTTGGGCGGGGCTATCTGCCACGTTTAAGGCCGAAGAATAGGCAAGGTAGTTGCTTTTTCCGGTAACAAATCCGCTAAAGGTGCTAAAACTGTTCAGCCCATTAGGGATGTCGGCATCTGAGCGTGCGGGGACTCCGTTTTTTGGGTTGACGTCGTCGCTTGAAGGTTCCGCGTAGGTAAACCGGATTGCGGGGGGGGTCTTAAAATTATTTCCCAAAATTGTTTGAATCTGTTCTGTGTAGTGATCCTGTAGCCATCGGGCCACAAATTTATTTGGAACTTCGATGACGGCCACATCTGAGTCGATTTCTTTCAGCGATGCCTGCGATAACCATGTCTTGAAATCCGACTTGGCGATGCCTGTCTCGAAATCTCTTCTTATTTGGGACCAAATATTATTTTTTCTTGTCATGGCAATGGGTTAAGTGGTAATAAAGTAGCCTTGTGAAATTACTATATCTTATAGAATTTTAATAAAAACATCAATGAAAATCTATCGAAATAGATGAGGGGATGAGATTATGACCTATTCAGTTGCTCTTGCCGGTAAAGGGGGCACCGGAAAAACAACCATGGCCGGTATGTTAGTCAAATATCTTGTGGAAAAAGGGAAGACTCCGGTGCTCGCTGTTGACGCAGATGCGAACGCCAACCTCAATGAGGTATTGGGGCTGGACGTCGAGGAAACCCTGGGAGATGCCAGGGAGGAAATGAAGAAAAACGTCTCCACCGGCATGACAAAAGATGTCTTCATGGAGATGAAGCTGCAGCAGGCCGTCATAGAAGCCTCTGGTTTTGATTTAATCGTTATGGGAAGGCCGGAAGGGGCAGGCTGCTATTGCGCAGCAAATACCCTCCTCACGCAATGCCTGGATAATTTGATAAACAACTACAATTTCATTGTAATTGATAATGAAGCCGGGATGGAGCATATCAGCCGTCTGACGACAAATAATATTGACGCCCTCCTTGTCGTGTCCGACCCCACCCGAAGAGGACTACAAGCGGCGGCCAGAATTATAGAACTTACCGATAAACTGTCGTTGAATATAGGGCGAAAGATGGTTATGGTTAACAGAGTTAGGGATGAGAATTCCGAGGCGTTGGGCCGGGCGTTAGCCGAATATAAACTCGATTTGGTGGGGATGGTGCCTGAGGACACCGATGTACAAAAATTTGATCTTGATGGTAGACCCACGATAGACCTAACGAGAGAAAATCAGGCCGTGAAGGCAGCATACAGGATTTTCGATTCTATCATCGGGAATTGAGGATTTCGATTGGAAGGACTTTTTTCAATATATTGTATATTGGCATCTTTGTAGATACAATATATTGAATGGGTGAAAGAGACAAAACCGCCTAAATTTACTGCAAAAAGTCCTTGACAATGAATAGAGATTCATCTAATTTACCAACAAAAACCTCGGAAGGAGAGGTATTTTTTTGCCTTTCTTTGTTATATTTTTCACAAAAAGCTTCGGACAGCTTTTTATTAGTATTCTGGTGACGTGGAAAGCGGCAGCAGCTGTTAGGCCGCGAATTGCGAACAAAAAAAACCCAAGTTAAGGAGGTACAGAAATTGGCTTTTGAGATTCCAGCACAGCCCTATTCGGGAAAGATAGGGGTAACCACAGTCGGAAAAGGTAGTGCTGCCGTAAATCTGGGAGGGGAAAATTCCTACCCATTTCATCTCTTCGAAGGGGATATGCCAAATGCCCCGAGGATTGCAATGGAAGTCTGGGACTATGACCCTTCTAAGGAATGGCCGGCAGCAGCAGTTGCGCCGTTTAAGGACGTAATTTCTTCACCCGAAGCCTGGGCCAAGAAATGTGTCGATGAGTATGGCGCTGATATCATCGTTCTTCAAATGAAGAGCACCGACCCAAATGGAATGAACAGGGGTGCCGACGAGGCCGCTCAGGTGGCCAAAAAGGTTTCGGACGCAGTCAATGTGCCTGTTATTGTATGGGGTACGGCAAACAATCAGAAAGATGAAGAGGTCCTCAAGAAGATTGCTCAGTTGTGTGAGGGTAAGAACCTGGGCTTAGGTCCTGTTGAGGAAGCCAACCATAAGGGTGTCGGCGCAAGCGCCCTCGGTTATGGACATACGATTATTGCGTCATCTCCCATAGATGTGAATCTTGCGAAGCAGCTAAACATCCTGTTGAGCAACTTAGGTGTTCAAGGCAACAAGATCGTCATAGACCCGACCACCGGCGGCCTCGGCTACGGGCTGGAGTATTCCTATTCCGTGATGGAGCGTATCATGATGGCTGCTTTGACCCAGGAAGATGACAAGCTTCAAATCCCCATGATCTCTAACGTGGGGAATGAAATCTGGAAGTGTAAGGAAGCGGGACAGCCTATCGAAGATGCCCCTACCCTGGGTGATCCTGAAAAACGGGCGATCATGATGGAATCCGTTGCAACGGTCTGTTATCTCCTCAGCGGCGCAGGGGTTGTTATTTTGAGGCATCCTGAAAGCGTTCGGCTGACGCGCTCGTTCATTGAACTCCTGACCAACGGGGGCACCGCCAGCAATGTTCAACCTGTCTCCAAGAGATTGGAGCTTCAAAAGGTAGATCTTGTCTCTTTGTCTCCTGAGCCGGATTTGAACTTTGGCGCAGCAGAAGCAGCGCCGAAGCCTGAAAAAAAGGCTGCGCCCAAACCGAAGGAGGCGAAGCCCGCCGCAGCCCCGAAGGAAGAGAAAAAAGCCGAGGTAAAGGTTGAGGCCAAGGCGCCCGAGGCTAAGCCTGATGAAGCGGCCAAGGTGAAGGCAGAAGCAGCGGCAAAGGAAAAGGCTGAAGCAGAAGCCAAGGGGGAAGCCGAGGCAAAGGCAAAAGCTGATACGGAAGCGAAGGCAAAAGCAGAAGCAGATGCCAAGGCTAAGGCTGTGGCTGTGGCTGAGGTTGAGGCCAAGGTGAAGCAGGAGGCAGAAGCAAAAGCAAAGGAAGAACTCCAGGCCTTGAGATATAAGAGGGCCCTTGAAAGGGAGAAACATGAAGCCGAGAGGAAGGCTCTTGAAGGAGAAGAGGTATTCAAGACGGCCGCGGCAGTGCAGAAGACCTTTGTTGAAAAGTTGATGGAAAACATCGATCGTATTCACAGACGTTTTTAACCGTTTAAACAACCAGATAAGAGGAGGAACCTCATAATGGCGACAGAAGAAGTCAAGAGTAAGGTAATAGCAGTCAAGAAAGACAAGGCGCCACCCAAACCGGAAGATCTGGCCCTTGATGTGGCAAGCCAGCAGATGATCGTGAGGTCAAGGGAGATGGGGATCGAGACCATCTTTGATCGGGCTGAAAGCATGAAACCCTGTAACATCGGCACACAGGGAACGTGCTGTAAAAATTGTGCCCAGGGTCCTTGCAGACTCCCGCTACCCAAAGGGGGCATAGAGGGAGAAGACACGAGAAAGGGCCTGTGTGGCGCTACTCCGGAGACAATCGCGGCGCGAAATTTTGCGAGGATGGTAGCAGCAGGCGCCGCGGCTCACTCAGACCATGGCAGGGGGGTGGCAGAGACATTCTTGGCAGCCGCAAGGAAAGAGACAAAAGATTACAAAATTAAAGACACCAAAAAGCTACTCGAGATTGCGCCTGACTTTGGCGTGGATATCACCGTAGAGGGTGAAGATGGTGCGGTCTTGGATCGAGACGTTGATGAGATTGCAGTGGAAGTTGGAGAAATAGCCTTAGCCCAGTGGGGTCAGCAGCAGGGCGAGGTCTGTACGGTCAAGAGGGCGCCAAAGCCCCGTTACGAGCTCTGGAAGAAGTTGGGTGTTGTCCCGAGAGGGATCGACCGGGAGATCGTAGAGATTATGCACAGGACACATATCGGTGTGGATCAGGATTATCAAAACCTCGTTGAGCAGTGCACCCGCGCATCTATTGCCGATGGCTGGGGGGGTTCCATGATCGCCACCGACCTTCAGGATGTCCTCTTTGGTTGTCCATATCCGATCAAGAGTTCAGCCAACTTAGGTGTTCTCAAGGAAGACCATGTCAACATCGTAATTCATGGCCACGAGCCGCTCTTGAGCGAGATGATTGTACAGGCAGCAGAATTGCCTGAGCTAATTGAGTATGCCAAGCAAAAGGGGGCTAATGGCATTCAGTTGAGCGGGATCTGCTGCACGGCCAATGAGATCCTGATGCGACACGGGGTTCCCCTGTGCGGCGATTTCCTGCAGCAGGAGCTGGCCATTGTAACGGGGGCTGTGGACGCGATGGTGGTGGATGTCCAGTGTATTATGGAAAACATCGCCAATGTGGCCCAGTGCTTTCACACCAAGATCATAACCACGAACCCTAGGGCAAAAATCGCATCCGGGGATTGTATCCATATCGAATTCGACGAGCATACCGCCTTTGAAGATGCCAAAACCATAGTCAAGACGGCCATAGATAATTTTCCAAAGAGGGAAAAGGAGGTCATGATCCCGAATCAAAGAAATGATTTGATTGCCGGTTTCAGCTATGAGGCGATCAATTATCATTTGGGAGGAACATTTCGCGGATCATACACCCCCTTGAACGATAACATCATCAACGGCCGCATACGGGGTATCGGCGGCGTGGTTGGGTGAAACAACGCAAGAACCTCGCTGGATGCGGGGCACATCGCCGTTGTAAAGGAGTTGATCAAGCACGATGTTGTCGTACTTACCACAGGATGTAACGCCATTGCATGCGCTAAGGCTGGGCTTTTGACACCGGAATCTGCCGCTGTTTACTGCGGTCCCGGTCTGGCTGAGGTCTGTGAGACGGTAGGTATTCCGCCGGTCCTCCATATGGGTTCCTGCGTGGATAACAGCCGTATCCTCATGGCCGCAACCGAGGTCGTGAAGGCCGGAGGCCTTGGAAACGACATCAGTGACCTACCCGCGGCCGGATCAGCGCCCGAGTGGATGAGCGAGAAGGCCATCAGTATCGGCCACTATTTTGTGACCGCCGGTGTCTACACGGTCTTTGGTGTGACTATGCCCGTGAGTGGTTCGCCGGTCTTCGAAGATTACCTGTACAACAAACTGGAAGGTATCTATGGAGGTATGTGGGATCTGGAAGTGGATCCGATCAAGCATGCCCATAAGATGATTGCTCATATAGATAAGAAGCGGAAGGCCCTCGGTATTGACAAGGCGCGAGAGAGGGTCCTCATGGATATGGCCGACCGGCAGAAGCTCGAGGCGGCGTAACCTTAAACATATACCTCTTAAGAAGGGAGGACACAGGATATGTCAAAATTAGTAGCGTTTGCAGTCATCCAGGGCGCCTACAACATCGTCTCAAAGGCGGAAGGTAAGTACAAGAAGGTCCTGGAAACCTACGGCGGTAGCCAGAAACTGGAATTTCCCAATACTGCGTATTTTTTGCCCATTATTTATTCCCTGACCGGGATCAAGGTCACCGATCTGGACTCGGCCAGGAAACCACTGGAATTTGCACGCAAGCTCTTACCTCCTCATGTGAAGAAAGACTGCCACCTTCCGTATCTCGGGCCTCTGCTGGATGCGGGAATGGCCACCCTTTTTGCCGAAGAGATCGTGGAGGCCATGCGATATGTGGAAGAGCCTGATTTCTATCAACCAGAGATGGAGGACCCGGATGTAGAAAACGGGAAGATCTGGCTGGGTGCTGCCGATGATGCGATCATGAGAAAGAGGGGTGTGGAGTTTGTGGACGGCACGGCCCCCGGGTTCGCAGCAATAGTTGGCGCGGCCCCTGATTCGGCTACTGCCAAAAAGATGGCTGAAGAATATCAGCTCAAGACCATTTATGTGTTTATGGCTGCCAATCAGAGTGGGACCACCTTCACCGAGCAACTCATCGAGGAGGGGGTTCAGATCGGCTGGAATACCCGCCTCGTACCCTTTGGGCCGGACATATCAGCGGCGGTATTTGCCCTCGGTTTTGCAAACCGGGCCGGTATGGCCTTTGGTGGGATTCAGCCCGGTGATTACAAGAAGATGCTGGCCTATCAGAAAGACCGCGTCTTTGCCTTTGTAAACGCCCTTGGCGATGTGAATGCCGAATGGGCGGCCAATGCTGCCGGATGCATTAACTGGGGCTTTCCCACCATCGCGGACACGGATATCCCGGAGGTCCTGCCCACCGGTGTCTGTACTTACGAGCATGTGGTGGCCAATGTGGGCCATGATGAGATGCCGCAGAGATCTATTGAGATTCGCGGCCTCAAGGTAACGATCACCGAGATCGATATTCCCTTGGCCTATGGCCCGGCCTTTGAGGGCGAGCGGGTCCGGAAAGACGATCTCTTTTTAGAGATGGGCGGTGGCAAGAGCCAGTGCACCGAGCTCTGCAAGATGGCCGACATGAACGAGATTGAGGATGGAAAGGTGCAGGTGGTCGGTCCGGATGTTAAGGACGTCAAGAAGGGTGACCGCCTGCCTTTAGGTATCTATGTCCAGGTCGCAGGCCGCGAGATGCAGACCGACTTTGAGCCGATCCTGGAGCGACAGATTCATCACCTTATCAACTATGCCCAGGGGATCATGCATATCGGACAGCGGGATATCGCCTGGATCCGGGTGGGTGAACCGGCCATTGAAAAAGGGTTTACGCTGAAAGACATCGGCGTGATCCTGCATGCCAAGCTGCATCAGGACTTCGGGGCCATCTTAGATAAGGTTCAGGTAACGCTTTACACAGAAAAGAAGGATGTGGATGCGTTGACCAAGAGGGCCCGTGCCGAATACAGGGTAAGGGATGACCGTGTGGAAAAGATGACCGACGAGAGTGTGGAGACCTATTATTCCTGCACCCTCTGCCAGTCCTTTGCCCCGAGCCACGTGTGCATGATCAGCCCGGAGAGAACAGGTCTTTGCGGGGCATACAATTGGATGGACTGCAAGGCCTCCTTTGAGATCAACCCCACCGGCCCCAACCAGCCCGTTGAAAAGGGCGAGTGCATGGATCCGAAGCTGGGTCAGTGGAAGGGCGTGAACGACTTTGTGTTCAAGGCCTCGCGCCAGACCGTGACCCATTACAATTTTTACAGCATGCTGATCGATCCCATGACCACATGCGGTTGTTGTGAGTGTATTGCGGCCGTGATTCCTACCTGTAACGGTGTGATGACGGTCCACCGGGATTACACTGGCGAAACCCCGTCAGGGATGAAATTCACCACGTTGGCCGGCGTTATGGGCGGTGGCCAGTCTTCTCCCGGTTTTGTCGGGCACTCCAAGTACAACATTACCCAGGGGAAATTCATTGTCGGTGACGGTGGTCTCCTCAGGATGGTGTGGATGCCCAGGTCGTTGAAAGAGGAGATCAAGGAGAGGATTGAGAAACGGGGAGCAGAGTTAGGGGTCCCGGATCTCTATGACAGGATAGCCGATGAGACCGTCGGGATCACAGAAGATGAGATCCTGCCGTTTCTCCAGGAGAAAGAGCATCCGGCCCTGAAGATGGACCCGATCGTCGGGTAAGGAAGCAAAGTAAATCTATTTTTTGGACGCAGATAATCGCAGATGACCAGGATCGAAACCATCTGTGTGAATCTGCGAACATCTGCGTCCGAATATTTTAGGAGTGAATTATGGGATTAACTGGAATTCAGATTTTTAAATTGTTGCCAAAGACCAACTGCGGTGAATGCGGTGTTCCCACATGCTTGGCCTTTGCCATGAATTTGGCTGCGGGCAAGGCGGAATTAGATAGCTGCCCGGACGTGTCTGATGAAGCCAGGGAGCAGTTAGCAGAGGCCTCTGCCCCGCCGATCCGGCCGGTTGCCATCGGTGCAGGGGGAAGGGCATTCAAGACTGGGGGCGAGACCGTCATGTTCAGGCATGAGAAGACCTTTTACAACCCCACAGGTCTTGCAGCGGTGATTGCCTCGGATATGGATGCGGGCGCCCTTGACACAAAACTGAAGGAGTGGAATGCCCTCCAGTTTGAAAGAGTGGGTCTCAATCTCAGGCCGGAATTGGTGGCCTTGAAAGATGTCAACGGTGATGGGGCTGCCTTTGCCGCAGCGGCAAAGAAGATCGCCAGCGAGAGCGAATTCGGCCTGGTCCTCATGACGGATAAGATGGATGCCATGAAGGCCGCCGTTGATGTCAGTGCATTTAAGAAACCGCTCCTTTACGCTGCTACGGCGGACAATGTGGAAGAGATGGGAAATCTCGCAAAAGAGAGCGGGCTACCTTTGGCTGTCAAGGGAGCCAATATAGATGACGTGATCGCCCTCAGTGACAAACTGACGGGGATGGGGCTTAAGGACCTGGTAATCGATTCCGGGGCCAGGGAAATAAAACAGCTCTTTCAGGATCAGGTGGCCATCAGGCGGGGCGCGCTCAAGGGCGGTAATAAGTCCCTGGGCTTTCCGACCATCACGTTCCCCTGTGAGATGGCGGGGAACCTGGATATGGAAACCGTTATCGCATCCATGCTTATTGCCAAGTACGCGGGAATCGTGGTGCTCTCGGATTTTGAGAGCGAAAGCCTTTTCCCTCTGCTTCTTGAGAGACTGAATATCTTTACGGATCCGCAACGGCCGATGACCGTGACACAGGGGATCTATGAAATAGGGAATCCGGATGAGAATTCCCCGGTCTTAGTCACCACCAACTTCTCTTTGACCTATTTTATTGTCAGCGGTGAAATTGAAGGGAGCAGGGTGCCGAGCTGGCTTCTCATCATGGATACGGAAGGCCTTTCCGTTATGACTGCGTGGGCTGCGGGCAAGTTCGCGGGCGATGCGGTGGCCATGTTTATAAAGAAGTGTGGTATTACCGACAAGGTTGCCCACAAAGAGCTCATCATTCCCGGTTATGCAGCTTCCATCAGCGGTGAGATGGAAGAGGACCTGCCGGACTGGAAGATTACGATCGGCCCCAGGGATGCCTCTCTGATACCAAAGTTCTTGAAGGATAGGGCGAAGTAGTCCGCTCCAATAAACCCAACAAACCATAAAGAAGGGGGGGTATACCCATGTTATTGATCGGTGAAAATTTGAATGTCATCAGCACGGTTATCGGCAGGGCCTTCAGGGAAAAAGACCCGGGCCCCATTGCCGAGGAGGCCAAGCGACAGAAGGAAAAAGGGGTGGACTGGATCGACATCAACCTGGGGCCAGCCAGAAAGGGCGGCCCTGAATTGATGGAGTTTGTTGTCAAGACCGTCCAGGAGGCCATAGGGGATACGCCCCCGCTCTGCCTCGATACATCGAACATCGAAGCGATGGAGGCAGGACTTACTGCGCACCAGGGAAAGGCCATCATCAATTCCATCATGTGCAGGCCCGAGCGTTATGAGAAGATGATACCGCTTGCAGTGAAATACAAGGCAAACATGATCGCTCTCATGTGGGGGCCGGAAGGGCTGCCAAGGGATGAGAACGAGCGGGGTGCTTTGGCGGCCGAGCTCATATATGCTGCCAATGAAGCGGGTGTCCCAAACGAAGATATCTTCGTGGATGGTATTGTCACCCCGGTCAATATCCAGCAACCCCAGCTCATCAGCCTTATGGCCTTTCAGGAGATGCTTCAGGAGATGTTCCCCGGCGTCAAATCCACATGCGGGCTCTCAAATATCTCCAATGGACCGCCCGATCATCTCCGGCCGATTCTCAACCAGACATATATGGTGATGCTGGGGAGGAAAGGGATGTATTCATGCATTGCCGATGCCTATGATGCCCAGCTTATTAGCATTGCCAGGGGAGAGAAGCCTGAAGTGGTGGAGATCATCCATAAGGTAATGGATGGGGAAGCCATTGACGCGGCTGCTCTTTCAAAGGATCTGCAGGGTTATGTCAAGACAGCGAGGGTCATTTTGGGGCACTCGCTCTATTCTGACTCGTGGCTTGAATTGTAATTGCCAAATTATTAAACCTGAAAAGGGCCTTCCCATAGTTCCAGCTATGTAATGTGGGGAGGTCTTTTTTTATTGTTACGAAAGATTATACGGAAGGATTAAAATGGGAAATGCATGTAATACCCCCGGCGACTTTGAGAGGGCGCAACAGGATAAGATGATTGAGGCCAATCTGGCACGGGTGGGGAAGAAGATATTGGTGATGAGCGGAAAAGGCGGTGTCGGCAAGAGCACGGTGGCCAGTTATCTTGCCCTCCTTTTGAGCATGAACGGGAGCAAGGTCGGCCTGTTGGACGTGGACCTGCACGGTCCGACGGTTGGGAGGCTCATGAATGTCCAGGGCGGGTTTGATCTGTCCGAAGAAGGGGTTGTGAGGCCGTACAGGTTTTCAGACAACTTGAGCATTGTCTCCCTGGATATGCTTCTGGGGGACAACAAGGACACTGCCGTTATCTGGCGGGGTCCCATGAAGATCAGCGCCATCAGGCAGTTTATCTCTGACATCGAATGGGGTGCCCTGGATTATCTGGTGGTGGATTCACCGCCAGGGACAGGGGATGAACCGCTTACAGTGGCCCAGACGATCCCCGATGCAGAGGCCCTTATCGTGACCACGCCCCAGGAGATCAGCCTGGCGGACGTCAGGAAATCGATCAATTTCTGCCGTCAGGTAAAACTGAAGATCCTGGGGGTTGTGGAGAACATGAGCGGCCTTCTCTGCCCCCACTGCGGTAAAGAGGTCCCCATATTCGGGAGCGGAGGCGGTGAAAGAATGGCCGCCCAGATGGGCGTCCCCCTCTTGGGCCGGATCCCCATTGATGCGGAGATGGTCGATTCAGGGGACAGGGGTGATCTCAAGGGCCTGGTTGACAAGCCCGATCTGGAGATCAACGCAGCGTATAAAAAGATCCTGGAGGGGATTACCCGAGCATAACAGAAACATCAAAAGTTTCTGGGTTTACAGATGATCTCCCGTATGCAAATATCGAACATGTCTGACTGATTGGCGGGTTTTAGAATCAGGGCCATGTCCACCCCGCGGCCCGCCCCGCCAAGGGTACCCGCGTTTTCTCTTCCAGGTTTATCAAAACACAACATATCCAGACTCCTTAAGTTCTTGCGCGTTTAATCTTTGTTGGAAGGTCCACGATTATACTCCTTAAACGTGACTTAGGCGACCATAAGAGCTCGTTCGTCCCCTTTTCTTCCTGTCCGCAGGGTAAATAAAATGGCCGCCTTTTTCTGCTTTCAGGATGTCACCTGCAGTGGATCCCAGCAAAGCATTAAAAATGAAGAAATGGCCTATATTTGTAGCTTTTAAACCTATTTTGCCATTTTATTTATGCAACTAAGGAGTTGACTCTAACATTATTATACGTGTACGTGTACAATACGTATATTATCGAAGGAGGTGTTGGTTATGCAAAGAAAACTCACTGTGACTATCGATGAGGAGGTCTATGAGGGTTTAAGGGATGTGATTGGGCCAAGAAAAATCAGTCGTTTTATCGAAGACTTAGTCCGGCCTCACGTAATTAAAAAAGAACTTTATGCTGCGTATGAGGAGATGGCGGCTAATAAAGTCCGAGAATCTGAAGCGCTTGAATGGGCCGAAGCTACATTTAGAGATGTGAATGATGAAGCGATGTGAGGTGTGGTGGATCAATTTTGACTCTTCCGTTGGAGGTGAAATCCGTAAAAAGCGGCCAGCCGTTATTGTAAGTAATAATGCCGCAAATCAGTTCCTTAACAGGGTCCAAGTAGTGCCCTTGACAGGTAGTGTTGGCAAACTCTATCCAAGTGAAACATATGTTACCCTTCGGGGTAAAACGGCTAAGGCAATGGCTGATCAGCTCACTACTGTGAGTAAAAAGAGGCTAATCAATCAAGCCGGGACAATTTCTAAAACTGAGATGGAGGGAATAGAGCGGGCCATCATCCTCCAACTTGATCTCTGAGGCAGAACACGTATAAGGCCTCGTAATGTGCCCACCCATCTCCTGACAGGAGCTATTTTTTCCTGTTGGGAGCGAAAACCGTCATCACAAATCCGTAGATTTCAACGTTCAAAACCATACACACAGAACGGTCCTAATTCCGCAACAAACGTGCAAACCAAATTCAGCAATTAGACGGTCTAAATCAACGCTTGACATCTAAACGCGTCGAACGGAACATTAAACGGCAAAACACAACCATTTGCCTAAATACAATGAACTCCTAAACCCATTACTTCGGGCACCTTATGGCCTCGGCGGATCCGGTACCCTCGAGGAGATTTCGTCTACAGTTTCTGAATTATACCTCTGCCGTATCCAAGGCATAAAAAGAGCAAATGGGGATTAATTCAACAAGGAAACAACGTCCCCCTTTGCAGACAGAAATTGCTGAATAACTTGTTGGCTTTCATTGAAAATGACGCTGAAAATGTTATAATTGAAACATGAAGAAACGAATATATATCGAAACGACTGTAGTGAGCTACTACAATGCTCGGCCAAGCCGTGATATAATGATTGCCGGCCATCAGGAGGCCACTCGGGATCTTTGGCCTGAACTATCAACCAAGTATGAGACATATATCTCGGCACTCGTGTACGAAGAGGCCGGCAAAGGCGATTTAGATCAAGCCAAGATGCGGCTGGCAGCCATTGAGCCTTTTCCAATGCTCGACATTGGCGATGAGGCTAGATCTCTTGCTGAAAATATCATTGCGGGGAGGGGCATACCGGCCAATTATCCGGAAGATGCCCTTCATATTGCCGTAGCGGCGGTGAACAGTATCGATGCGGTTGTCACATGGAATTTCGCTCATTTGAACAACCCATTCACCCGCAGGGCGATAAGGCGAATTGTAGAAGATGAGGGATATCTTTGCCCTGAAATCTGTTCACCTGAAGAATTATTGGAGGTTAAGAAATGAAAGACCCTATTGTTGAAGAAGTGCGTAAGCATCGAATGGAGCACACTCGAAAATTTCGAGGTGATCTTTCTGCAATCTGTGCTGACCTACGTTCCATTCAGACCGCTTCCGGTCACAAGATCGTCCGTCTTGCTCCAGGGAAACCAGAGCCAACGAAGGCATCCAGCCGACGCAAAAAACCACGCGGCTGATGCCTGGGTTATGCTTCGACCCCATCCTGAGTGAGTAACAAACAAAGGGTCTGTAAGGTCTGTACAATTAGCCTCTGAACAATGAACCTTTGAACCTTGAACCCTTCATGACCTCGGCGGATCTGGTACGATCGAAGAGATTTCATCTAAGGTAAGGTTTTTGAATTATACCTCTGCCTTATCCAAGACCTTAAGAAAGCAAATGGGGACTAATTCATGTGTAAAGGGGTCAAGTCTACTCTTGACCCATGATGCACAATCAACAGTGTTGATTTATGATTAAAACGTGAGATGATAAAGAATAAGCGAATCGAAAAACGTATAATTTTGGAATTTGAATTAGGCAAGGGTCAAGAGTAGACTTGACCCCTTTACTGTGAATTAGCGTTACTTTGTACACGGAGGTTAACCATGTCCAGCCTTGATGCAGTACGCCGTCAAATTGCCGTTCTTCGCGAAGAGATTCTTGAACTGGAATCTCATCTTTCAGACTGGGATTCAGGGTCCACTTCAGGTGGCAGGGAACTGAGGTCAATTGCGGGACGCATTATTCTATCGTCTAAACGGCTTGAAGCACTTGTCAAAGAGAATACTTACGCACCTTAAGATAACGAGTTGGATTGGGGACGTCCTGTGCGCCGGGATAAACCGGCATAGAGTAGGTGATGAAAGAGCCCTACATGAAAGGAGTAGCTGCTCCATCGTGGCCCCGAGTCATG
>JACNIU010000402.1 GCA_014382905.1 Desulfobacterales bacterium
AAAGACAGGCCGAGCACGCCCTGAAGATTCTCTATGAGACGTTTCTTCCCGGCTAAGGTAAAGGGGGACGCTCTTTTAAAATTTAAAACATTAATGATTGGAATATCTAAAACCTTCACTTCATTTAAACGAAAGCTGGAATCAGGAATTGAATTTTAAAAGAGCGTCCCCCTATCCACTACTGGTTAGGTGGCGCCGCCCCATAAGCCCAGACATGTTGCCTTCCCCCTACTTCGCCGTCAAATGCTTACCGCTGACGGTCTGAAATGTTTTGGACTAATTTTTCTCATCTCGACGGTTGAGCACTCCCATCTCGAAAAGAAACCTAGAAGGTTTTTTGGGCCACCCTCTATATTTTTCTGCGTAGCTAAGAGTCAGGGTTTTAATAGTTCTCGTAATCGCGACGAAACAGTTGCGTCGCTCTTCCTCCATCTCCGGGCTATTGTCACCTTTTTGTTTACTCTGGAAGGAAGGTAACTCGTCATCAACGAGTCCTACCAGGTAAACATAAGCGAATTCTTTACCCTTGGCCCCATGGATTGTCATGAGAACCACCGTGTTTGGCTTGGGAGATGGCTCTTTTGAATGCATCTGGAGTTCTTGCAGGAATGCCTCCAGGGTTATTTCGGCGCCTAACGACTCTGTTATCTCTCTCATCAATTCTTCCCAAACAGAGCGCTCCTCCTCGTAACGAGTAAAGACTTCGATGGTCGGATCTCTGTCAGATTGCTGGTGGACTTGCGCCAGATTGCTAAACCAATCGAGTGCAAGTCTATTAAACTCGCGGAAATCTCTCCCTTCTCCCAAGTAACGTGATGCCTGGTTAATTACTTCTTTTACTGAGGCATTTGGACTTTTTTGACGTACAATCTTGATCCAGTGCTGCAAGTAGCCAAGGTTCGACCCTTGGGCTTGCTCGACAACATCTTCGAAATCAACTTCTACTTCGGCAAGCTGAGCAAAAGAGCCACATACTGCCTCCAAGTGGTCACGATTTTGTCTATCATTAGCAAGACGAAGAATGGAGTGAAGCCACACGAAGGGAGTGCTTTCAAATTCGTCTTTTCGCTGGGAGATTACAGCAGGTAATCCTTCTCTTTGCAGTGCCCGCTCAACACCTTGGAGCAGTTTACGGTTTCTTCCTAATACTACAACCGAACCCAGATGGGGCGAGTGGCGATCCTTAATGTCTCTGGCTATTCCGGCTGCTTCAGCATCAAAGTCGGGAAAGACCGGCAATAGACGTACAGTGTCTCTACCTGGTCCTGGGCCAGAGCGAAATGCTTCAAGCGGTTTTTTGTCGGATGTTCTCAAAAAGTTATGGCGAATGAGATTATTAGCTAACTCTACAATCTCAGGTGGACATCTGAAAACAACGGGTAACTGGAGGACTTCTGCCGAGTAGTCGTTCCTAAACTCGACAATGCGTTTGTGACTTGCCCCGTTCCATTGATAGATGATCTGATCATCGTCGGCGACCACGAATATATTCTTGTGTTGATCTTCAGTGAGAGCACGAATAAGGGCATATTGGGCATGATTCGTATCTTGAAACTCGTCTATGCAAATATAGGGATAAACTGTCCGATAGCGTTTGGCAAAGGCGGGGAACTTGGTGAACAGCTGATGTGTTTTGAGAATCAGAGAATCAAAGTCAAGAGCATTTCGTTTGGTGAGTTCCGCTTCGTAGGCTGGATAGACAACAAACATTCGTTCTCCGAATCTCGGATCTTCAAATACCTCATGGCAGTTCTCAGGCAGAATGAGCAGTGACTTTAGGCGTTTTATGACCGGCAGTGTTTTCTTGTCGAGGTCGCAGACCACGTCAGACGTCTTCTTCGCTTCTTCTACTGCATCATTCAATACAGCCAGCAAGTCAGCATCTTGAGAGTATATATGAAAGTTAGGATTGATGTTCAAATGTGTTCCATGTTGGCGTAAAACGTCCGCACAAAACGAATGAAAAGTATTCAGAAAAAGGCGTCCTTCCAACCCAGGCACAAAGTTCATGACCCGGCCCCTCATCTCATCTGCCGCCTTATTAGTGAATGTAAGCGCAAGAATGCGAAAGTTTTTGTCACGACTAGAATCGAGAATGTGCGCTATACGACAAGTCAAGACCCTTGTTTTTCCCGAGCCTGGCCCCGCTAACACCAACATAGGCCCTACATCCCACCCTGCTGCTTTCTTCTGAATGGGCCACAACTCTTCCCATGCCGCGATAAACTCCCTGGTACTCATTTTACCACCTTTGCGATGATGTCTTTGACAGCCAGACCAAGAAGCTGTGGCACTCTGGACTGGTCAGCCCCTTCTGCTCGGAGTTTTTCAATCAACGCAATTGCATAGCCCGTTTTATCTTTTCTGATGCTGGCGGCCAGTTCATCCTCAAATCCTGCGTCACCCATCTTCTTGGTTAAACTAACGTTCCGCTCGAGAAGAATCTCCACGTATTCTCGATCGAATCCACTTTTCACAAGGAACATTTCCAAGTCTACCCCATCTCCTGGCAGTGGTCGGACAAGTTCCTTGATCTCTCCATCTGTCAGCCCACGCTTCCTAACCTGCTTTACAAAATCTTTTCCTGCAGCATCGTTATCACAGACCATAACCCACGGAATTTCAAAAGCCCGCGCCAGACCCACAAAAGCACCCGGGGACCCATTATTTTGGAAGTCTATCACTGCCACTCCCGCCTGATCTAATGGGGTTCTCCGCAATTCCGCAAAAAATCGAAGCAATAGATAGTCACTCGGACCCTCACATAGAAGCCAGGCACGCGCAAAGAGCGCTTCCCCACGGATGCGCTTTACGTATGTTTCGAGGTCAACAAGGTCACTGTCGTCAAGATACAATTGAGACTCTGTGTACAGTCGCTTGAGCGTAGCGTGTACCTCTTGTTGTCCTGGGTAGAGGGCAAGCAAATCGCGGTACTCTCTCTGCTCCACTTTGCCACCCACACTGAGAGTATGAGTACCGTTGTGATAGTCAAACTTGGCGTTATTAGCGCAAAACGTTAGTAAATCAGGGGTATTCGGCACCTGAGCGGTGAAGGAACGTTTCACCCAAAGGACTTTAGAAGATGGGCCGTCGCGACGGAACATCCGAACCTGTGTCAATGGAATTTCCTGAATGAAGTAGGGTGAATGACTTGAGATGATCTTCTGACTTTTGATCTCGCTCAAATTTGTCGCCAGCGCGCGAGTCGCTTGCGGGTGAAGATGTGCCTCTGGTTCCTCCAAAGCCAGGATAGCCTCTGTTTCTGGCTGGAAAGCTGGCTTGAGAAGCACATCAATGTACGCCTGGAAGAGAAAGAGAATGGCCAAACTCTGTACACCTTGCCCGTGACGCGCAAGTGGAAAGTCAATTTCGCCTCCACGGGTTTTGATGACCACCTCCGCTTTCGACATCAAGTCCCAAGGCTTGAGAGGCAGTGCCTGGATGGAAGTCTTTTGCCCGGCTCCTAACTCCATAATTTCCTGACCTTTATCTAAAATGACTCTTACCTGCTCAAGCCTTGGGTCTGCTTTGAGCAAATCATCATTGAGTTCTGCCAAGACGTCGCCGAAAGCCTTTCTTTGTTCATCGCTGATTTTTAAATCGCGGAGAATGCGTCCCCAGAACTGCGATCGCGGAGAGAACTCGTGTGCAGAGTCACGCAGGGAGGATAGGTAAAAGCAACGGATGTAAGGGAGGAATCTTGTCAGGTTACGAGGATCTGCACCTTTTCCGCCTAACGGCTGTCCATCCAGTGCGAGAAATTCCCACTTGGTGACCATTTCCTTAGTAAGTGTATCATATTGGCACGACAGCCGCAATCCTATAGAATCCAAATCCATAATAGGGTCCGTTTGGATGATATCAGTAAGAGCTTGAACTAAAGAATCGGGCCATTCGTCAGATGCATCCTCCCGAAACCATAGCTCTATGACAATGCCTCCACTTGACTGAGGTGAGTCATTGGCTTTGACCATGTGATAATCATATTCGTCAAAAGGAGTTTCGCGCCCCGCTGCCCTCTGAGGCAATACGATCCTCAATGCTTCGAGAAGAGCCGTCTTGCCAGAATTGTTCTCACCAACCAGGACGGTGGTATCTGCAACGGGAATGGTTACATCTTCTAAACAGCGAAAATTCTTGACGATAATCTCTCTAAGCTTCATCTTGGATTCTCCTAACATTGCTAGCTGCAATGTAGCGCCACCTAACGGGGCGAGCTGAGCCGAGTCGGCTTAGCGCCGGGAGTCGACGTACGGTCGACGACGGCGTTAGGCCGGCGAGGCTCCAGCGATTGTTCGAAAGGCCGCCTCCGGCGACCTGAAGAACAGGCGCTGGAGCGCAAGCTCAGCTCGCCCCGTTCGCGGCGTGCCGGAGGCGTGCCGCGAACGTTAAGATCAGCCGCCCTCATTTCGGGGTCGGCTGGAGCGATTGGTTATGCACGTTCAAAACATGCCTTAAATCCCCCTGCAACCTTTCCGCATGGCACTTCCTACATATTGCTTTTTTTCTTAGGTTTCCAGACTCTCGGTCTGGAAGTTGTGCGACATTTATTCTGCAAATAATGCATAATTTCATAACATTCTCCAATGCATAACGACCGGGTTAACGGGTGCCCGGGCGTTTTTTCCGGGCATCCGGTTGAACCCGAGGTTATAAAGCATTTCTTATATCAAAATTAGCTGTTTCATGTATTTTATTAGAAATGGCAGAAGCCAGTCCTCTAACTTTATTTGGAGTCGTTCGATCAATATCCATCATGTTGTAGATTGTCTCAAAATCACTGCAATCCAATTTTTTTGCTTCATCAAGATATTGTTCTTCCTTCTTATCCTTCATAAAATAAGTGAATAACAAAATTAATGCGACTGCTTCCTTTATCATAGTTAGCTCAACAATTCCTCGCAAAGATTTTGCCAAGTTATCATTATTCATAAGAGGGTCTGGCCGTGATTCCGGTCTCAAACCCAATTTATTTACAGTTATTGCTGCCGCATTCTTTATTTTTTCTATCGGATAGGTGGAGCCCAATTCATCTTTCGCAATCGAAATTATTACTTCATAGAGACTCAACTGAAGGGCTGTAGCACCTATGTCATATTCTTTTTTGATTCTTTTCTTTCTAAAAAAAGTGAACATATAATTTATTTCCTTTCTAACCCTGTATATACTGCAACCCGATTCTTGTTATACTGCGATTTTGAGCGGTATA
>JACNIU010000403.1 GCA_014382905.1 Desulfobacterales bacterium
GGGATCATTTCATAGGAACGGCAGCGCGGCCTTTAAATTCGTAACCGGACAGCCCTCTCCGAGGCGTAGGCTCTCCGAGCCGGAGGCCAGAAGGAGGTGTTGATTTAAACGGACATGGCCGCTGCCTGCCCGGAATCTGTATTGAACGTCAAGGGGGCGTTCTATAGAGACTCAGGAGAATTTTTGTTACGTCCTTTGGGACAGAGGCCCTCCTGGTCCCGGGCAACAAACGAATGATTGTTTCAAGAAGCTAAAGTGATACGAGGGATTAAAATATTTGGGCGAAATGCTGATATTTAGTGACCCAGGCCTGGCAAGGCAGTATCATTGGTGGGGCAAAAAGAATGCAGCAGGCTTGGCCTTCAGCAGCGAAACGGGGGGCACATCCAGCGTCGCACCTGCCTTCAGAGATCTAAGGATTTTCACGTCCTTGAATTAGCGAAGCTTCGATAAGAGGAAGGGGAGGTTATGATCAGGAAGGGAGTCCAATGAGGTAAAAAAATGAAGGGGTATATACAGGTTTATACAGGCAATGGCAAGGGGAAGACTGCCGCGGCCTTCGGGCTTGCCTTGCGCGCAGCCGGTGCCGGGCTCAGTGTGTACATTGCCCAGTTCGTAAAGGGGACTAAGTACAGCGGACTCAAGGCCGTGGAAAGACTGTCGGACGCCATTACACTAAGGCAGTATGGCTTTGGCTTTTTTCTCAACAGAGAACCCGATGAAGAGGATATTAGGGCAGCACGGGAAGGCCTGAAAGAGGTTCGCGAGATGATGTGCAGCGGCAGGTACGATCTTGTCATTCTGGATGAGGCCAATATCGCCGCCTATTACGGTCTGTTCTCAGTTGAGGACCTGCTAAATTTTATTCATGCAAAACCGGAAGAGGTGGAACTCGTGTTAACCGGAAGGATGGCCGACCCCCGGATCATAGAGGCGGCCGATTTGGTGACAGAGATGAGGGAGGTTAAACACTACTGCTATAAGGGTATTGAAGCAGGGATTGGAATCGAGAAATGAATCAGGGGTATCCGCCTGAGAGAAAAGCTGCCAGGGCCGTCATGTTTCTGGGTACGGGTAGCGATGTGGGTAAATCCATTGCGGCTACTGCGTTTTGCCGGATTTTCAAACGACGGGGTTACAGGGTTGCCCCCTTTAAGGCCCAGAACATGTCGAACAACTCCTATGTTACTGTTGAAGGAGGCGAGATCGGCCGGGCCCAGGTCGTTCAGGCAGAGGCGGCCGGGGTACTCCCATCGGTGCATATGAATCCCATCCTGCTAAAGCCTTCTACGAACATGAGATCACAGGTCATCGTCCAGGGAAAAATTTTTACCCAGATAGAGGCCATTCGTTACCATGATGTCAAGCCGGGGCTCAGAAAGATCGTTATGGAGTCCTACGAACGTCTGTCTAAAGAATATGAAATAATCGTCATGGAAGGGGCGGGGAGTTGCTGCGAGATGAATCTCAAAAGGGATGATCTGGTCAATTTTCCGATGGCCATGGCGGTGGGTGCGCCCTGTATCCTGATGGCGGATATTGACAGGGGGGGCGTATTTGCTCAGATCGTGGGCAGTTACCATCTCATGACCCGAAAGGAGAGAGATCTGACCATTGGTTTTGTGATCAATAAGTTCCGGGGAGATCCACGGCTTTTCTCATCAGGCATGGAATATATCGAGAAAAAGACCGGCAAACCGGTCCTGGGTCTGGTCCCCTTTTTTGAGGATATCCTTATCGATTCCGAAGACTCTGTAGCGGTCCAGCCGGATAAGAGAGACCCAAGACCCGTCAGCGGCAAGACCGTCAACATTGCTGTCTTGAAACTGCCTGCCATATCCAACTTTACCGATCTTGAAGTCCTTGAAATGGAGTCGGATATTGTGGTCAATTATCTTTTCCGACCCCAGGAGTTATCGGAAGCCTATGACTGCCTCATTCTACCGGGCACAAAGAACGTCATGGAAGATGCGTTCTGGTTGGGTCGTTCGGGATGGAAAGCGGCTATTCGGCAGTATGCAAAGGGGAGAGGGAGGGTCCTCGGCATATGCGGCGGATATCAGCTTTTGGGAGAGGTGATCATGGACCCTCTTGGGATAGAGTCAGACCGGAAAGTGGTCCGGGGGATCGGGCTCCTTCCTGTCAGTACGGTAATCGAGGCGGATAAGGTCGTTCGCAAGGTGACCGGCACCTGCCTGCTGAACCAGAAACGGGTGACAGGCTATGAGATCCATATGGGCCGGAGCAGGCCAACAGGGCGCAGGGGTAAACCATTCTTGAAGATTCACGTCCCTGGGGCTAAAAAGGCGTGGAGCGACGGGTGGGTTATCAATAACGGGGTCGTGGCAGGTACCTATGTTCACGGTCTGTTCGATGTTCCTGCCATGAAGGGGGATTTTCTGAATACGCTTCGAAGGGCTAAAGGGATGAAGGAGGGGCGTCCCAGTAAAGGGAGACTTGCGCGGTTTCACCAGTACGACCGCCTTGCCGATCATTTCGAGGCCAATTGTGACGTAGAGAGGATAATTCGTATGTTATGATGGAATCGGAATTAAATTACATTCACGGCGGCACCCCGCGGCGTGACATGACCCGTTTTGGCCTGCCAGAAAGGTCTGTTCTGGACTTCAGCGTAAATCTGAATCCCTTAGGACCACCGCCCATCATCAAAGAGAGGTGGCAGGAACTGGTGGAGACCATTAAATGCTATCCGACTGTTGAAGGGGGAGGGGTCGCCCGTTACTACGAGATGAGGTTTGGCGTATCTTCCCGGAATTGCCTGGCCGGGAACGGATCGACCGAGATGATCTATCTCGCACCAAGGGTCCTCGGCGTCAAGGGCGTTGCCGTCATCACACCGTCGTACCACGATTATGAGCGTGCCTCTCTGCTGGCAGGGGCAGAAGTGATAAGATGCCCTCTCTCTCCGGACAATGATTTTTCTTTTCCTTCACCGGACCTGCTGGTTGAAGTTATCGATAGGGTGGGGGCCATCTGGATCGGCCGTCCCAACAACCCCACGGGGGACCTGTTGCCAAAAGAGCAGATCTCCGAGCTTGCCGACAGGTTTCCTGAAAAATGGTTCATCCTCGATGAGGCATTTATACAATTTATTGATGATTGGGAAACGGAAAGCTTCATGACTGAACCTGCGAGGCCCAATATCGTTGTCGTGCACTCGCTTACAAAATTTTATGCAATCCCGGGTCTCAGGTTAGGAGGCATAATCGGAAGTGAAGAGCTGATAGCACTTTTGAGGAAAGCAAAAGAACCTTGGACGGTCAACGGGATAGCCGATAGTATGGCCCCGCTTCTGCTTACACGCCCTGCTTATGAGGAGGAGAGCCGCTCTGCGGTGAAGGCTGAGCGTGAAAAGGTCTTGAAGGCACTCGAAGATCTGGACGGCATCACATCTTTCCCTGCCTGCGCCAATTACATCCTCTGCCAGTGGACCAGGACCGGGAACTTAGATGATCTGTTACGGCACCTTCTATTAAACGGTGCTTATGTTCGGGACTGCAGGAACTTTCCGGGGCTTGAGAAGAACTTTTTTCGAATCGGTCTTAAAGGGGCGGAAGAAAATGATCTGCTCCTTTCTCTTTTATCATTTTAATCAAGTTGGTGATCGTGCTTGAATCGACTGTTGTCATTTGGCTTGCATTTATTTTAGATCTTTTTTTTGGCGACCCACGCTACAGACTGCACCCCATCCGGGTGATCGGCCAGTGCGTCACAATTTTTACGGGTATATTGAGGCGCGCCGGTCTGGATGGGAAAGGAGGGGGCATCCTCCTGGTCCTGATCGTGCAATCCGCTTCAGTCGGCACCTATTTAGTGGTGAGACTTGTTGCTCAACAACTACATCTAATCGTGGGATTGGGATTTGACCTCTTCATCTGTTATTCCTGCCTTTCCCTGAAAGATCTTATGGAGCATGCAAAGCGGGTTGTGCTTGCCTTGGAAGCCGGCAACCTGCCCGAAGCCAGAAAAAGAATTGCCATGGTGGTGGGGCGTGATGTTCGCTGGTTGGATGAGAAAGGTGTCAGCCGGGCGGCATTGGAAACTCAGGCCGAGAACTTTGTGGACGGGTTTCTTTCTCCGCTTTTCTGGTATATGACAGGGGCAATCCTGGCATGCTATCTCGGAGTATCTCCTGTCATAACCGGAGTGAGCCTTATGCTTGCCTTCAAGGTGGCGAGTACCTTAGATTCAATGGTGGGTTACCGAACGCCGGAGTTCCTGAATTTCGGACGGGCAGGGGCCAGACTCGATGACGTCATGAATTTTGTTCCTGCACGCTTATCCGTGGTCATCCTTTTTGCCGGTGCCTTGATCAGCGGAGTTCATCCATTAGACGGGATCAGGGTGGCATTCAGAGACAGGCTCAAACATGAGTCTCCCAATGCAGGCCATCCTGAAAGCTTTGTAGCGGGGGCCCTGCACGTGAGCCTCGGGGGGCCCACCCGATACCCTGACGGGATAAAAGATAAACCATGGCTCGGGGAGGGGAGTCCTGATGCAGGCCCTGAAAAGATCCGTACGACAAATACCCTTCTCATACGCTCAGGTTGGATTGCTATGGTCTTTTTTTCGGCCGCATCAATCCTGCTTGTGTGACCAGCGTTCTTTCCGATGAGACAGCCAACCCTTTTTTACTCCCAGGGTCCCGCTGGCCCCCAGGGCCCCCAGGGACCCCAAAGCCCCCAGTTCATGGACGCATTCTCGTTCATTTCCGCGGCCCTGCGTTGCTCGTCTGCAATGTTCTTCTGGAGCGCATATTCCTGGTAACGCCCATAGGCCTTTTCATTGCCCACATAGAGGCATTGACACGAGGTCGCGTCTGCGTAGACATAATAGATTTTGCCCTCGTGTTGGTGAAGGACGAGCTTCCGCTGCGTCATGCTTTTCAAGTGGTCAAGCTTCTGGGGGGTATCTGCCGATCGCATCTGAAACCCTGATGCAGCGAGCAAACGTTCTGTCTCTATTGCCTTCTGGTTCTGCAGGGCGGCACAGCCGGACAGCGCAAGTCCCAGACCCATGGCAACGGCCATGGCAACAACGGCGTCTTTGAAGCCAAGAATAGAAAACGTATCTCTGATTGATTTAGACATCCCTAATCTCCTCCATACAGTTATCGAATCTACAAACCTCCTACTAATTTTATCTGAGTTTATTGGGAATGGCAAACAGAATACGCATTTTGGAACG
>JACNIU010000404.1 GCA_014382905.1 Desulfobacterales bacterium
TTTTGCCTAAAATCTGTCAAACTTTTTGTCTTGATTTTTTCCTGGTGCTCTTATTTAGTTTCCTATGACCCCAACGTTCCCCCTCAGACCAAAATTAAACTCCTAAAACATAGAATCAACGTCTTTTTCCATGGACTCATATATCTTATTGGGTTGCTTGTTTTTGTATTTCTTTAATAATGATATATACTTATCCAGCTCAAACTCTTTTCTTTCTTGCATCACCTTGAACATCAATGGTGCGAAAATTGCGGCTATGAGATGTATCGTATCGTGATGGGCAACTTTCTTTTTTCTCATTGAATTGTAAAACTGGTAAGCTTCGATGGGATCTTTGGCCTCCAACTGACGTTCGATAGCCGAATGAAGTATAATATGCAGGAAGGGATTTACATCGGAATCAACGTCATATTCATAGTCGTATGTCAGGTCAGCCATTTCAAATTGATTGAAATATTCGTCTTTGTGGTCCAACATGACTTTTGCTAACCATTTCGATTCGCCAGACAGTGAATCCAGATTGCCGCTCTTTGCTATCTCCCAAAGGGCATGAAGATGCTCGCAGGTCAGTTTTCGCAATTCTTTAGTTTCGCCATTTGCCATATGGATTCCTCACAATTTAATGTCATTCAATCAACTGGTGGGGTATTTGGAAAGTCCTACTTACCCTCTGCCATTTATCCTTCCCGCCAGTATCTCAGAACATTTAAATCTCACCACCCTCCTCGCTCTCAACACCAAATCCTCCCCAGTCTGCGGATTTCTCCCTTTCCGTTCCTTCTTGTCTTTCACGCAGAATTTCCCAAACCCACTGATCAAAATGTTCTCTCCAGATTCCAAGGTTCGTTTTATTATTTCCAAGAGGGACTTAACCACAAGGGTCGCTTCCGGTTTAACAAAGTCTGATTGGCTGTAAACTGGGTCTATAAGGTCTTGTTTTGAGAGGGTCATTGACTTAGATCTCCTTCGCCTATTCCGGGATGTAAAAGCCATGGATATCAACTTAAATATCAAGAGAATATACTAATTTCAAGAAAATGTTTCTTAGTCGTACCATTTTGACCGTATCTGCGAAACCTATATGATAGAAGAAGCCTGACCTCAAGCGGGCCTAATCCGATCTTAACCTATGTCCAGGATCAAAAGCGATTCATAGGTTTATCCATTCATTATTGACAAAGAGATCTGCCCCGGAAGGCCGCGAGCGCTTGATTTCCCATCCCTCAAAACGTTTTCCTTTCATAAGTTTATAAGTTGACTACGTCCCGCATTACGGTCTCAGACTCGCCGTTCCGGATCAGTTTTTCAACGTCCTGTAACTGCATTGGATTTGCTCCGATAAAAAATCTTTACCCCTTACCCCATGCCCCTGAACCGCTCTGTTTTCATATGTAATTTCTGTATGTTAAGGAAGTTACTTACCTACTGATGGACGTCCCCAAGATGCCCTAAACAAAGCCTATCCGGGACCTCATTCTTGCAACCTTTTCTGAAGAAAGCGCCGGAAGATTTTCACTCATGGCCTGGTATAGATCGTCTGACCGAATGGGTCTCACTTCCTGGAGAGCCAACCTCGCGGCCTCGTTCACAATGTTTTCGATTTCAGCACTGGTGTAGAATTCGCATTTTTTAGCCAGATCCAACCATTCCATCTTCTCTTGTGGACGATCGGTCATGTAAAGTCGCAGCATTTCTAAACGGGCCTCCAGGTCCGGGGGACCGATGAAGATCTTGCGATCGAACCGGCCGGGCCGCAGGATGGCTGGATCAATACTTTCGATGAGGTTCGTTGCGGCAATCACCAAAATTCTGTTTTTCCAGCAATCGCTCAACTGGACCAGGAATTCGTTCACTTCGCTTTTGTAATGGTGGCCTAAATCCTGCCCCGCTCTGTTTGGGACGAGAGCGTCCAGTTCATCCAGGAAAATGAGAGACGGTGCTTGTTTCTTTGCAGTCTCGAAAAGAGCCCGAATTCGAGTTTGACCTCCGTGCACGTAGATGCTGGCGAGGTCGGAAGGGTTCGCTTCAGTGAAGTTGAAATCAAGGATTTCCGACAGCTTTCTGGCAATGAAGGTCTTGCCGCAGCCCGGCGGACCGTAGAACAAAACGCCTCGTGGAAGAGTGACTTTGAAGCGTTTGTAGAGTGCGGGATCTTTCAATGGCAAGATAACGTCCCGTTCAAGGAGGGTCTTGATCTCCCGCATTCCGGCCACTCCTCGCCATATCCCCGACTTTACACTGCTGCGCCTTCGTTTGACATCAGACCCCAGGTCTCTTCCATGAAGATTGAGAGAGTCCTTCAGCGACTCCTTGAGTGCCAGGGCAGCCACATTTCGGGGATTCAGTTCACATTCGAGACAGGTCCACGCCAGAGCCTCGGACAATCTTCCCCATTCCCTCAGCAAAGCGATTCTGTAAAGCCAGGCCAGACGACGGTCCTCCTGCAATGTCGGGTCGTCGCCGAAGAGCGGCATATCGTACTCAATCACGCGATCCAGCAAACGTAAAGCGCGGGCCTTTTGGCCGCTTGCGATATAATGCTGTGCCTTTCGAGCCCAAGGAAAGTCATCTGTCTGCAAAGATCTCAAATTCGTCATTATTCACAATCCATTCTGATGTTCGCGAATCCCTTCAGAGAAGAAGTGCCGGGTCATCCCTAACTGCCAGTCACCTGTATGGAGAAAGCGCGTCACGTGTTCATTCCTTTCCATGGCTGCCGATTCCCTGCACCTGTGATACATGGGTACACCTGGCCGCCAGGCCGGCCAAACTCATTTGTTCCGATACCTGGTCATGAGGGATCAAGAGATAGGTCCAGGGCTTGCCGCCATAAGTCTTCGCGTGAACCGTTGCATGTTCACACCAGACGACGGCCGCATCCGCCTTTGACTGGACAACGTCATCTGAAACTTCGGAGGCACGCTTGGGTTCGCAGAGGAATTTCCCGGTTGCGGTCTCGACGACAAAATCCGGTTCATACGATTCATCGTGGCTGTAGTGAATCTGAAAATCACCTTTGGCGGGCTTGAACCACTTGAGGACATCCTCATCGTTCTCGAGGATCACGGCAAAACGCCGCTCCGGATCGGAGTCAAATTTCTGTGCTGGATACAAACATTTCTGAAATCCGCCGAAAAGCATTAAACCAATCCGGTTTTTCTCGCCAGCCGGAATCGGCGTCCTGAAGTCACGAACCGTTTGATCCGCGCCGGCAGTGTAGTTGTTCGGTCGCAGAGTGCGAAATCCCTTGGTAACATGCGCCTCATAAGACGCAGCCGTCTCCGTGAAATGGCCCTGCATTTGGGAATGGATCAGGTTCACAAGAGCTTGCTGGTGGTATTGCAGCACATTCACCACATCATCTTCTTCGCTCAGGTAGGAGCGCAGGTGCGCGACGACCTGACCAGCCAGCTTGTAGAGTAATGCCGCGTGATCGTCATAACTGATATCATTGAAATCTATCAACCCGCGCACCAGGTAATCTTCCGACCGTTTCTCCTCGACCACGCCTGATCCGTCGCGCAGCTTGTATCGCTGCATATCGTGCAGGTGCTGAATGAGAATGTCCTGCGCCACCGGCTGAAGGTTGATGTTCCTGATGTTTAGATCGAAATCTTCATATCCAGCGACCACCTCGCCTTTTGGCACGACCACGATTTTTGGAATGTCGATGGAGAGGTCTTGATACAGCGCCGTGGTATCCTTCACCACGTCTGCGACAGCATCTTCGCCAAGGCTGTCATACAGAAGCCCAAGTCTGGGCCGGGCGATCTCCTCGACCTTCTTGACGATTTCCTTCTGGATCTCCGCGTCCTGAAGCTGGTCGCTACCGCACAGGCGTTCATACTGCCGGATAACCTGGAACGTAGCCTTCGCCACTTCCTGCTCTTCCGGTTTCTCGAAGAGGCTGCGCGTTCCCGGGGCCTTCTCTTCTTCTCCAGCCTTCGGCATGGATGATGAGATGATCTTCTCAAACTCGGATTCAACGATCACCGCCTTCTTCCCCGCCCCAGGGATATCCTTTCCAATGACCACCCCGGTGCGGATGATTGAGTTTGGATCGTTGGCGTGATCGATGATCTCCTGAAACCTGTCGTGCGACACGATGGTCAGGCGATCCACGGCCGGGACTCCCACCCGCTTGCCGTAGGGCAGACGCAGCCCCCGGCCGATGGACTGTTCCACCAGGGTCCGGGAATTCGCGGCACGCAGGGGAACGATGGTATAGAGATTCGTAACGTCCCACCCCTCTTTGAGCATATTGACGTGGATGACGGCCTCGACCGGGTTGTCCGGATTTTCAACGTTCAGCAACTGCTCGACGACCTCGTCTTTCTCCTCGCCGCGCACGTTGGAATGAACGGTAATCACCATGCCTTTGTATCGCCCCTCGAAGAAATCGTCGTCCTCCATAACCTGCTGCAGTGCGTTGGCGTGGGTTGTATCCTGGGCGACAACCAGCATGAACGGCTTGACTATCGGCTGGTCGTTGTTCCGGGCGTACACCTCCAGCTCGACCTTCGTGTTCTCATGAATCCGAACGCCGTCTTCGAGCTTGACCTTCTCCAGGCCTTCGTCCGAGTAGTTCGCGGCATCGAAGTTCTCCCGCGTCGCCACTGCCGGTTCTTTCACGAAGCCGTCGGTCATTGCACTGCTCAGGGGATAACTGTAAATCACGTTCTTGAAAGATTCGGTGCTCTGGCCTCGTTCCACCTGAGGCGTGGCGGTCAATTCCAACCCGAGGATGGGGTTCAACTCGTTGATCGCCCGCACTCCGGCGCTGGCCCGGTAGCGATGCGATTCGTCCATCAGCATTACCAGGTCGTCCAACCCGGCAAGGTAATCGAAATAACTCTGCCCGATGTATTCGCTGAGGCGCTTGATGCGCGGACTCCTGCCGCCGCGTACTTCGCTGTTGATCTTCGAGATATTGAAGATGTTGACATGGACCTCACCCATATCGAAGAGCCAGCCGTTGCGAAGGCCACGCCCGCTCTCGTAATTATCTCCGGTGATGATCTCCGGCGGGTTGACCGCGAACTCGGAGATGCCCTGGAAAACATACTTCGGTGTGTTCGGCGTAAAATCGGCGATCAGCTTGTTGTAGATGGTCAGGTTCGGCGCGAGCACAAAGAAATGCCGGACGCCTTCGCTCAAGTACAGGTAGCTGATAAAGGCGCCCATCAATCGCGTCTTGCCGACAC
>JACNIU010000407.1 GCA_014382905.1 Desulfobacterales bacterium
TATAGATTTGCAAACACGGAATACCATACAAACATTTTCCGGCCATAGTAATGATGCAAATGGTGTAGCCTTTAGTCCCGACGCTGCCAAAATAATTACCGGTGCTGCAACGTATTTTGATTATTCTGTGAGACTTTGGGATGTTGCAACCGGAAACATAGTTTATATTCTTGATCAAACTTCGAGTGGGTCTGATAAATGGCTTAACAGTGTTGTTGCCTTTAGTCCAGACGGTAATCGCGCCGTTTCTGTAGGGGGTATTGAGACAAGTTTTTCTGTTCGGACCTCGCATGTATATATCTGGGATGTAGCATCGGGCACATTAGTAAATACGATGAATTCACAACCAATTGGTTTAAATTTTAGCCCTGATGGGTCGCTACTCGCGGTTACTACAAAGCTTGGCGTAGAATTACGTATGTTCGGTCCATCAACAATACCAATCGCCCCTTTTTTGCTGAAGCCAGGAATAGGTTCCATAACTTCTGATAACGAGTTTGTTTGGAGCCCAAGCGGTGGTGGGACATATCACTTGCAGATTTCCTCAGTTCCTGATTTTAGCAGTCCTATTTTCGAAAACACCAATTTGCCAACATCGCGTGCAAATGTTACAGGCCTAGTGGCAGGACAATATGTTTGGCGTGTGCAAGCTCAAAACAACGCAGGAAGCTCGGAATGGTCACGGGTTGGCTTGTTTACATATACCTTGTCACCGACAGTAACAACAGGCTCCGCTTCCTCGGTCACATCAACCTCAGCCACTCTCAATGCCACCGTCAACCCGAACGGGGCATCTACAACCGCTGTCTTTGAGTACGGGACAAGTACTAATTATGGTACCACAGTTGCCGCAATGCAAAGCCCACTTACAGGGAGCGCTGCGCAAGCTGCAAGTGTCATTCTCAGCGGCCTAACATCCGGTACGACCTACCATTTCCGGGCTAAGGGCACCAATAGCGTGGGGACAAATTACGGCAACGATCAAAGTTTCACCACTTCTTCTGTCATATATGTAAACAAAGATGGGATATGTGGCGGCAACAGTCCATGCTACACGTCTATTCAGGCAGCTATGGATGCGGCCAGTACAGGCACTGCCATAAAGATAGCACAGGGAACATACGATGAATCGTTTGTCCTTAACGAATCCAAATCACTAACCCTTCAAGGCGGTTGGGATTCGTCCTTCACAAGCCAAACTTCAAACACGACGTTCATCAAGGCACCCAAAGCGTCACAAGGGTCACTCACATTGCAGATGGTCACCATAAAGCCTTGATAAGCGCATTACGCATTAGAAAACAGGCAAATCATGGGAGTGACCTATTAACGTAAGCTGGCGGCAGGGGTGGTCTGTGGTCGGGAAATAAAGGGTCACGGTGGCTCTTATGCCGGGCCGCCACCTCCCCACCAGTTATCCCCTTCTCCGGAATACAGTCGGAGAAGTATCCTTAACTTTCATTGAAAGGACCGAGAAATGAAAAAGCTGCATGTTTTGTTTTTGCTTTCCGCTTTCCAATTAAGTCTTTTTGCATCAGGCTGCAAATTGTCAGTGGTTAGTTTTACTGGTCCATCTTGTGCTTTGACTGGGCAGACCATTACTGTTTACGTAGCGGGTAAGTCTGAGGATGTTGGAGATGATGGGGTGACCCTGTATGGTTTAATCCTGCAACTTCCTGATGACTGGGAGGTTTTATCGGCGACTGCTGTAATAGCAAAAATGCCCTTCGAGCTGGCAGAAAATACCGAATATGAGGCCCTCTACACGCCAGAAGCAGGTTACAAGATTTGGGTAGGGACTGCAACGGTAACTTTCAGGGGCAACTACACAGGAACTGCAACTGTGGAAGTTTTAGTTGGCAAATCTACAGGCGAATTCAATCTCAAGGCAGCTGTAGGTTCTTATCGGAACGAGGCTTGGACCACTGATGATCCCGCTGGTGAATTCAATTTCTCAGATATTACTGAATCTAAATATGTCCACACCATTATTGTCAATTACTCATCCATATACGTAAGCAAGGATGCGTCATGTGGCGGTAACATTCCTTGCTATGCATCGATTCAAGATGCAGTTCATGCGGCGGCTACAGGCGCAGCCATACTGATAGAAGCGGGAGCTTACACCGAATCCATTATCCTGAACGAATCCAAGTCACTGACCCTTCAGGGGGGTTGGGATTCGTCATTCTCAACCCAAACATCCAACACGACATTTATCAAGGCGCCCAAAGCGCCGCAAGGATCACTTACACTGCAGATGGTGACCATCATGCCTTGATGAAGTCAAAACGTGATCAGATAAATATGGTGAGGGACCTCTTAACGTAAGCCTGCTGCAAGATTGGCCTGTGGTCGGGAAAATAAAGCGTCACGGCTTTTATGCCGGGCCGCCACCGCTCCTCCAGATACAGAGAAGATTGGTTGTCTTTTTACTGTGAGAGAGCCTTTCGAGGCTCGACAGAGTGCGGTGGGGAATGAAGTCGCGGCGAGGGCGCCGCTCACACAGACTCGGACTTTGGACTTTGTACTTCTTCTGTGAGGGTGGCTTTCAGACCCGCCCGAAGGCAGGATCGGGCCAGGACGCCCCTCACAGAGACAAGGAAGTTTGAGCAAAAGGAGGTTTTTGATGAAAAATAGCCTAGTCTTGACCATTTCGATGTTTCTTTTCCTGATGCTGTCCGGGTACGCCCTTGCAGGGGATTACCAGCTCCCGGATACGGGCATTGATAAATGCTATGACAATGATAGCGAGATCACCTGCCCCAGTCTGCTGACCCAGTGGTATTACGGTCAGGACGCACAATATGACGGCCCCCAGCCCACATACACTGACAACGGCAACGGCACTGTGACGGATTTGAACACCGGTTTGATGTGGCAGCAGGGGGACTCGCAGAATGCTTCATCACGCACTTGGCAGGAGGCCGGTGATTATTGCAGCGGGTATAGTCTTGCGGGGCACTCGGACTGGCGGCTGCCCAACCGGCGGGAACTGATGTCCATTGTGGACTACGGGCGATACAATCCCGCCATTGATACTGCGTATTTCCCAAACTGCGGTTCGTCCGGTTACTGGTCGGACAGTACCTACGCGGGCGACTCGAACCAAGCGTGGGCAGTCGATTTCTACTTCGGCTACGTGCTCAATAAGGCCAGCAATAACTACGTCCGTTGTGTGCGCGGTGAACCTATTGCAATCTCTAATTTTCATGACAACGGCGATGGTACGGTCTCCGATTCCGTGACCGGGCTGATGTGGCAGCAGGGGGACGGGCAGAATGACACCGGACATAGTTGGAGGGACGCTCTCTTTTATTGCGAGTGTCTGAGCCTTGCCGGGTACAGGGACTGGCGCCTCCCCAATGTGCGTGAACTGGAGACCATTGTTGATTGTGACCGCTATGGCCCTGCCATTGACACAGACTACTTCCCAAACTGCAGTTCGTCCTATTACCGGTCGAGCAGTACTTTAGCGAACGGCCCTGCCTACACGTGGGACGTGAACTTTGGCAAAGGCTTTGTGGCCAACGCCCCCTGGAAGCTCTACGATGTCTACTTCCGTTGTGTTCGCGGCGGACCGGATTGGACATTTGATAATTTGGATCATTTTGTTTTTTCGACCATTTCCTCTCCCCAGACGGTGGGCACGCCGTTCAGCGTCACAGTCACGGCCGTGGACGCGAATGGCAATCGGGTCTGGGGATTTTTCGTCTCGGCGAGCCTGACGAGCAACCTTGGGGCTGTTTCTCCCACGAGCACGAACCTTGTAAGCGGACAAGCGACGGTTTCTGTAAAAGTGTACGCACCAGGAAACACCCGGTTCAACTGCAGTGGCTACGGAGCCTATGGATACAGCAATTACTTCAATGTAACCGGCGGGAGCGCATGCAGCGGCAAAATCTTCGGTAGGGTGATTGATGCCAGGGATGATGTGGTGTATCACGCCGACGTGAAGCTTTTAGATTCCCAAGGGCAGATTGTGGCCCAGACCCAGACCGACACCGAAGGCGAATACGCATTTGCAGGATTGGACTGCGACACCTATGACATTCTCGTGGGAAAAAGCGGGGAGACGGAGACCCAGAAGGTCTCGGATATATCCATCCAGAACAGCATGAGCCAGAGACTGAAGGACATTCAGTTTTGGATAAACCTCCGCACCCGAGGGACGCCGGTAATACTGGTGCCGGGCATGATGGGCTCCAGTTCCGGTTTGAGCCCTTGTCCCGATCTTCCTGAAGAAGACCCGGCAAAGAACCTCCGCATCCATCTCTACCGAGAAACCGGTTTCAAAAAGCTGGAAGATAAGCTCACCGATGCCGGCTACAACGTCTTTAAATGCCCCTGGGACTGGCGTCATACCTGCAAAGAGGCGTGGATGTGGTATTTGTATCAGAAGATTGATGAGGCCATCGAGAAGTCCACCACAGGAAAGGTACATGTGGTGGCCCACAGCATGGGCGGACTGGTGGTCCGCGCCTATATCCAGAGTAAAGCCCATTACAAAGGCGACATTGACAAGCTAGCCATGGTGGGGACCCCCCATTTGGGATCATGCAACCCTTACTATATCTGGGAGGGAGGTGATCCCAAGACCGTGGACGATATCACGGATAGGGGGGGCTTTTCTTCCGTCAACCCCTACACGAACACCATTCAGGACCTGTGGGAAAACACCTATCACAAAAAGCACTGGTCCGATAAAGGAAACAAAAATAAGGAGATCAGGGCCTTTGTCCGGGACAAGGTCCCGTCTCTTCTGGAATTGATGTACACGGGAGAATTCCTCACCAAGGGCAGCACGAATCTTTCCCATTGGGCCGTTGGTACCCCCAATAATGTGAACACCTGGCTCAAAGAACTCAACTTGGACTCGGGCTCCAGTGAGTACAACTCCCCAGGGACGGTCATGAGCAAGGACGGGGCGGGCGGCAAAGTGAAGGTGGAACTTTTCGTGGGGGACAAGGAAGGATACACCATCCGGTGGATCATTTCTCCCAAAGTTCGCGGGATAGACCTCTACGAAGACGGGGTCCCCCGGAACGAGAAGCCTAAAGAATCGAATGTCTGGTGGAATACCGGCGACGGTACTGTGCCTTACGAAAGTGCAGTATGGCCCTTTAGCAATGGTTGGGCTTCGCTTTGCGACACGAAATCGAAGAAAAGCCACATGTTCCTCGTGGGCGATTTCGCGGA
>JACNIU010000380.1 GCA_014382905.1 Desulfobacterales bacterium
TGAAATCCTCTCAATCAACAACATCATTCAAATCCCCCTCATTCATCAAAATTAGAAGTAATGTAACACTTTAGCCGTTTGAAACAAAGTTAGTGACCGTGAGGATCTGTTTATTCATGGATTTCGTACCCGATGTTGGTGTACCCTGCACAACGTCTTTCATACATTTTTGCGAGCATGGGGACGCCAGTGTCAGCGTAATCGAATATTACCACTTCTTTTTTCGCCTTGTGTATCCTGTGAAGACGCCCGGCATACTGCGACACTATCCCCCGCCAGGAAACCGGGAGGGCCAAAAACAGGGTATCCAATCTGGCATCGTCGAATCCTTCACCTAAATAGCGGCCTGTTGCGACGATGACCCGCTCTTCTTCATCCGGGATATGTGCCAGTTCCGCTGAAATAGAACGTCTTTGTTTTTCTCCCATGCCGCCCTTAAGCACAATCACGTTCCTGACAATGGGCGTAAGGCGTGCTGCAAGGAGATCCAGATGTTTTTTCCGTTCGGTCAGCAAGACCGGTGAGCGTTTTTCATCGACAGCAGAGAGCACATCATTAATAATCATATTGTTCCGGCCTTCATCGGCGATCAGGGCATCATAGAGTTCATTAATCGTTGGATCAGTTTTGTTTGATATTGATCGGGGCAGATTAAAGCCGGTCTTGCGGACAACCACCTTGTGGTCGAACGGTCTTTTAGCAGCCTGTTTTCGATCATCGACCCGGTATCTTACCGGTCCGCACTGCATGAAAATGATCGGGTGGTGACCATCTTTTCGGGCTACGGTGGCTGACAGGCCTGTTACGTACCTCGCTTTACTTTGTCTGGCAACGATCTCGAAGCTCCTGGCTGCGATTCGGTGACATTCGTCCACGACCAGGTGCCCGTATTGGCCCACGATATCATCAACCACTCCCTTCGTACTGAGGCTTTGAATTATCCCGATGTCGATGAGCCCTGACGGGTTGCGCTTTCCCCCTCCTATGCGACCGATCTGTTCGGGGTTAAGCCCTAAGAATTGGCTCAGACGATCAACCCACATATCAAGTAAATGTTTGCGATGCACCAAGACAAGCGTGTTCACAGCCCGCTCAGCTATTATGTGGGCAGCGACTACTGTCTTGCCAAAGGCGGTAGAGGCAGAAAGCACTCCGGTGTCATGGCTCAATATGGCCTCTGCAGCCGATCGCTGTTCTGGCCTGAGGGTGCCATGGAAACAGAGATGGATGAGATTACCCTGAAAGCGTTTATCAACGATTTTCGGCCTGATCCTCAAGAAGTCAAGTAGTTCGATCAGTTCATCCAGACACCCTCTGGGTAATCCCATATGTTTTGCAAATTCTTCACAGCAACTGATGATGCGGGGCTTGTCGTAAGTTGGAAACCGCATGGCTTGTGCCTTGTAGAATTCAGGATTTTGAAAGGCCGCCAATCGAATCAGACGGTTCATCAACGGAGCAGGCAGGCCCTCTTTTGCCACATAGATCTGATTGTCCAGGATCAACTCAATCTCTTTCGGCAGAGGTCCTGTGATGGGTGTCTGCTTTCGTCGCCCTGACGGAGGCATTGTCCACGGTTCATCATCCTGCTCATCAGTGACCGACATCCTCACGCCAAGCACGCGCCCGCGACGTATCGCCTCGTCAACAACGGCCCCAACCTCATTGAGGCTCATATGTTGAATGGATGACAGAAATGCCCATTGATCTGGGTATGGTTCAAAACGGTCGTCTAAGAAAAGGCTGTTCCCCTTTTCCCGGGGTTTTTTTTGAAGGGGGAGGGCGATAAGATTTCCAAAACCTCCTTTCGGCAGGGTATCCTGATTCGGAAAAAACCGGTCATAGGATTGGAGGCCGATTTCGGGCCGGAGTTCCATTGTTTCAGTGAGGACAAAGGAAATCATCTTTCGTGCTAAAGTGGCAGGAACCAGTTCAGAAAAGAAAACCCATACATGCCCGCCATTCCCTGACCGGGAGCGCTCAACCGCCGCGGGTATGCGGAAGGACTTGCATATTTCGAGAAACCGAGACACGTCCTGCATCCACGTGGACTGATCAAAATCCGCAGCAATGAACCAGCAGGTTTCATCGGGAAGCAGAGGATATACACCGACTGCAAAATCTGGTCTTGTCTTTTTTTGAAGGTCGTAACCTAAAAGGTGGTTTCTGATGACGTCGTCCGTTACAGGGAGGACTTTACGGTTTTGGCAATTGCCACATCTGATCCTTGGTTTTCCGCAAATGCCTTTCACCCATTCATTGCGACAGACGGGCTGGTAGCCGCTTGTGCCTGTTTTCTTGCTTTCGAACCTCTTTGGATAAACATCTTCACGGCCCCTGAAGAGCGAGCGAAACAGTGAGATCTTGTCCTCCTGAGGGGATTGATTTGTCACTGGTGTTCTACCATTAACCAAGAATGATACGGGAGAACCCTGGCTAATTCCGCTCTTTTCACGCCTGAGGGCCTCCATCTGTTCCAGGATAGCCGCTCGCTTTTTGTCCAGTCCGGCTAATTCCCTTTCAGCGGCTTCAATCTGCTGATCAATCTCTGAGATACGTTGTTGCATAAGTGTCTATGCTTTTTCCGAAACTCTGCTCGTAAAAAGTGGCCCCTTTGGGGCAGGCGAGGCACAGAATAAACATTGGCGAAGTAACAGGTTTTGGGTTTCGGGTGTCAGAAGCATAAAGTGGAGCACTTAAACCTGAAACCTGAAACCCTCAATTTCTTACAACATGTTGTCAGTTACAAGGCACTAAGGGCCTATTTCAACCGCCTGCCCGCGCTACTCCCAATTAAACCGGGGCGGGATCAGAATTTGATGCAAAGTAGCGGTTAGCATATCTCCGGCATGAGTGTCCATTTGATCACCCAGGCTTTTTCTTCGGGCGCTTCATCCAAGCACACGATTCCGCCATTCTGGAATTTGAATACCGGTCTGTCCATATCCCCTGTGATCAGAAATGAGGTCAGCCTTTCCATAAACGGGAGATGCCCCACGATCATGAGGTTGTCATCGGCTTTGAGGCTGCCGGCCAGTGCTGTCACATCGTCCATGGGCTTCAAGCCTGCCTTTTCGTGAACGCCCGCCGCGGGCTTGAGAAAGGACGCGAAAATTTCAGCGGTCTGTCTCGCCCGCTTTTTCCCGCTGTGAGCAATGGATGCAACGTGTATTCCGTATCCTTTTGCGACGCCCGCAATACGCTCCACATCACCGGTCCCTTCCCGGGACAACCCCTGTTCGGGGTTCTGTTCTTTTGCCAGGCTTTTGCCGTGTTGGACCAAAAAAATCGCCATAATGGATCGCCTCCTTTCTCCTTTTACTGCTCGTACCACTTTAGCTTCTTGAAACAATCATTCGTTTGTTGTCTGGGACCATGAGGGTCTCTTTCCCAAAGGACGTAAATACGTGGATCGTTTCATAGGAACGGCAGTAAGGCCTTGAAATTCGTCACTGGACAGCCCCAGAGAAAGGTATTCATTTAAACGGACATTGCCTCTGCCTGCCCGGAATCTGTATTGAACGTCAAGGGGGCGTTCTATACGCTCTGGAGAATTTTGGTTACGGCCTTTGGGAAAGAGACCCTCATGGTCCAACGCTTTGTTTCAAACGATTAAAGTGTTACTACTGCTCAAAGGTCTTTATGTGTCTCATCATCATTGACGATGTGATCGGAAGAAAATGATCAGACTCTCCACCAGTTCGGCCATGAAGCGAAAATCCAGTTTGTCCATGGTGTCTGATGGCATGTGATAATTATGGTTGCGGTAAAAGGCGGTATCCGTGACCATGACCGCTTTGAATCCCCTGTCCCAGAAGGAGGCGTGGTCGCTCAGCCTGACTGGCGGCATCAACCAGCCGTTAAACGGGACGGTCAATTTAATCACAGGGAGGTCCCGGTTCTTGTTGAACTCCCTGACAATTGCCTGCGCCAAGGACCGGGATTCAAAGTTGCCTACGATGCCGATATAATTGCCTTGTTTGGGGTATCCGAAAAACATCAGGGGAAACGGGTATTCCTGGCATCCAGGCTGGTGGCAGGCATAACCAACCATTTCCAGGCAGATCATGCCATCGATCGGCTCTTTTTCTCTTCTGGCTTTATCAGCATAAATGCGGCTCCCCATGTGCCGGGTTCCGTAGACAGGGGGCTCTTCCAGGGCGAAAAAAACAAACTTGACGCCCAGGTCCAGGTCCTCATTCCCCAGCATCTCTTTCAGGTTCCGGGCGGTTTCAAGTTGTACGGCAACCGCACTGGCGTTATCATCCGCCCCAACGGTCCCGGCCACTGAGTCATAATGGGCACCCATCAAGAAACGCTTTTTGGGTTGAGAAGCAAAAGATATCTCGGCGACAATATTGTTTACTGTAACGTTATGATATGCATAAGGCTCGCGATGAACCGGTAAGTCGATTTCCTTAAAAAAGGATTCAATGTATTCCGCGGTCCGTTTTAGGTTTTCAGGATGGTGTACACTGCGCTCGCCAATTGTCAGCGTCAGTGCCTTGAGGTGATCATGGAGCCTTTTACTGGTTTTTTGAATGTCGATCACGGGCTCTCTCCGGGTTTTTGTGCCTTTAGCGTAATGGACGTCAACTGAAATCACTGCCACGACAAAAAGAAAAACAGCCAGAGCTTTCATTCGTCTTTACCGGTCTCACACAAACTCCTAAGGTGATTCAAAATACGGGCTAAAAAAGGGCCTGAGCCCCTCAATCTGGTCTTCAATAGATAAAGGGACATCGAGAGCAAAGATATCGAGTATAATCAAAGCATTTGCACTGGCATCCTTACCAGCAACCGAACGGATTCTTTTTGCCATTGCCCTGTTTACCATGTTGACATTCTTGTATATTTCGACAAGACCTTCAAATGAAAAGTCGGGGGTTTCGGCATTTTTCATGAGGAAAAACTGTCCCAGAAGATAGGTGCTTGTTGTTCGGAACGTGGTCTCCAGTATATTGGCAAATGGCAAGTGGAACCGCACCATCGGTCTGAGGTTGGCCATTACGGGACAACCACTTGAAGGCATGAGTATTCCCATTAAAGAAGCAATTGCTTTTTGCATGGTGGTCACCTTAAAATAATTCCTCTCCTTTGTATGAACCGTAATTTCTGCAGTCTCGTAAGAAAATTTATCTACGAATTCCTGTATAAGACCCGCAATACTGAGGGCTGCCGGAC
>JACNIU010000408.1 GCA_014382905.1 Desulfobacterales bacterium
CCAATCGGTAAAACGGGGCGAAAAAATCGTGAAAGAAAAGCAACTCAAGGTGATGAGATGATCTATGTCAATAAATCAATACCGTCCCCCATACACGCGCTCGTCCCCCATACACGCGCTCGTTATCAACAGAGATTTCCACGTTAATCCGCAATGAACCTTGTTGACTCACACTCCTGGCCTGCATAGACAGTTATTGGCGCCGTTTGCAACCGGACTATTTATACGTCTCGGAATTTCTATAACTTATTTCCCATTGACAATCATTTAAATATGTGTCATTTTTGTATATATCATCTATTATGCAATTGGAGATATTGCCATGGGAAAATTGAAAAAAGTCCCCATTCAGATCTATCTGGAACCTGAACAGGACAAAATCATCGGTTTTTTGTCAAAAACAAGCGGTAAATCCAAAGCAGCCGTCATCCGTTTGTGTATTTCAAGTTATCTGGATAGTCTTCCACCGGAAAAAGACCCTGCCTTGGGGAATATGAAGCTCGGGGCTTCGGGCCGGAAAGATATTGCCGAAAAGCACGATGCGTACTTGATGTCGTTTACAAAGTCACTAAATGGGGGAAGGGAGCCAACACCCTACTCCCATTCAATGGTGCTGGGCGGTTTAGAGGAAATATCATAGACCACCCGGTTGACACCTTTCACACTGTTGATAATCCTGTTGGAAATCCGGCCCAGGACCTCGCAGGGGACCTTTGACCAGTCCGCCGTCATGGCATCCAGGCTGTCTACAATCCGGACGGCAATCACATTTTCGTAGGTCCTTTCATCGCCCATGACGCCAACCGTGCGGATCGGAAGGAGGACCGCAAAAGACTGCCATACCTTTTCATAAAGACCCGCTATTTTGATTTCCTCGATGACAATGGCATCCGCAGACCTCAATATCTCAAGCCGCTCACGGGTAATCTCTCCCAAGATCCTTACGGCGAGACCCGGACCGGGAAAAGGCTGACGCATCACCAGCTCCCGCGGGAGACCTAATTCCACGCCCACCTGGCGCACCTCATCCTTGAAAAGCTCCCGGAGAGGTTCAATCAGTTCCAGATTCATTACTTCAGGCAATCCCCCCACATTGTGGTGGCTTTTTATGGTGGCCGAAGGGCCCTTGAACGATACGCTTTCGATCACATCGGGGTAAAGGGTCCCCTGGGCTAAGTATTTCGCGCTGCCCAATTCCTTAGCCTTCATTTCAAAAATCGAGATAAATTCCCTGCCGATGATCTTTCGCTTTTCCTCCGGATCGGTCACACCTTCCAAGTGCTTCAGAAAGTGTTCGGATGCGTCCACAAGGTGAAGGTCCATCCCGTAGTGCTCCTGGAAGATCTCCACGACTTCCCCGGCCTCACCCCTTCTCAAAAGACCGTTGTCCACGAGAATACAGGAAAGCTGGCCCCCGATGGCCTGATGAAGGAGGACCGCCGTCACCGACGAATCCACGCCCCCGGAAAGACCGCAGATCACCCTGTCATCACCGATATCCTCTCTCAAGGTCTTGACCGTCCCGTGAACAAAGGAGGTCATGCTCCAGGAAGGCCTGCATCCACATATCCTGAAAAGGAAATTTCTCAATATCTTAGAACCGTCAGGGGTATGGGCGACCTCCGGATGGAATTGAACACCAAAGCGCGTCCGTGTGATGTCGGCCATGGCTGCCACAGGGCTGTTCTTGCTCCTTGCAAGGACGACAAACCCCTCCGGCATCCGGTCAATCCGATCCCCATGGCTCATCCAGACAGATCTCCCCTCCCCGGATTCAAGCCCATGGAACAGATCGCGGTCATCTTCAATGGCGATTGTCGCATTCCCATACTCTCGGTCGCCGGACCTGCCCACCTCACCCCCGAGGAGACGGGTGAGATACTGCATGCCGTAACATATCCCGAGAACAGGGACGTTCAGCTCAAGAATTCCACGGTCAGCAAAAGGGGCGCCCTCGTCGTAAATGCTTGCCGGTCCCCCGGACAGAATGATCCCCTTCGGAGAAAACCCCTCTATCGTTTCAAGGCGCATGTTGAATGGGTGAATCTCACAATAAACCTTGGCCTCCCGGACCCTTCTGGCAATAAGCTGGGTGTACTGAGATCCGAAGTCCAGGATGAGTATCTTCTGCGTGTAAAGGTTATTGGTCATTGGTTATTGGTTTTTCCAAGTTTGAAGTTACGACTTTGGAGTGCCTAAAGTTAAAAAAGGAAATATTCCGATTTAAACTCTTAACTCCACACTCCACACTTCACACTTCATCAGTCAATAGTCAATCCCAACCCCTATTCCAACCGGTAGTTAGGCGCCTCCTTGGTGATAATCACGTCATGGACATGGCTTTCATGAAGGCCGGCCGCCGTTATCTGTAAGAACTGCGGGTTGGCCTGGAGTTCCTTGATGTCGCGGCATCCCAGATATCCCATCCCGGCCCTCAACCCGCCCACGAGTTGGTAAATGGTATCCGTCAGTATACCACGATAAGGCACCCTCCCCACAATACCTTCAGGGACAAGTTTCTTGTCTAAATCGGCTTCCTCTTGAAAATACCGGTCCCGGCTCCCTTCTCTCATCGCCTCCAGGGAGCCCATCCCCCTGTAGACCTTGTAGGTACGCCCCTGAAAAAGTATGGTCTCGCCCGGGCTCTCTTCGGTCCCCGCGAACAGACCTCCAATCATGACTGAAGCCGCGCCCCCTGCCAATGCCTTCGTGATATCGCCCGAGAATTTGATCCCACCGTCCCCCATCACAGGGATCCCGGATTTTTTTGCCTGGGCCGCGCAGTCCAGAATCGCCGTCATCTGGGGGACACCGACGCCTGCCACAATCCGGGTCGTACAGATGGAACCCGGGCCCACACCGACCTTTACAGCATCCGCGCCCGCGTCGATCAGCGCCTGAACCCCCTCGGCGGTGGCCACATTCCCGGCAATCAACTCGATACCAGGGAAATTATGTTTAGCAACCTCCACAGCTTTGAGCACCGTTTCCGAATGACCATGGGCAGTATCTATGACCACCACATCCACAGAGGCCTTTATGAGACCCTCCATCCGATCATCCATGTCGGGGCCGACACCTACCGCAGCTCCCACCCTTAAACGACCGAGATCATCTTTACATGCGTTCGGGTATTTCTTGATCTTCTCAATATCCTTTATGGTGATAAGTCCTTCGAGCTTGCCTTTTTCATCAACCACCAAAAGCTTTTCGATGCGTCTTTCATGCAGAATCGCCTTGGATTCCTCCAGAGTGATGCCTACCTTGGCCGTGGCGAGGTTCTCCTTGGTCATTACCGATTCCACCGGTTGGTCCAGGTTGGTTTCAAACCTCAAGTCCCTGTTGGTAATGATGCCGACTAAACTTTCACCTTTCACCACAGGCACCCCTGAAATCTTGTATTTACTCATGATTTCAAGGACCTCATAGATCTTTCGCCCCGGTTCTATAGTAATGGGATCGACGATCATACCGCTTTCCGATTTTTTTACCTTTTCCACCTCCAAGGCCTGTCGTTCTATGCTCATGTTCTTGTGGATAAACCCGATCCCCCCCTGCCTCGCAATGGTAATCGCAGTTTCAGATTCCGTTACCGTGTCCATGGCTGCGCTCACAATAGGGATACTCAGATTGATATTCCGCGATAATCTCGTCTTTACATCCACCTGGCCCGGCAGTACCGAAGACCGCGCCGGAATCAAAAGGAAATCGTCAAATGTGTAACCAAACCGGATATCCTTTTTGCTCATCTCGTTTTCCTCCCGAACTCGTTAAGTTAAATGGTTGAGATAAAATCCATGTGACGAGTTGCGTGTTGCGTTCCGCAAATATTCAATATTCACTATTCAATCATCAATCAAAAGCCCTTCCAGCAGGTCGGACATGCTGACTACCAGCTCGAATACGCCCAGGAACCGCATGATACCCATAACCACGAGAGACCCTGCCACGATCACATCCGCACGCCCCGGATCCAATCCGAGGCGCTCGACCCTCTGTGCAGTTCTCAGGATTTTCATCTGTGCAAGGCATGCCTCTAACTGCGGTAGCGTCAGTGTCAACCCATTGACCCTTTCCGGCGTGATGTCATCCGCTGAAATCCCGTGAACCATGGCAGCAAGGGTGGTGACACTCCCCCCGGTTCCGATGACCAAACGTGCCCCGGCGAGATCTACCGAAGCATATTTGAGGCACCGGTCGATCTCCTTTGAAATGGAATCCAGTTCGGTCTCTCCCGGGGGATCCGATGTGATAAATTTTCTTGTCAGAACAGCCGCACCCAAGGATATAGACGTTCCCTTTGGCTCTCCCCCCCCGTCCTGCAGAAACTCCGTGGTCCCGCCCCCCAGATCAAAGACGAGAAAAGGTCCCTGTTTGATATTCAGGGCGGCCAAGGCCCCCCTGCCACTGAGTAAGGCCTCTCTTTCCCCCGATATAAGACCTATTCGAATACCGGTCTGTTCATAAATATGGTCAAGAAACCGGTCTCGATTTATCGCATCCCGGATAATACCGGTCGCTACCGCATGCACCCGCCCGACATCCAACTCCCTAATCAGACGTGAAAAATCGTGCATGATCTCCAGGGCGCGTGCAGCAACATCCGGGCCTATTTCCCTCTCACCTCCGGGTTCGGCATCGGCAGCAAAACGGATATAGGCCCGACGTCTAACCAGAGGGATCCATCCACCTGACGAAGCGCCTGACCTCCGGGCAATCAGAAGTCTCGCGGTGTGGCTACCCAAGTCAATGGATGCAGCTATCTGTGTCATTTCCGGGGGATGGTATCAAATAGGGAAACGTTTTTCAATATTGATGGTCTCGTAAAAAGTCAGGTGCCGAACTTTTCTTGTTTGTAACCGCTTGATTTTGTTACATGCCGTTTTAAATTTTTGTGAATTTTGCGCCTTTTTGCGGCTCTGCGCGAGACCAGAGGCTTTTTACAGGTTCATCAATATTAACAATCAGGTAACACTTTAGCGATCATGGCCTCTCTCTAACAGACAAACAAGCTCCTGTCAATCCAGGCACCCGGACCGAAAATAGGTGAATCGCATTCAAAACCTCCTTGACAGATCCGCCTGTTTTTCTATAAAGGAACATTGACATCTTTTTTTCCCTGCATTATAACCCCTATTCCGGAAAGGTTTTGACGAAACCCCCATTTTTAGGGGATTTG
>JACNIU010000409.1 GCA_014382905.1 Desulfobacterales bacterium
AAAACGGGAAACCATAAGTAAAAAGGCCGCGGACTATGTCTGGCTGACCGGCGATTATCACCGGAAGCGCCCGATGATCCGCCCCAGACCACAGCGGAATTGAGACAGTTCCGGGAGGCCCTCATGCCGCAAATTACGGAAACCATAGTCCTTAAGATATTGTTCTTGGCATTTGGGATACTATCTGCTTTGGCTTTTCAAGCGCTTTTCAATCGCCAATCGCCAATCGCCAATCGCCAATCCATTAGATGAGGGGTCGTTAGATTTGGGCATTAATCAACATGACGTGGAATTCCGGTTCTGCCCCGTATGTGGTGGGACACTTAAGACCTCCGTATTGAAAATAAATGAACCTCCGAGACTCGTCTGTGGTGAATGTGAATTCATTTTTTTTCTCGATCCCAAGGTCGTTGCGTGTACCATCCTGAACTTGGATGGTAAAATCCTTCTCCTGAAACGCGGGATCAACCCCCAGAAGGGCAAGTGGGTCATGCCGGGCGGGTATGTGGACAGGAAGGAGGAAGTTGAAACAGCGGCAATGAGAGAGACCCTTGAGGAATGCGGCCTCAAGGTCCACATTGACGGCCTTTTGGGAGTTTACTCCTATCCCGGAAAACTGGCGGTCATCATTGTTTATACGTCCAACTACCTCGAAGGAAAGCTGGCACCAAGGGATGAGACCCTGGAGGCCAAATGGTTTTCTGAAGAAGAGATCCCATGGGACAACCTGGCCTTTCGGAGCACGTTGGATGCCCTGAGAGATTATTTCAAAATCAAGGGCGCCGGGTGGTCGTCAAAGGCGTGATCCAGAAATAGAAAGGAGAAACCTTCTCAGATGAAGATCGGACCTGAAAGGATAGACAATTTGAGCCCTGAAAGGCTCAACGCGATAATGGAAAGATCCATGGAGGATATCGCCTCCGTCTATGAGGATATCCGAAAAATTGTATATGACGTGAAGGAACGGGGAGATATTGTTGTCCTGGAGCACTACCGCAAACATAAGCATGATATCGGCCCGCCCGATCTCGAGGTCAACCCCGAAGAGATGCAGGAGGCCTACCGTCAGCTGGACCCAAAGGTGGTCGAATGTCTCAAGGCAGCGGCCAAGAATATTACCCGGTTTCACGAGGCACAGTTGGAGCGGGAGATGTGGTCCATCGAAGTAAAAAACGGCATCCTGGCCGGCCGAATCACAAGGCCGATGGATATCGTGGGTTGTTATGTGCCTGGAGGGACGGCAATGTATCCCAGTTCCGTCCTGATGACCGTTCTCCCTGCAAAGGTCGCGGGGGTGGATGAGGTTGTTGCCATTACGCCGCCTCTTAAGGGGATGGTGGGAAACCCGGCCACACTGGTAGCCGCTGACATTGCGGGCTGCGATCGGATCTTCAAGGTGGGGGGACCGTGGGGAGTGGCTGGGGTTGCCTACGGCACTGAGACCATGCCCAGGGTTCACAAGATCGTCGGACCGGGGAACAAATATGTGACCGCTGCAAAAATGCTCGTATACGGCCAGGTGGATATCGATTCACCGGCCGGCCCGAGTGAAGCCCTGATCCTGGCCGACCACACCGGAGACCCTGAATTGATCGCGGTGGACTTCCTATCCCAGATAGAACATGACCCCGACTCAGCCGCCGTGCTGGTGACTACCTCAAAATCAGTGGCAGAGGGTGTCTGCGAGAACATTGATCGGGAATTCGATGCCCTTCACAGAAAGGAGATCCTTGAGTCAAGCCTCTCTAAGCATTCCTATGTGCTCATTGCAAAGGATATGGATCAGGCCATCGATTTCACCAACGAATATGCTGCGGAACATCTCCAGGTCTTGACCGAAGACCCGTTTATTACCCTTAATAGAATCAAACACGCAGGTTCCATTTTTATGGGACCGTATGCACCGGTCCCCGTGGGAGATTACGCATCGGGAACCAATCATGTTTTGCCCACCGGTCAGTGCGCTCGGATGTTTTCTGGATTGTCAGTGGACGATTTTATAAAGAAACCGACCTTCCAGTATTTGAGCAAGAAGGGCCTGGAGAGTTTGAAAGACATCGTTGTTACACTTGCCGAGGCGGAAGGCCTTCCAATCCATGCAAGGGCAGTTGAAGCCAGATTTAAGTAGTGCCCATCCATTAATTCTATTGTGGGCACTCAACCACGTAACCAGATCTACCTGACCAAAAGGAGGAGAGAAAATGGCAGAAATCAAAGGTTATAATATGCCCGATGAACTTTATTACCACGAAGAGCATAGTTGGGCCCGGGTGGAAGGCACAAAGGTCACCGTTGGCATGACCGACATGTTCCAGAAAGAGGCGGGTGACATTGTATTTATCGACCTCCCTGAGGAGGAAGATGAAGTGGAACAGGGGGAGGTGTGCGGGAAGATCCAGTCCAGAAAATGGATCGGCAAGCTCGTTGCCCCCGTATCCGGTGAGATCGTAGAAATAAACGAAGACCTTGAGGACGATACTACCTTTATCAATTCAGACCCCTATGGTGAAGGATGGATTCTGGTAATAGAGGCCGAAGAGGAAGATGGTTTGGCCTCTGAATTGGGCAACTTGATCCACGGGGATGCGGTTGAAGACTTCATAGAACGGGAGGTAAAGCGGGCCGAAGAGGAAAGGGAAAAGGGTTAGGATAGAGGACGGCCCTTTTTTAAAACGCGATAGACCATGTCTGAGTACTGGCGTCTGTTCAAAAACCTCTCAAGATCTGTCACTACGGCCGAAGGTCTGGCAATGGATGATACCTTGCCTCGATCTGTGGCCCAAAATAATTCCCCCCCCATACTCCATCTCTATACCTTCATTCCGTCGGTTATTGTGGGAAAATATCAGGATATTGAGACGGCCCTTAAGCTTGACAGGTGCCGGGCCCGAGGGATTGAATATAACCGGAGGAGCACCGGAGGGGGGCCGGTGATCATGGGCCCCGAGATTGTCGCCCTCGGTCTGGGAATCAATGTGGACTATCCCGGGCTCAAGAGGGGGGCTGGAGGGGGCTTTGCGTCGCTGAGTTCAGTCCTGTTACGTGCTCTGAGAAAACTCGGGATTCCCGCATACTTCCAGCCAAAAAACGACCTTGAGGTGAGCGGGAAGAAGATCGCGGGACTATCTGCTGCGGCAGAGGAGGGCAAGAGCCTTCTTTTCCATACTAGCCTGCTGGTGGGCTTTGATGTGGAACTTATGACAGACATCATGAATACTCCTTTGGTGAAACTCCATGACAAGGGGTATAACTGCTTCAGCCAGCGAATGACCACGGTAAGGGAGGAACTGAATCAAGACGTTTCCGTGGGTCAGGTGCTCGAGCTGATCCGGAAGGCCTTTGAAGAGGAATTCAATATTGAGTTTAAGGAAGATACCCCCGACGCATGGGAAGATGGGGTCATCCGTCGTTATGTTGAAGAGAGGTATAATCGCCAGGAATGGATCTTCTCCCACAAGCACCCCCGGGCAAGGATGGGAGTCGGACAGCTCAAGACCAAGGGGGGACTCCTGGAGGTCTACCTTTCCCTATCCGGGGCCTCCATAGAAAATGTTTTGATAACCGGCGACTTCTTTTCCACCTCTCAAGACCTCCACAGGATTGAAAACGCCCTTAAATGGACCTCTGCCCGAAAGGAGAGCATAGAAGAGAACCTGACGTCCGTGTGGCGCCAAGACATGATCTATGGCAGGGATGTGCCCACCCTCACCAAGGCGATTTTGACGGCCAAGGAAAACCAGGTAAGACTTTAGGATTGATGATTGATGATTGACGATTGGGAATCCGGTTTCCGGGCCTTGCGAATCTAGTTTTGAGTTTCCCGTTTCAGGTTCAAGTTTCGAATTTCAAGTAACCAACAACCAGTGACCAGTGATCAGTACCTGAAACCCCCAACTTGAAACCTGCAACCAGCAAAGAGAAACTTGAAACCAACATGCCTGAACAACAAAGTCCTGAATACGTCAAGATCAGCCAGGCAACGGCCATCTCTCTCGGTTTGATGCAGGGAAGGATGTACCGGGGGGCTGTCAACAGGTGCGTAAACCTTCTGGTTCACTATCCAGAGGGTTGCTCCGCCAATTGTGCTTACTGCGGCCTTGCAAAAAATCGTCCCGGGAGTTACCGGGAAAAGAGTTTTATCCATGTGGCCTGGCCCGTATTCCCTATGGATGAAATCATAGGTGCCATAAATCAGGCCCCTTCGTATGTCAAACGCGCCTGTATCTCCATGATCACCAATGGAAAGTGCAACAGACACACCATTGATATGTCAACGCGTTTGAACCATGAAACCCCGCTGCCCGTATCCGTTCTTATCAATCCCACCATCGTTGAAAACGCGGACTTGATGGCCATGAAAGAGGGTGGCGTTGATAAGATCGGGGTGGCCATTGATCTGGCTACTCAAGAACTGTTTGAGAAATATCGGGGGAAAGGGGTTTCAGGTCCCCACAGGTGGGAGCGATATTGGGAAGTCCTGAATAAGGGTCTCAAGGTCTTTGGAAAGGGTAATGTGGGCGTCCACCTCATGGTGGGCATGGGAGAAACAGAAAAACAGATGGTTTCCCTGGTGGACAGGTTGTGGGGCATGGGCATCGTGAACCACCTTTTCTCCTTCTTGGCGGAAAATGCCTCCAGACTGACGGATCGGCCGCAACCGCCATGGTCCACCTATCTGCGAGTTCAATTGGCCCGTTACCTGATCGAAAATAAATTGAGCAAATCCCAGGATATGGCGTTTGACACCGAAGGTCGCATAACTGAATTTGGGCTTACCCGTGATCGGCTTCAGGAGGTCATAGATTGGGGTTCTGCCTTTACAACTAGCGGCTGCCTTGGATCGGACGGCAGGGTAGCCTGTAACCGCCCGTTTGGAAACTGTCTTCCTGATGTCAAGCAGTGGAATTACCCTTATCCTCCAAACCTGGAAGAGATTGGTCTGATTCGTCAAAATATTTTCAGAATCGAAGAAAAATAGGAACGCTGCACAGACGGACCCAGACCTCATGACCGGAAGGTCCGATTGCATGTTGTGGCCACAAGTTGTCGCAATGATTAACTTTACGAAAAATATTTTGACAAACAAACTGAGAGGTGTTAATTATATAAGGTTTGTTTCGGGCCGTTAGCTCAGTTTGGTAGAGCAGCGGACTTTTAATCCGTTGGTCGTGAG
>JACNIU010000411.1 GCA_014382905.1 Desulfobacterales bacterium
TGCCCCTGCTTTCGTCAAATCCCAAATATGGGGCACATGTAAGGGCAAAAAATGATATCGCATTGAGGAAAATAGCATGACCGATGTGAGTAAATGAGCTTCAAAGACAGTCAAAAAAAGTTTAAAGGGGAATAACTGATGAACAATCGACTTGATTTGGCATTGGAATTGATTTCAGCGGCCAGGGAAAAAGCCACGGAAATCGGTGTTCCGATGGTAATCGCCGTAGTGGATGCAGGAGGCAACCTGATTGCCCAACAACGCATGGACGAAGCCCTCCTGGTCAGTATCGATATTGCGCTCAACAAGGCTTACACTGCGGTGGCCGTTAAACTGCCCACCCATGAGCTGGCAGCCGTTAGCCAGTCCGGGCAGCCGCTTTTTGGTATCCACAATGCAGATGGCGGCCGCATTGTCATTTTTGGGGGTGGTTTTCCAATAAAAAGAAATAACGAGATCGTCGGCGGAATTGGGGTCAGCGGCGGCAGTGTAGAGGAAGATATGCTTTGCGCCACTGCAGCCATTGAACGCCTCTAAGCTTCGAGAAAGGGTTAATTCGTGAAAATCGAACTCATAAAAGCCCCTTCAGAGACTTTCTTGGAGATGCTGCTCAATAATGTTCGCCCTCCGACTCGTCAACGTCTGGATAAAAAGCAATGGGGGGCGGTCGGTCTTGTCCAGGCAAGGCTTATCGATTTGTATTGGGCTGCAGATATCGCCGAAAAAGCAAGCAGTGTAAAAACAGCGCTGGTCATGGGAAACTGTCCTCAGCACATACAGATGCTCGCCATTTTCGGAAAGCAAGCAGCGGTGCAAGCATCTCTGAACAAGATCCGTGAAAGTTATCATGGATGAAAGCTGGAATGGGAAGGAAGACGGATGAAAGTAGCAGTCATTGGTGGTGGCGGCAGGGTCGGATGCTGCGCAGCCTATGCCTTGCAGTTGGATGGAATCGTCTCGGAAATCATATTGTTCGACGAAGCAGAATCCCTGGTGCAAGGGGAGGCCTTAGATCTTCTGCACAGCAGCGCTCTGTTACACGACCAACGAATTTATGTCGGCGATATGGCGATGGTTGCGACATCCGACGTGATCATTATTACCGCAGGAGCAAGCCGCAGGGCCGATGAACCCGGACAGGAACTCATCGAACGCAACGTTTCACTTTTCCTGTCCATTATAAGTGATTTAAAAGAGACGGGGCTCCGTGACGATACCATCCTTCTGGTGGCATCCAATCCTGTGGACATCCTTACATATCTCGCCGTGCAACGGGGTGGTTTTCTTCCAAAGCAGGTTGTCGGTCTGGGGACACTTTTGGATACAGCCCGGTTTTGCTCGCTTATCGCCGATGCCGTCAAGGCGCCTCCCACGCAGGTGAAAGCGTTGATACTGGGAGAGCATGGGGATACGATGGTGCCTATCTGGTCCTCTGCGACCTGCAACGGGTTTTCCCTTGAAAACCATCCTGATCTGTCAGCATCCACCCGGACCAAACTCTTCGAGCGGACCCGCAGGAGTGAAGCGGAGTTGATTCGTCTGAAAGGGGGTGCGGGTTCGGCAGTGGAATCATCCATTGAGGCGCTGGCCCACGCGATTCTGCTGGATCGAGGCGCTTGCTGGGCCGTGGCTTCCTCCATCGTCACTTTAGTCCGTGCCATTGTTTTGGATCAAAGAAAAATGTTTCCAGTCAGCTCGTTCCAGTCGGGTGCTTACGGCCTCAATGACCTTTGTATCAGTGTACCTGCTGTAGTAGGGAAGGGCGGCATTTTGAAGCATCTGGAATTGGACCTTTGGCCCCGAGAACTGCGAGGACTAAAAAGTTCTGCGAAGGCAATTATGGAAAAAATAAAACGAATAAAAACATGACGGTCATGGCGAAGCCCTTCCTCTTACTGTTTCCATAGTTGGAGAAGAACCTATTAGAAAGATAGAGCGGAGCGATTCAACAAATAGTCAATCTTCAATCATCAATAGCCAATCAGGTTCCGGCTTGTCCGGTTTAGGGAGGTAGGTCTTGGATTTGCGAGTTATAGAAAAGCCGGATCATGGCCTTTTTGTTCAGAATCTTATCCGCAATTATCGCGTGGAAGGCGTTAAAAGGAGAGGGCGCACATTTTTTTATGGCTTGATTAGATCTCCCGAAGAGCTATGTCTGGATTTCGATTGTACCATCATCCCTCCAAAAAAGTATTTCTCCCCCCCCAAAGAGACCTTACTCCAATTCACAACCGCCCCCTCTCTTGAAGTCGCGGCAGTGATGGAGGAAGCGCCTTTTATCATCTTCGGGGTTCATCCCTATGACCTTAAAGCCATTCAGCAGATGGATCGGATCTTCTCCAGAGGCGTTCCGGATCCTCATTATCTGAAACGGAGGGAATCCGCCCTGCTTATCGGTGTCGACCCCACAGGGGTTGCGCCACGTTCTTTCTGGGTTGATATGGAGGCAGATACTGCACCCGGGTGCTTCGATCTCATGTTTACGGATATAGGAGAAGGCTTTATCATAGAAATTGGCAGCAGAAAAGGTGAAGACCTCCTGGCACAGTATGGAAAGACTCGCAAAGCCACAATAGCGGAGCAACAGCAACGGACGAATATCCGCTCTCGAATCGCACAAAGCTGCAAGGAAAAAGGCCTGGACTTTCCCAAAAGGCAGATACCCGGACTGATGGAGCGCTCCGATGAAAGCCTCATTTGGGAAGAAAAGGCGAGCAAATGTCTGAGTTGCGGAACATGTATTATGGTTTGCCCGACCTGTTTTTGTTTTGATGTATGGGATGAAGTGGAGCTTGATCTGTTGCACGGAGAAAGACTCCGCCGGTGGGATGGGTGTTTACTTCAGGATTTTGCCAAGGTCGCCAGCGGTGAGAATTTTCGTGAAAGCAAGACCTCAAGATACCGGCATCGTTTTTTTAAGAAGGGGTTATATCTTTTCAAGGTACTCGACGATATTGCATGTGTCGGATGTGGTCGATGTTCTACAGGTTGTTTGGCAGATATTGCCGACCCTGTGGATGTGCTCAACAGCTTAAACGGGGATGTCAATGCGTAAAGGGGCCGAAATGAACAAACCTTTGCAACCTCTGCCGGAGGGTTCTCCCTACATACCGAGATGGGCGGAGGTTTTCCGGATAGAGCGTCTGACCGAGAACGAAAAGCTTTTTGAAATGCGTCTTATGAGTGGAGAACCCTTATGTCAAAAGCCCGGACAGTTTGTAGAATTGTCTCTGATGGGCATTGGGGAAGCCCCTATATCAATATCTTCGGCTCCGCGAGACAACAATTCTTTCGAGCTTGCCGTTCGTAGGGCAGGGAACCTCACCACTGCCGTGCATAACCTTAAAATAGGAGACAAGGTTGGGATCCGCGGTCCTTTTGGGAAGCACTTCCCAATAGAAGCGGCCAAAAGAAAGAACATCCTGTTTGTGGCCGGTGGTATAGGATTGGTTCCGTTGAGATCATTTATTCACTTTGTGCTGGAGCACCGTTCGGAATATGGCGAGGTTACGATCCTTTTCGGCGCCAGAAACCCTTCAGAAAGGCTTTTTCTGAATGAACTGGAGCAATGGAGGCTTAGGAAAGATATAAAATACCTGGACACAGTGGATCGGGCAGACTCAAATTGGAAGGGAAATGTGGGCGTGATCACAACACTTTTTCCGAAGATTGATATAGATCCACGCAAGACCTTCTGCATAACCGTCGGCCCCCCGGTGATGTATCGATTTGTCATATTGGAGGCCAAGGCACTGGGCATTCCCGACAGGCAGATCTTCCTCTCTCTTGAGAGAAGGATGAAATGCGGTCTTGGCAAGTGTGGCCATTGCCAGATCCACCACCTTTATGTCTGTCAGGATGGGCCGGTATTCACCTATGAGGAAATTTCCGAATTAGAGGAGGCCCTGTGATGGGGAAACCCCGTGTGGCATTCTTTGACTTTGCCTGTTGCGAGGGATGTCAGCTTCAGGTCTATAACCTGGAAGAGGATCTGCTGAAAGTTCTTGAAGCTGTTGAGGTTGTGGGTTGGAGGGAGGCCATGAAAGGACACTCCGACGAATATTACATCGCCTTTGTGGAGGGGTCCATCACCCGGCGCTCTGACGAGGTCCGGTTAAAGGAAATACGGAGGCATGCCCAAGTCTTGATCGCCCTTGGCGCGTGTGCAACGATCGGAGGGATCAACTGCATAAAGAACTTTCAGGACCCGGAGGGGGTTGGAAGATTTGTCTATGGAACCAAGGCCCAAGATTATGAAACCTATCCTGCCCGACCGCTAAAAGCAGTGGTTCCGGTCGATTTCGAAATCCATGGATGCCCTATAACCCGCAAGGAATTCGCTGCAGTGGTGAAGGCTCTCCTTTTGGGGAAAAGGCCTGAATCCCCCAACTATCCTGTGTGCGTGGAATGCAAGATGGCTGAAAATATATGTGTTTTCGAGAAGGGAAAGACCTGTATGGGGCCGGTTACCCGGGCGGGATGCGAGGCATGCTGCGTTACGGAAGGAAGTATTTGCTGGGGATGCCGCGGTCTTGTGGATGATCCCAATATCGACTCCCAAATAGAGATCCTGGCCGGATATGGGTTGGCTGTAGGAGATATCCTCAGGAACTTTCGGTTATATTCTGATTTTTCGGGACTTAAAGATGAACAGTAAAAAAACCATTCGGGTTGAGCACGTAACCCGCGTAGAAGGCCACGGAAACATCCACATTGAGATAAGGAACGGTGAGGTTGAACAGTGCCTGTGGCAAATTGTGGAGGCCCCCAGGTTTTTCGAAGCCATGGTTCGGGAACGAAAATGGCATGAGACCGCTCACATTACCGCGAGGATCTGTGGTATCTGTTCCATTGGACATACGGTCGCGTCGCTGAAGGCCACCGAGACAGCCATGGGAGTAGCTGTATCAGGACAGACGCAGGATCTCCGAAAGCTAATCTTGCACGGTGAGAACATGCAAAGCCATATACTTCACGTGGGCTATCTGGTTCTCCCGGACCTGCTGGGGGTGCCGAGCGTTATTCCATTGGCCTCCACCCATAGAGACCAGGTTCTTCTGGTCATGAGGCTGCATCGTCTGGCTAGTGAGATGTCCGACCTTATCGGAGGTCGAACAACCCCTCCACAGCGGCTTGTGGAGGGC
>JACNIU010000113.1 GCA_014382905.1 Desulfobacterales bacterium
GAGCTGGAGCGGGAACGACGGTTGATTGAAGAGAGACAGCAATCGGGAGACTACAGTGAGCAAGATAGTGACTAAGGTTTTTGCTATTTTGGCTGTGGTGTGACCAAGTTCAGGTGAAAGAGTAAAAAAATGGCAAAATGTAAACAAACTTCAAGGCCATCGGAAAGGCTCTTTGCCGATGATCAGATAGATATGTTTGAGAAATCCTATGAAGAACGGCTTCAGGAAAAGAAGAACAAACCGGTCGAATGTCTTGGTATGACCTTCCCCAATGATGAGGCGCGCCGGGAGTATTTCCTGGAAAAGCTGCGGGAGAAGCTCAAGGACCCGGAGTTCCGCAAGATCGAGGGGTTCCCAATTGGCGAGGACGGGGACATTTTGGCCCTGTCCGATCCGCCGTATTACACGGCTTGCCCGAACCCATTCATTGAGGATTTCATCAAGCACTATGGCAAAATCTATGATCCCGATACAGATTTTTACAGGCGGGAACCCTTTGCGGCGGATGTGAGTGAGGGGAAAAATGATCCGATCTACAACGCGCACTCTTATCACACCAAGGTGCCTCACAAAGCCATTATGAGGTATATATTACATTACACTGAGCCGGGAGATGTGGTTTTCGATGGATTCTGCGGCACGGGCATGACAGGTGTTGCGGCTCAACTTTGTGGAGATAAACCGACAGTAGAATCCTTGGGTTATAGAGTGGACAAGGACGGAACGATTTATCAGCAGGAGACAGACGAGAATGGAAAAACGGTTAGGAAGCCCTTCTCGAAACTAGGGTCGCGCCGCGCGGTGCTAAACGACCTTTCTCCTGCGGCCACGTTCATCGCCTACAACTACAACACGCCTGTGGATGTGAATGCTTTCGAGCGTGAAGCAAAGCGAATTTTGAAGGAAGTTGAGGACGAATGCGGCTGGATGTATGATACGCTCCATACGGATGGCAAAACCAAAGGTAGGATCAACTATGTTGTCTGGAGCGAGATAATTCGTTGCGCAGAGTGTGGCCATGAAGATACTTATTGGGAATTGGCAGTAGATCAAGAAACAAGATACAGATTGGGAAAAGCAGATCCTATTCTATGCCCAGCCTGTAGCGCCAAGTCTCCTCTTCGGAGTTGGGAACGAGCTTTTACAACCATTTTCGACCAGTTTCTAAAGAAAACGATTAAGCAGGTTAAGATAGCGCCCGTATTGATCAACTACTCAGCCGGTGCGAAAAAGTATGAAAAGAAGCCTGACGAGAACGATTGGAAGGTGCTAAGTCAGATATCGACCAAATCTACGGTTGTAGGCTACAAGACTGCACGAATGCCGGAAGGTGATGAAGCGCGTCGAAATGATGACATCGGGCTAACTCACACGCACCACTTTTATACTGAGCGAACATTAGCAGCCCTATATTTACTTTGGAATAAATGCCAAAAAAGCAAACAACGCCTAAGCCTAATGTTCTGGCTCCAAAGCGTTGGCCTCGGTTTTACACGGCTTAATCGTTACTTAGAAGCGTCATTTTCACAAGTGAATCGGTATCTTAAAGGCACATTATATGTTGCGCCGTTTGTTACAGAAGTGAGTCCCGGATATGCGCTTCAGGGCAAAGTAAAACGAATGACGAAAACCTTCTTTACCAATTCTAATTTGCCTTTTTGCTGGTCCGGCACCGAATCCGCAAGTAATACATTCATTACGCCAAATTCAGCGGACTACATTTTCACGGACCCCCCATTCGGCGGAAACATTATGTATTCCGATTTGAATTTCTTATGGGAGAATTGGCTCCGCGTTTATGAAAACAATGGCCCAGAGGCGGTTGTTAGCAACACTCAACGAAAGGCACTTGCTGACTATCAGGAGCTAATGACACGATGCTTTATATCTTATTTTAAGCAACTGAAGCCAGGGAGATGGATGACCGTAGAGTTTCATAATTCAAAGAACAGTGTATGGAATTCAATCCAAGAAGCTTTGCAGAGGGCCGGTTTTGTAGTTGCTGATGTAAGAACGCTTGATAAGAAACAAATGACAATGCAGCAGATGACAAGTGGAGGCGCAGTTAAACAAGACCTGGTCATCTCTGCCTACAAACCCAACGGTGGTCTTGAAGACCGGTTCAAGCTGGTTGCAGGAACCGAAGACGGCGTTTGGGATTTCGTTCGCACACACCTAAAACAGCTCCCGGTTTTCGTTTCCAAGGATGGCAAGGCCGAGGTCATCGCCGAGCGCCAGAACTACCTGCTCTTTGACCGCATGGTGGCATTTCACGTCCAGCGGGGTGTGACAGTTCCTTTGGCCGCCGCGGAATTCTACGCGGGACTGGAACAACGCTTCCCACCACGTGACGGTATGTATTTCCTGCCCGACCAAGCGGCCGAGTACGACAAGAAACGGATGACGGTCAAGGAAATCTTGCAGCTTCAGCTTTTCGTCACAGACGAAGCGTCCTCAATTCAGTGGCTCAAGCAGCAGCTCACCAAGAAGCCGCAGACTTTCCAGGAGATCCATCCGCAATTCCTAAAGGAGATCGGCGGTTGGCAAAAACACGAAAAACCCCTGGAACTATCTGAGTTGCTTAAAGAAAACTTTTTACTCTACGACGGCAAGGGCGAGGTTCCCAGTCAAATTCACAGTTACCTCTCCTCGAATTTCAAGGAGCTGCGCAACCTCGCCAAGGACGACCCGGCGCTCAGTGCTAAAGGCAAGGATCGTTGGTACGTGCCCGATCCAAATAGGGCCGGCGACCTGGAAAAACTGCGCGAACGGGCCCTGATGCGCGAGTTCGAGGAATACCGTGAATCCAAGCAGAAACGCCTCAAGGTGTTCCGCCTGGAAGCGGTTCGATCCGGATTCAAGAAGGCCTGGCAGGAGCGCGACTACGCCACCATCATCGCCGTGGCCCGTAAGATTCCGGAAAAGATTCTCCAGGAAGACCCCAAACTTCTAATGTGGTATGATCAGGCGTTAACAAGAATGGGAGGCGAATAATGGCAATTGATGATAACAGTATTTTTGCCCACGGTAGCCGATGGCTGCGGGCTGATTTCCATCTCCACACGCGGGCGGACAAAGAATTCTCTTACAGCGGCGATGAAGATTATTATTTCTCGAATTACATAGATGAGCTGGAAAAGGCAGGTATTGCTGTAGGTGTTATTACAAACCACAACAAGTTCGATTTTGATGAGTTCAAGGCTTTACGTAAGACTGCAAATAAGAAGCAGATTTTTCTGCTTCCAGGTGTTGAGCTCTCAGTGAATGACGGAGCCAACGGGATTCACACTCTTATCGTGTTTAGTGATCAATGGTTCGAAAACGGGCAGGATTATATCAACCAATTTTTGAATGTTATCTTTGAAGGCAAGACACCGGAGCAATACGAAAATGAAAATGGCCGCAGTTCTTTTGGATTGATCGAAACCATCAAGAAGCTTGAAGGGTATCACAGGGATTTTTTCCTGATTTTTGCCCATGTAGAAGACAAAAGCGGGCTGTGGCATGAGCTGGACGGTGGCCGTCTTCAGGAAATGGGTAAAGATGAATTTTTCATCAGGAGAGCTTTGGCATTCCAAAAAGTCAGAACCCATGATGTGTCTGATCGTAAATGCCGGGTGAAAGTGCAAGCATGGCTTGGAAATGTCTATCCTGCAGAAATCGAAGGCTCAGACTGCAAAGCAATCGACCAGATCGGGCAAGGGAAGCCCTGTTACCTTAAGATCGGCGATTTTACCTTTGGGGCAGTCAAGTATGCCTTCCTGGATCATGTGAACCGCATTACCGCCGAACTCGAAAAACATAAACACTCACACATCCTGAGCGTGTCTTTTGACGGAGGCGTACTGGATGGCAAGATGATCCGCCTTTCCCCGGAACTGAATACATTGATTGGAATCAGGGGCAGTGGAAAATCATCAATCCTGGAGACTGTACGCTATGTTTTCGATATTCCCTTTGGAGAAAAGGCGCTGGATACCGACTACAAAATGCGTCTAGTGGACTATGCTCTGGGAAGCGGCGGTAAGATAACGGTCCTGGCCGTTGACCGGCGGGGACAGCGTTATGAAATCAGGCGCATCAACAAGGAAATGCCTGATGTGTACATAGACGGCGTGCTCCAGCCCGGTATATCAATCCGGGAAACCATTCTGCACAAGCCCATCTATTTCGGCCAGAAAGACCTTTCCGCCACCGGCGAGGGCTTTGAGAAGGATCTCGTGGAAAAATTGGTCGGGGAGAAACTGGCCAAGATTCGCTCACGTATCGACGATCAACGCCAAAAAGTCTCTGAACTCGTTAACCAATTGAAGAAACTCTCAAATATGGGAGAAAAGAAAAAGGAATATGAAGACAAAAGACGGGATGCAGAATTCAGGTTGAAGTTTTACAAAAATCACGGGGTTGAAGAAAAACTGCAAAAACAGGTGGATTTCGACGCAGATTCCAGAAAGTGCTCTAAGGTCGTTTCTTTTGTCCAATCCTATTTGTCAGGCATTGAAGAGTTTATCAATCAGCACGAGGACGATCTGAAAAACCAGCGTGTTTATACTTCAAAGCAAAACAAGGATTTTTTTGAGGGCTTTTTTACCCTTTACGACAAACTGATCGCATCCTTCGGCCAAATCAAAAAAGTGCTTTCAGACGGCAACCAGGTACTGACCGAGTTAAAGGAAAAAGCCGGAGAATTTGAGAAACTTAGGGAAAGTCTTAAAGAAGAATTCGCCGAAATCGAAAGAAGATTGTCCGAGCAATTACGGCAGACCGGCGCGCAGGCCATTCGTCCGGATGAATTCCGTCAGCTTCGGAAGACCGTGGATCAGGCAAGCCAAATGCTTAAGTCTCTTGATAAGCAGGAATCTATTCATAAGAGCCTGAAACAGGAACTTTTAAGTGAAATTGCCCTGCTCAATGATCTCTGGCTCGAGGAATACAAGGAAATCCAAACCGAGCTGGACAAGGTCAACAATAGCCATTCTTCTCTTGAAATCAAAACTGAATTCAAGGGGGATAAGGCCACTTTTGTCGCGTTTATGAAGGACATTTTCCGAGGCAGCCGTATCCGGGAGACGACTTTTTCATCGGTGGTTAAAGCGTTTTCCGATTTCGGAACCATGTACAAGGATTTTGATAAAGTCAAGACAGAAGTCGGCGTTTCAGCTCAAGTCTTTGAAGAGTATTTTACAGAAAATCTTTCTGCATTTTTGACATGGCAGGTTCCCAACCGCTTTAGCATCGAGTATCGCGGCAAGGAACTGAAGCACCACTCCTTAGGGCAACGGGCATCAGCGTTGATCTTGTTCGTCTTGAGTCAACAAGAAAACGATGTTTTTATCATCGACCAGCCGGAAGATGACCTGGATAACCAGACTATTTACGAGGATGTGATCAAGCTCGTCCGCAGTCTTAAGCCTAAGACGCAATTCATATTCGCCACCCATAACGCCAACTTCCCGGTACTCGGTGATGCGGAACAGATCGTTTCCTGCTCCTATTCCGATGACGTGGTTCATGTGACAAGCGGCAGTATTGACTGTCAGAAACTGCAACAGGAGATCGTTGACATCATGGAGGGGGGCGAGGAAGCATTCCGGCAACGCAAGAGGAGATACGAGATATGGAAACCACAGAGCTTATAGAAATCATCGGTAGGGACGAGGACAGCAAACATCAGTTTAAGGCCAATGTTACCAACGAGACTTCTCTGGCCCAGGAAATGGTGGCGTTTAGTAATTCAGGGGGAGGCGCCATATTCATCGGTGTGAGCAAGGATGGTACATTTGCCGGATTGACAAGGGAAGATATGGGGCGGCTGAATAATCTTATATCCAATGCAGCTTCCCAACAGGTTAGACCGCCCATTAATCCGCAAACCGAAAATATAACCACGCCAGATGGGCTGGTTATGCGGATTGCTGTGCCGAACGGCGTCAGCAAGCCTTATATGGACAAGAACGGCGTTATTTGGGTCAAAAGTGCCGGAGACAAACGTAAGGCAACGTCCAGAGAAGAGATTCAGCGGCTTTATCAAAGCGCTGGATTGATACATGGAGATGAAATCCCTGTGCCGGGACTGAATATTGCAGACTTGGATACAGACTACTTCAAAGCTTTTTTTGAAAGGAATTTCAGCGAATCATTAGATGACCAAGATTTGCCACTGCGGGTTTTGCTGCAAAACATGAACCTGATGGCGAATGGCATTTTTAATGTCAGCGGAGCTTTGCTGTTTGCCAGGAATCCCAGTCTCAGACTGCCTGTGTTCATCACCAAAGCAATCGCATTTCTCGGCAAGGAAATCCATGAGACCAATTATATCGACAGCCAGGATATTACTGGGAAAATTGCGGATGTTTTTCAAAAAAGCATAGGTTTTGTTCTTGGCAATATCCGGCACGTCCAAGGGGATCAAGGCGTTAATGCTCCAGGTGAACCGGAAATTCCAAGGATCGCTCTGGAAGAGCTGATTGCCAATGCCTTGATTCACCGGGACTACTTTGTTTCTGCGCCTGTAAGAATATTGGTTTTTTCTGACCGCGTAGAAATCATTAGTCCTGGACATCTCCCAAATAACCTGACGATTGAGAATATCAAAATGGGAAACTCAAATATCCGCAATCAGATTTTGGCATCCTATGCCACAAAAATTCTACCATACCGCGGCATCGGCAGTGGCATCATCCGGGCCTTGAAAGAATACCCGGACATTGATTTTGTGGACGATCATGATGGGAACCGATTTATCGTTACTATTTTACGAGAAGAATATGAAACGAATTAATGGGACAGACTGATCATGGGGGTCGAAAGTATCTGGCAATACAGCACAATTCATGACTGTATCTGCAAGGTCATCGAGTCCCAGACGCTTTGGGGCGAGACGACCTGCCGCGTCTGGCTGCCCGGTTCGGACTCGGTGGTGCGTATTCCGGCAGCCAATCTTAAGCCGCTTGATGATGCCGCAGCAACCGGCACACCGGCTGGGATCACCTACGTTGCCGCTGCGGCCAGGGTAGCCGATGCCCTGACCCAGGATATGCTACTTGCGCCAATTGAATCATCTGTCATTCCACTGCCACACCAAATCCGGGCCCTGTCCCGCGCCATTGCAGGTGACCGTGTGCGTTATTTGCTGGCAGATGAGGTAGGCCTGGGGAAGACCATCGAGGCCGGACTTATTTTGCGTGAGCTCAAGCTGCGGGGACTGGCAAAGCGAACATTGGTTGTCGCTCCAAAGGGCCTGGTGACCCAATGGGTGGCCGAGATGCGTACCCACTTCAACGAGGACTTCCGGCTTCTCATCCCCAGCGATTTTTCAGCCTATCGGCGCATCGCCAAAGAGGACAACATCTGGCAGAGCCATCCGCAGGTAGTCTGCCCAATGGATTCTGTCAAGCCGCTGGAAAGTCGTCGCGGATGGTCGGACAAGCAGATGGCCGAATACAACCAGGAACGTTTTGAGGACCTGATCACTGCCGGCTGGGATCTAATCGTTGTGGATGAAGCCCACCGGCTCGGCGGAAGTACCGACCAGGTGGCCCGGTTCAAGCTGGGTCAAGGGCTCTCCGAGGCCGCACCATATCTCCTGCTGCTGTCGGCAACCCCGCACCAGGGTAAGACCGATGCTTTCCATAGGCTGGCCTCTTTGATCGATACCCAGGCGTTTCCTGATGTGGGCAGCGTCACGCGGGACCGAGTTCAACCCTATGTGATCCGGACTGAAAAACGCCGTGCCATTACCGCCGAGGGCAAACCGCTCTTCAAACCGCGGAATACCGAGCTTGCTGCTGTCTCTTGGGGAGAGACGCATCAGGACCAGCGGCAGCTCTACGATGCGGTCACAGAGTATGTGCGGGAAGGTTACAACCAGGCCAAGCGCGAGAAACGCAGCTACATCGGATTCCTCATGATATTGATGCAGCGTCTGGTAGTTTCCAGCACGAGTGCCATCCGTACTACGCTGGAACGTAGGTTGGAGGCGCTCGAAACACCGCAGGAGCAACTGAGTCTATTTCCCATGTACTCCAATGAGGAGTGGGCTGATCTCGACGGTCAGGAGCAAGTCGAAACGCTTCTAACCACTCGACTGAAAGCGCTTAAAAACGAACGTGCCGAGGTAAAGCTGCTTCTTGATGCCGCCCCCGCTGTGAACAGGCGTGTGCGGATGCCAAGGCAGAGGCCTGCTCGATTGGCTCTATCGTCTGCAGGCCGATGAAAACGACCCTGAACTGAAAGTTCTGGTATTCACCGAGTTTGTGCCGACTCAGCAGATGCTGCAGCAGTTCCTGGTTGAGCGTGGCTTTCCGGTTGCCTGTCTCAACGGCTCCATGGACATGGATGAGCGCAAAAAGGCCCAGGATACCTTTGCAGGGGAGGCGCGCATTCTCATCTCCACCAATGCAGGCGGCGAGGGTCTGAATTTACAATTCTGCCACGTGGTGATCAATTACGACATCCCCTGGAACCCCATGCGGCTTGAACAGCGCATTGGACGGGTGGATCGTATCGGCCAAAACCATGTGGTGCGCGCCATTAATTTCGTTTTTGAGGCTTCGGTCGAACACCGTGTCCGGGAAGTGCTGGAGGAGAAGCTTGCGATTATCTTCGAGGAGTTCGGTATAGACAAGACCGGGGACGTACTCGATTCGGCCCAGGCTGGACAGATCTTTGATGACTTACATGTGGAAGCCATCCTCAATCCGGATGAGATCGACACCTCTGTAGACAAGGTCATCGCTCATTTGCAGGGGCAGGCCCGGGATGCCAAGGCGAGTTCATCTGTCCTGGGAGCCACAGAGGACCTGGAACCATCTGAAGCCCAACGACTTATGACCCACCCCTTACCACACTGGGTTGAACGGATGACGGTGAGTTATCTGAACGCTTACGGAGGCAAAGCTGAGCGGAAGCGACGAACCTGGTATTTGACGTGGCCGGACGGTGAAACAATTGCCAATGTCGTCTTCAGCGGCAAGGAGGCCGACCAATCCCCCACAGCCCGTCACTTGACATTGGAGGATTCCAGGATTCGAGGGCTGGCCATGAGATTGCCTCGATTTGTTCCAGGACAGCCGATCTCCGTTGTCACAATCCCAGGGATCACCAACGAAGTTACGGGCCTATGGTCTCTCTGGCGGATCGGCATCACAACGATGGAATGGAATCGCCACCGGATCATGCCTCTGTTCATAGCTGATGGAGGGAAGGTGTTTGCGCCAACCGCCAGGCATCTCTGGGACAAGCTTCTGGGTGTGATGCCTAATGTCCGGACGCATCTTGAAATGGATGAATCCAAGGAAGCCTTCGATAGGCTGGCAGGGATTGCAGAAGAGCAAGGGCGAACCATCTATGATGAGCTTGTTCAAGAACACCGGTCGCGTCTGACCCGAGAAAGAGAAAAAGGGGAATATGCCTTCGTTGCCAGGCGTAGGGTTATCGAACGAGTCGGCCTTCCCCGGGTCCGCGACCATCGGTTGAACCTCCTGCGGCAGGAAGAGCAGACGTGGAACGAGGATCTTAAGCGTAAAGCCCAAGTGTATCCTGAAATGGTGCCTCTTATCGTTATCCACGTGAAAGGAGGTGCCCATGAGTAGCTGGCGCGACCAGATTCTCAAGGAGTTCACTCCAAATGTGGCTCGTCTGACACTAGTTGCAGATCCAGATGGGCTTCTACTGGAAGAAGGGATTCTTGAAGGGATACGCGAGCGGGGATTTGAACTGATCCCATTCGAGGATCACGTTGCCTTCCGCTATGCCTATGAAACCAAGTTCCGTTCCCGCTGGGACAAGGGAGAGCAGACGGATCTGGTCGTCGCACTTCGCTCAGGAGCCAGCGATCTTGGTTCTTTGCCGTACGATCTGCTCCAAGCTGGTCGCCGGTTATCTTTCAACCTTGGAGAGATATTCCCAAACTTGAGCTATCCAGTGATAGCCGCCTTGGACCGCGGAGATCTTGAAGCGCTTTTTGATTCCCAAAAACGACATGCACCCGGCGTCTTGGGCGACAACGCTACAAAAGAGTTCGTTCTGCGACATGTGTTCGAGATCGCGCCTGAACTGATCAGAAAGCCATCTGATCTGCTTCGCGTGCTACTGCGTCGCCATTACCGTGAACAGCGTATCCCGACGATTCTGGATGAACGTTTCATCCAGGTCCTTCGACAGAACGACGGCTTTGAAGGGTGGCCGCTCGATTCCATTATCCCTGACCGAGAAACGTTTTTCGCCTTCCTTCAGGAACGCTGGCCCATTTTTCTCGACCGGTCGGCAAAAAACGATGGTTTAGAGATCAGCGATAAAAATGAAGCCTATGGGCTTGAATTTTCGGGCCCCTCGGACTTACCTTTCGACCACGATGATATCCGTGTCTACATCGACAATCTGTTCCTTGAAGGGCTGCTTCAAGCCGTTTCCCATGAGCGAGCCGATTCTCTGTCCAAAACCTGGCTCGCCATTGGCATCCGTACCGATGAGCAGGCAGACCGAACGCGTCGCGTGAATGGCCTGCTTGACAATATAGCGTCCACCATCCCGAAAGAGGATACACGGCATGATGACTGGTTTCACTTTGCCAAAACCTGGGCTGAGCTTATGGCGCTTTTTTTGGAACCAGATGCGGGGTTGCCCGAACCGGCCCATCAGAGGATCCAATCTCTACAAACCAAAATTGACGCCGTGTTTGTGACCTGGCTGAAAAAGCGATACGCAGGACTGTTTAATCTGCCGCCGATACCCCCGGTCATGCTTCACCACATTCCCCGATTCCTCGCCCGATACATCGGTAATGCCAAGGGAAACAGGGTCGCATTCATTTTGGTGGATGGGCTTTCGCTCGATCAGTGGATCGTCATACGCAAGGCGCTTACTAAACAACACCAAAGATACCGATTCCGCGAAAACGCGGTCTTCGCCTGGATACCGACAATCACATCCGTCTCACGCCAAGCCGCCTTTGCCGGCAGACTGCCTATTTACTATCCTAACAGTATCCATACTACAAATAAGGAATCCGCCCTATGGACGCAATTCTGGGCAGACCAGGGCCTTTCGCAACATGAAGTCATATACGCTAAGGGATTAGGCGACGGCTCCCTTAACAACATGGAAGAGCTGATTACAAACCCAAAGATACGGGTTGCCGGTCTGATTATAGACAAGGTGGATAAGATCATGCACGGCATGGAGCTCGGTGCCATGGGGATGCATAACCAGATTCGACAATGGGCTTTACAGCCGTTCATGACGAATCTCATAGACCTGCTTTTAAACAACGGATACCGTATCTACCTGACATCGGACCACGGAAATGTGGAGGCTGTCGGATGCGGTCGTCCTGGTGAAGGAGCGGTTGCGGATTTGCGCGGTGAGCGCGTCCGGATTTATTCCGATTCCATCCTTCGTGCTCAAATCAAGGATCGCTTTCCGGATGCTCTGGAATGGCCCACGGTCGGCCTGCCGGAAAACTATCTGCCCTTGATTGCACCAGGCCGATCGGCATTTGTTCGTGAAACAGAACGCCTTGTCGGACACGGTGGTATTTCCCTGGAAGAGGTCGTCGTCCCTCTCGTTCAAATCGAAAAGGGGGGCGCATGAACGGACGGGCAAGCCAAATCGGGTTCAGCCAACGTATCCGTCTTGAATGGCTTGAACAGACAACCAACCTGGTATTGGCCGGAAACGATAAAGCCGCAGTCAATGATTCTCTCCAGGAACTGCTGAAGGATAAGGTCTCCGTCGGCGGTCAAGCCATCCGGGGCAATCGGGAGAAGATCATCACCATCCTGATGAAGATATGGTTCACAGTACCCCGCGGCCTGGAAGCGCTCCGCGATGAAGGCTTACAGTTACATCAGGGTCTGCCTCGAAAAGAACGCATTGCCGTTCACTGGGGAATGGCATTGGCCGTTTATCCGTTCTGGGGTGCGGTCGCCGCGCACACCGGTCGTCTGCTGCGACTTCAGGGAACGGCTGCGGCAGCCCATGTTCAGCGTAGGGTTAAAGAACAATACGGAGAGCGCGAAACCGCCGCTCGTGCAGCCAGGCGTGTCTTAAGGTCATTCATCGACTGGAACGTTCTGAAGGAGACTGACGATAAAGGCGTATACGCCCAGGGTAATCGCTATTCGATTCAAGACCACAGACTCATCTCCTGGCTGGTGGAGGCGTCTTTACGCTCCCGCGCAAACGGTTCCGCCGCCATTAAAGACTTACTCGATGGCCCAAGTATATTTCCCTTTCGCCTGGCACGCGTCTCTGCAGAGCGCTTGGTATCTTTATCGCCTCGTATGGACCTCCTGCGGCACGGCTTGGATGAGGATTTAGTGATGCTCCATAAAATGGGCGTGGCATCAAAGAAGGGATGTCACAAATGAGCACCGCCGATTGAATTTTGAATTGGGTCGGACCAAGCCAAAGGCTTGATGACACTGGCATAATATACATAATTCGGGAGTGTGCAACGCTCGTAAAATACGTGCGCGCTCGTATTTTACGAGCGGCAATATGAGCGCGCACGTAAACATATGCGCTACGCCCAAATTTAGGATTTTAGGGACGTCCATCAGTAAGTAAATAGATCCTTTAACATACAGGAATTACAGATGAAAACAGAGCGTTTCAGGGGCATGGCGTCATGATTCGGTTCATTTATACGTGGGGTGGGATGACTGCTTTATGGCTGCAAGAGAAGCACGGCGGAGATACGAACTCTGATGAGGATTAGCCATGCCATTTGTTACGGTTCGCGATATCGAGGTGTACTACGAGATACGGGGGACGGGTCCGCGTCTCCTCAGCATCAGTGGCACAGGAGGAGATTTACGCCGCTCCCTTAATATCTTCAATATGCCCATCGCCGATCACTTCGAGATTTTGGCTTATGACCAGCGCGGTCTCGGCCGTACCTCACGCCCTGATACGCGTTACACCATGGCGGATTATGCAGCCGACGACGACAGCTTAATGGATGCGGTAGGGTGGGAGCGCTGCCTCGTCATGGGGATCTCTTTCGGGGGCATGGTTGCCCAGGAGTTTGTGCTGCGCTATCCCCACCGGGCCGAACGGCTGGTCCTGGCATGCACCAGCAGTGGCGGTCCAGGCGGGGCATCGTATCCCCTGCATGAACTTGCCGATCTTTCCTTAGAGGAGCGGGCACGCAGGCTTGTGACAATCTCAGACACTCGAAGAAATGAGGAATGGCAGGCCGCTCACCCGAGAGAATTCCAGGATTTGGTCGATTTTATATTGGCGGAACTTCAAGTAGGCGCCGATGAGCCCGGCCGCCAGATCGGTGCTCGGAGACAGCTTGAAGCGCGCGTAGGGCATGACACTTACGACCGGCTTCCCAACATGCATCTCCCCGTGTATATCTGCGGTGGCCGTTATGATGGCATTGCGAAACCCATCAATCTCGAAATGATGCAGAAACAGATCCCGGGGGCGCGTCTGGAGCTGTTCGAAGGCGGACATCTCTTTTTTATCCAGGACCCGCGGGCATTCGATCGCATCGCGGCATTTCTGAACGGCGAGCTTGACGATTCATTATGATATTTGATATCCGCACAGTTAATGATTTCACGCGCAAGGCCCGGGATTTGCGGTTGGAAGAGGATTTAGGGCTATGGAATCGCAGAAGGTGAGGGGAACAAAGAACTGGTCAAGGGGCATCCCGCAGACCGTATGGGCGTTAGGGTTCGTGAGTATGTTCATGGATGTTTCTTCCGAGATGATCCATAGCCTCCTGCCCGTGTTCCTGGTGTCGGTCCTGGGTTCGAGCGCAATGTTTGTGGGTTTGATAGAGGGTGTTGCCGAGGCAACCGCATTGATCACCAGGACCTTTTCCGGGGCCTTAAGCGATTGGCTCGGGAAACGTAAGGCGTTGGCCTTTGCAGGCTATGCCCTTGGCACATTAACCAAGCCGTTATTCGCTGTGGCTACGGGCGTGGGCCTCGTTTTTGCCGCACGATTTCTGGACCGCATTGGAAAAGGCGTGCGGGGGGCACCCCGTGACGCTCTGATCGCCGAAGTTACGCATCCCGATTTCCGGGGAGCGGCCTACGGCCTCCGGCAATCCCTTGATACCGTGGGAGCATTTGTAGGCCCTCTGCTGGCAATGGTCCTTATGATTGCAACTGCAGGGGATTTCAGGAGCGTGTTCTGGGCTGCGGTATTGCCGGGTTTGCTCTCCGTATCCATCCTCGCCTTTGCAGTCAAGGAACCGGATCATCCGTCAACACATTCTTCGCGGCAACCCATACGTATTCGTGACATAATGGCGCTCGGGGATTCCTACTGGATGGTCGTGGCATTTGGCTCGCTGTTCACCTTCGCGCGCTTCAGCGAGGCTTTTTTACTGCTGCGGGCAGAAAGCGTTGGCGTGGCTGTAACTATGATCCCCATCATGCTTGTTCTCATGAATGTTGTTTATTCCCTGACCGCGTATCCCGTCGGCCTGCTGTCAGACCGCCTCGGCCGAACAGGACTGTTGGCCGCAGGGCTGGCCGTCCTGGTGGCCGCTGATCTGTCACTTGCCACGGCAAAAACCGGCTGGGAGGTTGCAATCGGCACTGCACTCTGGGGGCTGCATATGGGCTTGACCCAGGGGCTGCTTGCAGCTATGGTTGCAGATACCGCTCATGAGAATCTGAGAGGCACGGCCTTTGGTATTTTCAGCATGGCGAGCGGTATTGCCATTCTGGTGGCAAGTCTGATAGCAGGGTGGTTGTGGGATCTCTTCGGTCCACCTGCCACCTTCTTAGCAGGGGCAGCCTTTGCCGCGGCCGCTTTGATCGGATACCTGCCTCTGCGCAAACACCTGAGCATCGGATAAACACCGAGTGAGAAAACCGAGGAGGCTGTCCGAGAAAGAAAGGAGGGTGGAAGCATGGCTCGAAACCTCAAAATGGTTATTATGGTTATGCCAGTGTTTTTAGTGCTACTGCTTGGGGTTGGGGGTGTTTATGCTCAGCCGCTGGGTATAGGCTCGGCACAGAAACAGCCAGAGCCACAACATGAAATTCTATCCTCTGAAAACGGCAGATTTGTCTTTGGACAGATATCCGGGTCCGGCAAGGATCAATTCATGCTCGATACGGCCACCGGGCGGTTATGGCGGATTGGTGAAAGCGGAAAAATCGGGATGTTCCTGAAATCCATTCCCTATCTCGACGCAGACGGAGAATGCTCCGTTCTACCGGACAAGATCCCGGAGTCAGCACCCAAAAAGTCTGAAAAGAAATAGAGGCATTTGGCGAGGCGCTATTATTGAGCCATGGAAATACTTGAACGGATACCCATACATCTCAACCCTGAGGAGATCGGTGAAAAGCTTCTCGTGAACAAGACGGGGAACTGGGACGATTTTCAATCCATCTTCGAGATCGCTGAAACACTTATTAGTGCGAAGGCAGCCTACGAGGTCAGGTATGTAGATGAGAAACTAAAAGATGCCGTCATCATTGACGGAGTCCGTTTTGTGAGCAGGGTCATGCGGAAGAACCTTGACAAGGTGGGGCGTGTATTTCCCTATGTGGTAACGATCGGGGCTGGCCTGGAAGACCGTTGTAAGGCGACTGATGACCTGCTGGAGCAGTATTATCTGGATACCATAGGAAATATCGCCCTGGTCAAGGCCAGGAAATATCTGGATCATGAGCTGCGGTCCAGGTTTGCTTTCGAGAGCCTGTCGTTTATGAGTCCCGGGTCATTAGCGGACTGGCCGATTGAGGAGCAGAAGCAGCTTTTCCTGTTATTTGAAGGGGTAGAGCGCTCCATCGGTGTGAGGTTGAACGATAGCTGCCTCATGATCCCGAGGAAATCCGTATCAGGCATCTTTTTTCCCACAGAGGTCACTTTTTATAACTGTCAATTGTGCCCCCGGGACAATTGCGTGGGCAGGAAGGCCGGTTATAATGAAAATCTGGCAAGGGAATATGGCATTAACGTATGGACTTAGGGCTCGCTAAAAAAATAACTTCACATTTTCCCATCACAGCTTCGGGCCATCTTCGGTCGCCGCTCAATCGTGAAGTCCTCGAAATAGTTCACTATTCCTGTGGCTTCACTCAATCGCGGCGACCAAATCTGACCCAAATCTGAGCGTCAATTCTGCGAAGTTATTTTTGAGCGAGCCCTTAACCCTTTAATGCAGACATGAAAACAGGAGGCATCTCGATGGAAAAATGGATTCGGTTAGGGGAAAAATTGAGAAATCTGGTGAATCCGTCCACCTTTCCGGTGGCCGTGAAGTTCCTGGAAAAGGAAGATGACATCCCGCAGAAGGTAAGAAGACCGCTCCGGGACCTGGGTGTCAAGATGGCGCCGTGTCAGGGGTCTGCCATGGCAAGACGTTATGGATGGACCGTGGCCTTTACCGGTGAGGATGTGGGGTGTGGCATTGCAGCTCACACATACGGCTGGGAGAGGGTCACGGATCCAGAGGGACCTGTCCGTTTCCTTACCCGGATGCAGTACGCATCCGACGAAAAGGCTGCCGCGGAGGTGCTGGCAGGATTCCGCACCCTTGAGATGGATCATGACCCCATCGTGGTTTATTCTCCCCTGGAAAGGACAAAGGTTAAACCCGACGTTATCCTCATCTACGTGAACCCGGCTCAGATGATGCGGCTGATCCATGGTGTAACACACCACCTGGGGAAGCCGATTGAAAGCAGTTTCTCGGGAAGGGCGGCTTCTTGCACCGAGGGTATCATAGGCGCGTATCTGGATAATACTGCCAAAGTGGTGATCCCCGGTAACGGGGACAGGGTGTGGGCCGGATGTCAGGATGATGAAGTGGTGATGGCCATCCCGGGCGCCCAATTGACAGGACTCGTGGACGGTCTTGAAAAAACCCACAGGACCGGTATCCGCTACCCCATCCCTACATATCTTCGGTATCAGCCTGAAGTCGGGTTTGCCCTTCCTTTATCCGACATATTTAAGCTGGAAGAGGCGGATAAATAGCTTGGTGCGCACGAACCCGTGACAACCGCTTACCACTCAACTACTCAACCATTTAACGGCATCTGCCGTAACAGATTTCAGAAATGGCGCGTAAGAACCGGATTACGTCTTTACAGGAAAGGATAAGAGCAGAGAGGCTGTGTGCTGCCCTGCTTTTTTATTCCCGCGATGTGTATTATTATACAGGCACTGCGCAGCCCTCTTATCTCGTGGTTTTCCCGGAAGACTACTTCTTATACGTGAGAAGCGGTTTTGACTTCGCGTTACATGAAGTATTCATCGAAAAAGACAGGATGAAGGGAGAGCGTCGTTTAGAGAAAGTTTTCAAGGAAATATCGTCAAGACTGCAGGGGAAAAAAATTGGAATCGAATTAGATGTCCTGCCTGCACTGCAATTCTTGGAATTCAAAAAGATATTCTCCGGTTTTGATTTTGTTGATGTGTCCCCACTTGTCCTGGAGCAGAGAAAAAGAAAAGATGGTTTTGAGATAGAAAAGATAAAACAGGCATGTCGCGCTGTGGATGAAGGTCACAAAGCGGTCTTGTCGAATTTAAAGGAAGGAGTAACAGAGCTTGAACTTGCTGCTGCGATAGAGAATGCTCACAGATTGGCAGGGCACGAAGGAATATTTTTCATAAGACAGCCCGATTTTTTCATGAGCAGGGGGCCTATTTCCTCCGGTCCAAACCTCTTAAGGCCCAGTGGTGTTGTCTATACGATAACAGGTGTTGGATTGAGTGCAGCGGTACCGGCCGGGCCTTCAAAACGGAAGATTGTAATGGGAGATCCGGTGGTTGTGGACATACCGGCCTTGGTCAACGGTTACCACGCGGACCAGACAAGAACCTACGTCTTAGGCAAGGCCCCGGAAAAAATAAGAGCTGCGTATGAAAGCCTCAAAGAGATCTCTGATTTTCTCATAAAGACGATAAGACCTAAGATGAAATGCAGTGAGATTTACCAGATGGCACTGAAAAAATCGGAAGAACTCAGGGTGTCAGATGCCTTTTTGAATTTCGGGAATGGAAATAAGAGCCGCATCATCGGTCATGGTGTCGGGCTGGAATTAAACGAACCCCCCATTTTGTCGTCCTATGATCATTCAGAAATCTCCGAAGGGTATGTGATTGCCCTGGATATGCATATGCTGAGTGAGGGCGTGGGTGTCGTTAAACTGGAGGACATGATCTTGATTCATCGCGACAGGAATGAAATTTTGACCAGAACCCCAAGGCGGCTTTTTGAGGTCGAGTAAGAGAATCCTCTCCAGGAGGGACAGTATATGCCGACAGTAAACCCTGTTTTCGAAAAGACATATAAAGATTACCTGAAACAGATCGCTGCGATAGACCCGACATCAATCGAACAGATACTCGGGGTGCGCGTTGAGGGACGTGAAATCACTATCCCTCTTTTTGGAATACCGCACAAGGTTTCGGAGAAGGGGATTGTCGATCCATCGGGAAGACAGCCATCTCTTGATATATGTGTGATCCTCTGCAGATATATTCTTCTGTGTCCGGGTGTTGAACCTAAGGCGCAGGAATGGGTATCGTTCAGAGATTTTAAGGATTCGGGACCCTTGACCGTCTTTTTTTTGAATGATGTGGAAAGGGCAATTGCCAACTGCCTTACGGGTAATCTCGACAATATGAAAAAAGCCGGCAAAACCTTGGGCGGATATCGCCCCGGCATCGACGTCACCTATGATCTGGCCATGCAATTTGACGCCCTTCCGAAGGTGCCACTTTTTCTCCTTTTCAACGATGCGGACGAAGAATTTCCCGCCAAGAGTTCTGTGCTTTTTGAACGGCGCGCAGAAAGCTATCTGGACCCCGAATGCCTGGCAATGCTTGGCAGGCTTCTTTTTACATCCCTGAAAAAAGCTGGTCTAACCAAAATTCTTGACAACTGATTGACGAAACACTATATTGCCAATATGGAATATATTGGAGGAGGTCTGATGAGATCATTTGTTAAGGTGATGAAGGCCCTTTCCGATCCCAACCGGGTCAAAATCATAAAGATGCTGCAACACAAATCCATGTGTGTCTGCGAGATGCGTGTCGCCCTGGGGGTTGCCCAGCCCACGGTTTCAAAGCATCTGAAATTGCTTGAAGATGCCGGACTGGTTGATTTTCGAAAAGATGGCCTCTGGGTGAACTATTACCTTGCCGACGGAGGAGACAGTCCATTTGCGGCTTCCCTCCTTGGAAATCTCCGTCACTGGCTGGAAGATGACCCTCAGGTGTCTCCTCTTTTGGAAAAGCTCCCATCAATTCGACGTGAGGAGATCTGTAAGAAATAATTTTTTTTGCTTTCATAATATAGCCAAATAGGCATTTAGCTATTGAGTTTTACTGGAAAAAATGGTTTCCGACTAATGAACGGAGAAGAAAGAGTGTGAAAGAGAGAACAAAACTCATATTTATCGTCCTTGTTTTTGCCGCATGTTATTATGTGCCGTGGGACAGTCCCACGGTCCGTCAGTCAGGGATTGAGGCATTCATGATGCTTCAGGAGTATGCCCGTGACCATGTCCTGACCTGCCTGATACCCGCCTTTTTTATTGCGGGGGCCATCGGGGTCTTTGTATCCCAGGGTGCGGTTCTAAAGTACTTTGGCGCAACTGCCAACAAGATACTTTCCTACTCTGTGGCCTCTGTCTCAGGAACCGTTTTAGCCGTCTGTTCCTGTACGGTCCTCCCCCTCTTTGCCGGGATATATGCAAGGGGGGCCGGCATTGGTCCGGCGACTGCCTTTCTCTATTCAGGCCCTGCCATCAATGTACTGGCCATTGTCCTGACCGCCAGGATATTGGGCTGGCAATTAGGCCTGGCGCGGGCCGTCGGCGCGGTTGTATTTGCCATTATCACCGGGCTGCTGATGGCCTTTTTCTTTCGAAAAGATGACGCCAACCGCACCGCGGGGCAGATATACCTCCCGGATGAAGCGGAAAAGGGGCGTAGCCTTCTGCAGGACGGTCTTTATATGCTGACCATGGTCCTGATCCTCATTTTCGCTGCCTTTGCCCGCCCTGATGAGGGTTCCACAGGTCTCTGGTCCGCCATATTCGCGGCCAAATGGTATATTACGGTCGGGCTGCTGATCGTTTTGGGGTTTATGCTCAAGTCGTGGTTTACCCGGGATGAATGTATCAGCTGGATGGATTCCACCTGGGGATTTATGAAGCAGATCTTTCCGCTCCTGGGTGCAGGCGTCCTGGTTGCCGGTTTCATGTTAGGGAGGCCGGGACATCCGGCACTGATTCCGGAGCACTATATCCAGACATTGGTAGGAGGGAATTCTCTGTGGGCCAACCTGTTCGCCTCGGTCTCGGGGGCGCTGATGTATTTCGCTACGCTCACGGAGGTGCCCATCCTCCAGGGCCTTATCGGTTCCGGTATGGGAAAAGGCCCGGCACTTTCCCTGCTTCTATCAGGACCTGCCCTTTCGCTCCCCAACATGCTGGTGATCGGGGGCGTGATCGGGGTCAAGAAGACGGCTGCCTTTTGCGCCATTATCGTTGTGTTGTCTACTATGGCCGGCATGACTTATGGATGGATGGCAGGATAAATGAGGCGCAAGGCGTAAGGCACAAGGGGTAAAAAGGAGAAAGACGATATGGCACAGGATGAGATAAGCCAGATCAGAGTAGGGGACTCTGCCGTGGGCATCATAGGGCTCAAGGCCGTCATGGAGGAAATGGCCGAGGAATATGGCGACAAGCCAGATCTGGAAGTCCAGGAAAAACTTCTCAATCGTCTGTCTAAAAGGAACTACTTTCCCCAGAAGGTCAGAGGGGATTACGGGGAAGCCTTTTTACGTGAATTCAAGAAATACTTAGGAAAACCATACGAGGGGGACGTTTCTGGAGGTGTGGAGATCAAGGTCTTAGGCCAGGGATGTGTCCAGTGCGACAGGTTGGAGAGAGAACTGATGGAGGTGATGGCCGAAATCGATCTTGCTGCTGATCTGGAGCATGTCAGGGAGATCAAAGAGATCGGCAAATATGGTGTCATGGGGATGCCGGCCCTGCTTATTAACGGCAAGGTCATGTCAGTGGGCAGGGTTCCACCTAAGGCAAAACTCAAAGAATGGTTGAAAGAGGCGCAAGGCTAAAGGCGTAAGGCGCAAGGTCATGTCAGGTGAGGAGGAAAGGAGAAAAAATGGTAATAAAGGTGTTGGGCCCAGGGTGCCCCAAGTGCGAAGCAACGGCAAAGGCCGTCCGGGAGGTTATTGCCGAAACCGGTGCGGATGCGCAGATTGAAAAGGTGACGGATGTCATGGAGATCGCCAAGCATGGTGTTTTCATGACCCCATCCGTGGTTATTAACGGAGAGGTCAAATGTGTTGGTAAGGTTCCCAAGAAGGAAGATATTAGGGCATGGGTGAAAAACTGATTTAGAAGACAAAGGAGAAGGGAAAAATGTCTCAGGATTGTTGTACACGAGGTGGAAATGTGATGATCCTGGCCTGTTCTGGTGGCTCAAATGTGGGTCAACTGTCCAACCAGGCCGCGGTAGAACTGACCCGGGAAGGGTTCGGCAAGATGTTTTGTTTGGCGGGAGTGGGGGGGCACCTGAGCGGTTTTGTCCAGTCGGCAAAGGATATCCTGCAAATGGTAGCCATTGACGGATGTTCTGTGGGTTGTGCAAAGGCTATCCTGGAACATGCAGCGGTTCCCATCAAGAGCTACCTTGTTGTGACCGATCTTGGTATCGAAAAAGACCATAACCTTGATTTAAAAAAGGATGAGATCCAGAAGGTAAAGGAAGCCGTCAAGGATGCCTGCAACCGAGAGCAGCCTGGTCCTCCAAAGGCTGTGACCGGTGCGGGCGGCTGCTGTGGTTGAGGGTCTGCCGGTTCAGGTTTCATTCAACGACTACGGGAAATCAACAAAACAGGAAAGGGTATTGGGATACTGTATGACATACTCAAGAGGGATAACTACGACAAAATATCGAGTGGCCGTGTGGGTCATCTTGTCAATGGCGGTTGAGAAAAAACTTGCCGCTATGGGGGTAAGTTAGATGAAAAAGTGGATTCGGACAGTTCTCATAGGTGTGGTAGCGCTATTAGCCGTTTTTAGTGTGATCAGGTTTCAATTTTTTTCTGACACGGGTGAAGTAAAAGGGGTGCCTGTTGAGAGTGCGGCAGGGGACACTTCGAAAGCGCTGCCTGAGACCGTAGCTGGGGAATCGAGAGAGGTGCCGGTAAAGGGGATGGTGACCATGCTGGATCTGGGGGCCAGCTCCTGCATCCCCTGCAAGATGATGGCGCCGATCCTGAAAAAGATGGAAAAGAAATATGACGGGAAGGCGGCCATCATCTTTATTGATGTCTGGAAGCACCGCGAGCAGGCAAAGCGGTTCGGTATCAGGGCCATTCCCACTCAGATCTTCTTTGATAAGGAAGGTAAAGAAATTTACCGCCATGTGGGTTTTGTGAGTGAGGCGGAGATTGTCAAGCAATTAGAAAAAATGGGAGTTGGTTAGGAGAGGATTAGACAAGAAGGAGACATTGATGCTGGAAACGTTTTTCCTAACCGTTAATGAGTGGATTGCCGGAGGAACCACTATCGCTGCTTTAGGCTGCTTTGTATGGGGCATGGTCAGCGTTGCTCTTAGTCCGTGTCATTTGGCCTCTATCCCTTTGATTGTGGCCTATGTGGGCGGGCAGCAGGGGGTCTTGAAGCCTAAAGAGGCGGCTTACTATTCCGTCTCTTTTTCGATCGGACTCTTTATTACCATAGCGCTGATAGGTATCATCTGCGCCCTGTTGGGCCGGATGTTGGGGGATGTTGGGAACTACTGGCAGATTTTGGTGGGGCTGGTGTTGATCTGGGTAGCCTTGGGAATGTTTGGGGTCGAAAAGTGCTCCATGTCCGGGAGCCTGTTAGGGCGTCTTAATGTTACGGGTCTTTTTGGTGCTTTTGTGCTTGGCCTGGCCTATGGTGTCCTTTCCGGCTCGTGCACATTCGGCTTTATCGCCCCAATTCTCGCCATCATCACCATCCAGCAGAAGGTGGCAACAGGGATTCTTTTTATTCTGCTTTTTGCCATTGGTCATTGCCTCCCTATCGTTGTGGCGGGCAGCTCCACGGCAGCGGTCAAAAGGGTGCTGGAAAACAGTACCTGGCAGGGGGCGGGAAACTGGTTTCGAAAAGGGGCCGGGGCGGTTATCGGAGGTTTAGGCGTCTATTTTATTGTGAACCCATTTATTGTGACCTGAAGGAGTTGGGAGGGTGATTAAGATATCATCCTCCAAATCCGTAAAATCCTGTCAAATGGGGGAGGCTAATGAAGGAGGTAAAGAATGGGAGCCGAAGCAGATGTCAAAAAAGGACCGAAAGGCTTAAGCTTTTTTGAAAAGTATCTTTCTGTCTGGGTAATCCTATGTATTTTAGGGGGCATTGTCCTTGGAAAAGTGGCCCCCGGTGTGGCAAAGTACTTAGACGGATTGGCCATTTACGTGGGAGAAGCGCCCGTTGTTTCCATCCCCATCGCTGTCTGTCTCTTTTTTATGATGTATCCGATCATGGTGAAAATTGATTTTGCCGAGGTCATCAAGGCCGGTAAGAGTGGAAAACCCGTTTTGCTCACGCTCTTCGTGAACTGGGCTGTCAAGCCCTTCACGATGTATGCCATCGCCATCTTCTTTCTTGGCACGCTGTTCTATGGCCTGATCGGGTCCGATGCGATAGATTATGTCAAAATGCCCTTTGGCCTCAACCTGCCGGTGGGTGCAAGCCATGGCGCCGGCACTGTGGTTATAATGAATGGGGTAAAAATGTTGGCCGTACCCCTTTGGCGAAGCTATCTGGCTGGCTGTATTTTGCTGGGGATTGCCCCCTGTACGGCCATGGTGCTGGTCTGGGGATTTCTGGCCCGTGGCAACGACGGTCTGACTCTGGTGATGGTTGCCATCAACTCGCTGACCATGCTCGTCCTCTATGGAGTGCTCGGGGGGTTTTTGCTGGGTGTCGGCAGGCTTCCGGTTCCCTGGCAGGCCCTGGCCCTCTCCATCGGCATCTACGTGGCGCTTCCTTTAGTGGCAGGCTATATCTCCAGAAAGGCGATCATCATCTCTAAGGGAGAGGAATGGTTCAAGGAAAAGTTCCTGTACGTGTTGACCCCGGTCACGATCATCGCCCTGCTCGTCACGCTGATCCTGCTTTTTTCTTTTAAGGGTGAAGTAATTATCTCCAATCCCCTGACCATCCTATGGATCGCCATTCCCCTCTTCATCCAGACCAATCTGATTTTTTGGATTGGCTATGGACTGGCAAAGCTGCTCAAGCTGGAATATCGGGATGCTGCCCCGGCAGCCATGATCGGGGCCTCCAATCATTTTGAGGTGGCCATTGCAACATCCGTTATGCTCTTTGGGCTGTCGTCCGGCGCAGCCCTGGCTACGGTGGTAGGAGTGCTCATTGAAGTCCCGGTAATGCTTATGCTGGTTAAGATTTGCCTGAAGACCACCCACTGGTTTTCTCCAAACGGGACGGTGGAATAAAATGATAAAGGAGTGAGGAGCATCATGCATTTTGCGGTTTCCGGTGTGGATGTTTTTCCATTGATCCCGGTCATTGTTGCCTTTGTGGTTTCTTTTTTTACTTCCATGGGAGGTGTTTCAGGGGCCTTTCTGCTGCTCCCTTTTCAGATGAGTGTGCTTGGATTTGTAAGCCCGTCGGTGAGCCCGACCAATCTTGTGTACAATATTGTGGCTATCCCGAGCGGTGTCTACAGGTACATCAAAGAGGGAAGAATGGCGTGGCCCCTTGCCTGGGTCATCATTGTGGGCACCCTACCGGGAGTGTTTATCGGTGCGGTGTTGAGGATCAAGTATCTCCCGGATCCCAAACATTTCAAGGTTTTTGTGGGATGTGTTCTCCTGTATATCGGGATCAGATTACTGCTTGATCTCACAAAAAAGGCGGCCCGGAAAAAGGCGAAGACAAACGCCCTCGAGGACAGGTTCAAGGAGCGATCCAGCCTGATGAGAAAGGGGATCACCTCGGGCGCAGAGGGGACTGCCGTTATCAGGACCGTCAGTTTTTCCGTTGTCCGGTATACCTATGAGTTCTATGGTGAGACGTTTTCTTTTAACACGATAGGCCTCTTCACACTTACCTTTGCAGTGGGTATAGTGGGAGGAACTTACGGCATCGGCGGGGGAGCGATCATCGCCCCGTTTTTGATCGCCGTCTTCGGGCTTCCTGTCTACACAATAGCAGGGGCCGCACTCTTAGGCACGTTCATCACGTCAATTGCCGGGGTTATATTCTACACGGTCATTGCCCCCATATACGCCGATACCGGCCTGGCAATCGCCCCTGACTGGATATTGGGGGCGCTGTTTGGGGTCGGCGGTTTTTTAGGGATGTACCTGGGCGCAAGGGTCCAGAAATATGTACCTGCAAGGGCAATAAAACTGATACTCTCTGTCATTCTTCTGTCTTTGGCCTTGAGGTATATTGCGGGTGTTTTTGTTTGAGATGATGCGCAACCGCATACCATATCCCTTGATATTTTTTCATCCTGTTCTTCTTCTCTAACTCTTCCTGGAGGTCTTGGTCTGAAACGGTGTAATTTGCTGCTTGACCTTACTGCTCTTACATTTCGGACACCGGAACTTCTTCTTTTCGTATTCGGAAATGGACAGGATCATGGTAAAAGGTTTTTCACATTTCAGGCACTTGAATTCATATGTGGGCATGGTGCACCTCCTTTCAGTGCGGCATCAAACGCCATCTACCTGTTTATATTTTCGGCTGCGCCGCCATCTTTTTTAACACAAGTAACACAAGCGGCTTTCCATGGAGAACTTCCTGAATAGAGGTTAGAGGAATTCTCGGAACAACGACAACTGATGAAATTGCAAAAAGCGTTTTAAGTCAACAAAAGAAGATGTTCCCGCCACAGATGGTGCTGAGGGGGAGATATTCTTACTGAAGGCAGTGTCTCAAATCTCATTACACTTGTCAAGAATTGGTTTTCCATAAGCTCCTTTTCCCGAAGGGCTTGCCCGAGATCCCATATGACATGCACCTATACCCCAAGCCGGCGCTTCCGTTTCCCGTCACCAGGACCGGGACGCTGAAACCACTTGTTGTGATACCAGTTGGCGCGCTTCTTCATCGTTCAATTTTAAGACGAAATCGGGTTCATCCTCATCAGATCCGGCAAAATGGTATATTTCCCGGTGTCCGCTTTGATGAAGGATGACCACCAAATTGTCCCCTTCCGCCGTTTCAAAGGAATAACGTTTTCCGATTCCCGGCAGATCACCGGTCTTGATCTCCATTTTCGCCTCCATATAACAAGTAGTTAAAAATTCAGGCCAAGTCTTCGAAACACCATTTCAGATAGCTTATCGTTGTTGACAGTTGCCGTCAACCGATTTAAATGATATAATGATCCGCGGTTTCTTGGGGATGTAGTTGGGCGCAAGGGTCCAGAAATATGTGCCTGCAAGGGCAATAAAAGTGATACTCGCTTTCATTCTTCTGTCTTTGGCTGAAATAATTTGAGACCTTTGAAAAATGCTCAATTTTGTTCGAGTTCAAGAAAGGCGAATATTTTAACC
>JACNIU010000412.1 GCA_014382905.1 Desulfobacterales bacterium
TACCGGGCATAAAAATTCATTTTTCGGCGATCTGCATGTAATGGGTATGGACGGTGTTCGATTCTATACGGAACAAAAAAACGTTACGGCCACCTGGTTTCCAGAAGATATGGAAGATACTGGAAAGGTAGATACATGGGATGGAACGATTTCGTCCATGCCTTCGTCTGATGACAACCAGTAGTCTGAATTAAACCTGATGGATACGCAATCACCGTCTGAACGATATGCCCGTTCAGACAAGACTTTACGGAAAAGCCCTCTTTCCTGATGCTGTATAAGGAGTGAGTTATGATAAAAGAGTTTAAAACTGACCAGAAAGTCTGCAATGTCGGCGGTGTCAGGTTCGGGGGGCAGCCGGGTCAATATCCGACCGTTGTCTGCTCATCTATTTTCCAGAAAGGGGACAGGGTTTTTGAAGGAAAGCGTAAGGAAGGGTTTGACGAAAAGCGGGCCGAGGAACTGCTGAAAACGCAGGACAGATTATGGGCGGAGACGGGTGTTCCGGGGATGGCCGATATTGTGGCCAATACCGGGAAAGAGTTTGAGTTGTATATTGATTTTATTACGTCAGTAAGTGATATGCCCTTTTGTGTGGATGCCTGGCAGATGAAACCAAAAATTGCCGGCGCAGCCTATTGCGCGGAGAAAGGTCTGTTAGATCGCATGTTCTATAACAGCCTTACGGTATGGGAAGAGGACTTAGAGACGGAGATCCGCGAGATTTCCGAGATCGGTGTCAAGCACGTCCTTCTTGTATCCTATGACATGGCTGATCAGATGCCTTCCGGCAGGATCACCGGGACCCAGAAGCTCTTAGATGCTATCGAAAAGGTAGGTGCCCAATTTGACAGCATCTTTGTGGACACCTCGGTCATGAACGGGCCAGCCACCGCTTTTTGCGGCATTGCCAACCGGATGATCAAAGAGAAATGGGGGTTTCCTACGGCCAGCGCGCCGTCCAATGGTTCCTACATGTGGAAACAGGCAAAGGAGATGTGGGGGTTTAAGGGATGGTCTGCGGCCGATGCTGGACTTGAATCCCTGGCTGCTTTCATGTATCATGATATGATTTTCTCCGGACCCATGGCGGGCGCTGTCAGAATTTTTCCAGCTGTAGCCATGGCCGACGCCTTTACATCTACTGCGGTTTTTGCAGAGACCAAGAGGCTTCCGGAAATAGAGACCCATCCCTTAAACAAGCTTTTCCCCGATTTTGTAGGGCAGCTTAAAGGGATGTAGATAAACGATGGAGAAAAGGGGGTGACAGAGGAAGAAAGCGCTTGAGGACAAGATGCGTGAGATCTGGTCATTGTGTTAGCAGATGCAATTTGCAGGATCAATATATAAGCAGTCAGGCAACGATAACTCGGAGAGGTTGTCAGGTAATTGTAACGGAAACAGTTGGCAACCTCGATAAAAAGACAAAGGAGGTTTGTGATGGCTTCGAAAGAGAGAAGTGAAGAGATACTGAAACAGCTCCGTGAGGCCCTGGTGGAATTTGATGAGGACAAGGTTGTGGAATTATCAAAGATCGCTTTGGAGGAAGGGGTAGACCCCTTTGTGGCGACCATGGAGGGTTTAGCTGACGGAATGATAGAAGTGGGCGATCTATACAACAAGAAGGAGTATTTTGTTCCGGAACTCCTGATGTGTGCCGATGCACTATATGCCGGTCTGGACGTCCTGCGGCCGGCCATTGTGGCCTCTGGAAGGGTGCCTGAGGCAAAGGGCTCGATAGTTCTCGGAGTAGTCGAGGGCGATGTCCACGACATTGGTAAGAACCTGATCAAGATGATGTTTGACGTGGCTGGCTGGAAGGTTTATGACCTTGGAAAGGATGTACCGCTTGATAAGTTTGTTGAAGAGCAGGTAAGGACCGATTCTGATGTTGTGGGCCTTTCAGCCCTGATGACCACCAGCATGATATCCATGCCGGAAATTGTAAAGAAATTAAAAGAGAAAAACCCGAAGGTCCGCATCATGTTAGGCGGTGCTCCGATCACCCAGGAGATTGTAGAGAAATACGGTGCTGACGGATTTGCGGAGAGTGCCGGGACCGCGGTTGATGAAGCGATTAAACTGATCAAGATGTTAAGAGAAGAAGAGATGGGAGAGAAGTAACCTATATCAGGCCTCGTTAAGTGGTTGAGTAGTTGAGTTGTTAAGTGATTGTGATTGCTTGTTTATGTGTTGTTTACCTAAAAATTGGACACTCGTAGAATTCAGGAATTCAGGAATTGAAATTCGCAATTCCTCAATTTGGTTCCATACATCTAATATAATGAGATAGTGTCCAAAAAACGGAGATGTTTTTTAGATCAAATAACGAGGTCTGAATAGAGAGGAAAAACTTATGCCGAGTGAAGAAAACGAAAAATACATGGTCATCTTTCAACCGTCAGGGTGCAGAGGATTTGTTGACAAAGGCAAGAGCCTCAAGGAGGCCTCCATATTGTTAGGAGTGGACATAGAGGGTGTGTGCGGGGAACAGGCCATCTGCGGTACCTGTAAGGTCAGGATTGAAGAGGGTGATTTCGAGAAATACGGCATAAAATCAACCAGAGATCATCTTTCCCCTATGGGGCCGACCGAGAGGAAATTCTTCAATATACGCCAGGAAGAGGGAGGCTACCGGTTGGCCTGTCAAACCCGTATTTCAGGTGACGTTGTGATCTTCGTTCCCGAAGAAAGCCGGATGGGGAAGCAGGTTGTTCGCAAAGCGGCCACTGACAGGCCGATGAGAGTGAACCCGGCGGTTAAGAAGTACTACGTTGAGATGTCAAAGGCGACTTTGAAGGATACCTTAGGTGACTGGGAGCGCCTTAATAACGAACTCAGGAAGCAATACAAGCTGAACAATCTGACGATTGACTATCAAGTGCTCTTGGAGTTGCAAAACAGTGTGCGTCTGGGTGACTGGAAGGTAACCGCATCAGTGTGGCATGACAAAGAGGTGATCAAGGTAGAGCCGGGGCGTGTGGAAACCGCCTACGGCTTAGCCGTGGATGTGGGCACCTCCACGGTTGCCGGTTATCTCTGCGATATGACCGATGGCTCGGTCGTAGTGACCGCCTCCATGATGAATCCGCAGGTGGTTTATGGTGAAGACGTAATGTCCCGGATCAGCTACACCATGACCAATGCAAACGGTCTTGAGGTTTTGAACAAGGCCATCCTTGATGGTCTCAACGGAATCGTGGAAGAGGTAGCTGCTACTGCCAACATTAAACGCCAGGATATCGTTGACATGTCCATTGTGGGGAACACCTGCATGCACCATATCTTTCTTAATATTGACCCAAAATATATCGGCAGGTCTCCCTTTCCCCCGGCCCAGCACCACTCCCTTGATGTCAAGGCCCGTGACTGGGGGCTCAGGATAGAGCCGGAAGCTGAAAGGGTTGACTTAGGCGGTTACCCACCCTGCCAGGTTGCCTGCCCTGCCGGGGTCAACGGTCAGGACTTCTTATACCTTACCGCACAGGGCAAATACAGGGATGCCCTTGAATTAGTCAGACTGGCCATTCCTTTTTCAGGGGTCCTCGGGCGTGTCTGCACCCACCCCTGTGAGACAAAGTGTGAAAGGGGAAATGTTGAAGAACCCCTCTCCATCCGCTCCCTACACCGTTTCATATCAGACCATGAGTTCAAGGGAGGAAGAAAGGAAGCAACCCCTATTGAAAAAAAGAAAGAGGAAAAGGTCGCTATCGTCGGTTCCGGTCCATCAGGATTAGCCTGCGCCTACGACCTGGTAAGGAACGGGTATCCGGTTACCGTGTTCGAGGCCGCGCCAAGGAGTGGCGGCATGCTCCGGTATGGCATACCCGAATATAGGCTGAACAGGGAGGTGCTTGACAACGAAATCTGCTATATTGAGAAGTTGGGGGTAGAGATAAAAACCAATTCCCCGGTGAAAAGCTTGGGGGAAATATTTGATCAGGGATATAAGGCAATCTTCTTAGGTACAGGGGCATGGAAGAGCCAGAAGATGGATATTCCCGGCGAAGACGCCCAAGGTGTAATCTATGCCCTTGATTTCCTGAATAAGATCAATTCAGGGGCAGAGGTTGAGATGGGAAACAGGGTACTGGTTATTGGCGGTGGCAGTGTGGCTGTTGATGCTGCCAGGGTATCCCTTCGGCTTGGGGCCAAAGAGGTTCACCTCATATGTCTGGAAACCAGAGATCTAACCTCAAGAGACAGGATGCCTGCCCAGGATTTGGAGATTGAACAGGCCGAGGAAGAGGGGACAATCATCCACCCCTCTTTAGGTCCTGGCAAGATCGTGACCGAAGGAGACAAAGTGGCTGGCATAGAGACCCTTGTTTGCACCTCTGTCCTCGATTCGGAGGGTAAATTTGCCCCTGAGTTTTCAGGGGGTGCTGGTCCTCATATAGAGGCCGATACAGTAATCGTTGCCATAGGCCAGAGACCGGACGAGAAGGGGTTTGCCGAAGTGGATAGAGGTCCGTCCGGGATCATCAAGGTAGACAAGACCACATTAGAGACGAACCTGGAAGGTGTTTTTGCTGGTGGTGATGCTGTTTCCGGTCCGGCTGATGTCATAGCCGCTGTTGCGGCGGGCAAGCAGGGAGCCATATCCATTGAACTCTATTTTGCAGGTATGGATGTAAAAGAATCCAGACCCCTTCCACTCAAGGCGATAGAAGAGGTGCCGAAGGAGGGCCTAAAACAGGAGGGAAGACAGACCATGCCGGTGCTGGAACCGGAGAAACGGCAAGATTTTGTCGAGGTTGAGCTTGGGTTTGACAAGGAAATGGCGACGAAAGAGAGTAAGCGCTGCCTGAACTGTGGGATCTATGCACAAAAAGAGGTGGGAGAGAGCGGTGAGGTCCGCGGGATCGGAATCAAGATATCACCGGGGGCATATGTCCATGTTCTTCCGATTGAGGCCGGTTTTGTGGGTGCCGATAATGTGGGGGTGCTCATTGCCGAAGCCCCTTATAACCAGGACAGCATAGAACTCATCATAGACATCGGCACCAATGGCGAGTTAATCTTTGGTAATCGGGAACGGCTTATATCGGCATCGTGCGCCACCGGGCCTGCCTTTGAGGGTGCTGAGCTGAAATTTGGCATGCG
>JACNIU010000413.1 GCA_014382905.1 Desulfobacterales bacterium
ACCTGCCCAGGCATTTCAGTCACTCTATGACCAGGCCCAAGATAAGGGGATCAACACTTTTGCGAGGCTGCAAATTCAGATTGAAGGAATGGGATCAGAGATTGTAAATGACGTGGTTGCCCTGGGTCTTGCTGTGCCACAGATGGGTAAAGCCGATTGTTCGCTTAACTATCATCTGAATACAGAATTTGCAGGAGGGCAGAGCGTTACGGCCACTTTCAACGGTCCTTGGGATCGCTATAAGCGGCTCAAAAGCATTACCGATGCCTTTGCCAGAGAGGCCTCCAAGGCCAGCGCACGAATGCACCTGTCACTTGATTTCCAAGAAGGTCTGGATCCTCAGGATGACACGTTCTCCATGATGAAAGAGATTCTGACTACCCTTGAAATAGGAAAGATACAAGTGATCGCTGAGCCTGAGAAAGAGGGAGAACAGCCATGATAAACCGGCAATTCGAGTTGCAGGTGTTCAGAAGAAAAGGAGATGAAATAGGCCTGGCTTTTTCAGAACAGCCTTCCAAAAGCGACAAAAACATAAAGATAACCAAACCAAGAGAGATCAAAGTCTGGGGTCTTCCATTTAAGGTAATGACCGAGACCATCCTGAAAACCCTTAAAAGGCAAGGTTATCGCCCCACTGCTTTGTCCGCACAAAGAGAAGCCCCATTTATTTTGGATGAAATCTCCGGGGTTAGGCTGGGTCTTTTTTTCTTTTCATTGAAACCTCTCCGTAACGTTGGCCGCATGGAGGAAATCGTTTCAGGTATCGACAGGATGAGTGATGAAGAAGTTTATTACTGGTACGCCAAATGCACTAATGGAAGGAATGCCCTGAAATCAAGAAGAGCCTTAAGGATTCTACTTTCAGGAGAATAGCACAAGCATTCAGGGTACAGCTCATAGCTGGTGACGGCAAGGCTGCCAATCAGGTTATCTATCTGGAGGACTTAGAGGCGGAAATATCCCGCTAAAAAATGGAAAGCCCTGCTATTGCAGGGCCTATTCGCCTCCGCATGGGGCAGAGGCTTTAGTCATTTAAGTCTATTTTCGGCACTTTTTTTTGGAAAGTCAAGGTTTTTCTCTACAAAAAAGCCCAAATTATTGTGCGAACAGTACAGGAGAATGAATGAGCAAAGAAAGACCAAGGGTCCTGATTGAAGATTGGCTGCCGGTTGCGGCTATTGGCGCTGAGAGCCAGAGAGAGCGAGGCGCAAGCAGCGCCTTGCCACCTCTTTATTTCCTCCACGTCTGGTGGGCCAGACGCCCTCTCACCGCCAGCCGGGCTGCCATTTTGGCCAGCGTACTCCCTGCTTACTCCGATGAATGGCCACAAGACCTGAAGTCTAAATTCCCCACCGAAAAGGATTATCACAACTGGTTCCTTCGCTTTATCGGCATCCTTGGCGATCCGGTTGCAGGTAGGAAGCTGATCCAATATGCCAAAGAGAAAGATATCAAGCTTACCGACAACCCGTATGGGTATCCACGGGCCTTTACTAACCTTCCCGAGGATAGCGAATTCAAGCTGATGCAACGTCTTCTCGAAAATACATGGGGTGATGGGAGCATTTCTGTGCTCGATCCCATGGCCGGAGGGGGTTCCATACCCTTTGAGGCACTACGCTATGGATTTACCACCTATGCCAATGAATTGAATCCGGTTGCTTCAGTAATTCTAAAGGCGACGCTTGATTACCCCGCGCGATTCGGGAAAAAACTGCTCGAGGAGATAGGGAAGTATGGCAAAAGGATGTCAGAAATTATTGAGGGAGAGCTTGCTCCTTATTTCCCCCGCCAGAAAGGAGAGAGCATTTTTGCCTACATATGGGCGAGGACAGTGGCTTGCCCGGCGACAGGAAAACCCGTCCCGCTTTCCCCCAACTGGTGGCTTCAAAAGGGAAGTAAAGCCGTGGCTGTCAAGTTATTGGCCGATCCCAAATGGAGCATGTGTAGATTCGAAATCATACAAGGCGAAGAGGCAGTCAAATCCAACCCTGATAATGGCACCATCAGCAGAGGGACGGCCATCTCACCCTGGAGCGGGGACACAATAGACGGAGATTATATCAAGGCTGAGGCCCAGGCAGGCAGGATGGGACAACAACTTTATGCCTTAGGGGTAAAAGACTACGAAGGTAAGTCTTTTAGAACGCCATCTGAACGAGATTTAAACGCTATAGAGTTGGCGGAAAAGGAACTAAAGACGAAACTCCCCATGTGGGAGACCAGAGGGTTGATTCCAACGGAAGAAATTCCGGCTGGGAACAAGACCTCAGAACCAAGAAGATATGGAATCTATAGCTGGGACAATGCGTTCTCCCCCCGCCAGCTCCTCTCCTTGGGCACCTATCTTGAGGTGTTCCATCAGGTCATGCAGGAAGCCCGAGCAGAGCTTTCTAAAGAAGAGGCCGACGCGATACAGAGTTATTTGGCTTTTGCGATAGACAAAGGTTGCGATAGAAATTCGTACATGGCTCGATGGATTACTCAGCGTCAAATAATTGCAAATACCTTTGACCGCCATGATTTCAGTTTCAAATGGAGTTATGCCGAATTCGATGCAGCCCATAATCTATTTGATTGGACCCTTAATCAGATAGAGGACGCATATAAAGGCATATCAGAATTGGTCCGAACTGCCCAACTGGACCTTTTCAAGAGATCCAACGGTAATCCATTGGAGAAGCTTTCCATTACTCAAGGGAATGCCCAAGATCTATCTGATCTCAAATCTGGCAACATCCACCTCATCTGTGTAGATCCCCCCTATTACGATAATGTCATGTATTCAGAGTGCAGTGATTTTTTCTATGTGTGGATGAAACGGACCCTGGGAAGCGTCTATCCGCAATTCTTTATTGACGAGTTGACAGACAAGGACAATGAGGCCGTGGCCAACGCAGCCCGGTTTGAGGGGGTGGGCCGGGGAAGCAAGCGGGAATTAGCGGAAAAGGATTATGAGCGGAAGATGGCGGCCTGTTTCCGGGAGATGAACCGGGTCCTCCACCCTGATGGGGTCCTGACGGTCATGTTCACGCATAAGAAGGTCGAGGCGTGGGATACATTGGCACTCGCGCTTATCGGAGCGGGATTTGCCATTGAGGCATCCTGGCCTGTCCACACAGAATTCGACCATAGCCTCCATCAGGCCAAGCAAAATGCCGCCGCTTCCACTATCCTCCTGGTATGCAGGAAACGAAGGGGTACTGCCGAACAGGTCTGGTGGGACGACATCAAGGGAAGGGTTCGAGAGGTTGCCCGCGAGAAGGCCGCGCAGTTCCACCAGGCAGGGATCAGCGGCGTGGATTTGTATCTTTCCACATTCGGGCCGGTCCTGTCTGTCATTTCAGAGAGCTGGCCTGTTTTGACAAGCGAGACGGATGAAAAGACAGGTGAGCCCAAGCCGCTCAGGCCTGAAACGGCACTTTCCATTGCCAGGGAAGAGGTCATTTCCTTGCGAAAACAGGGGCTGCTTTTGGGCCGTTCGGTTCAGTTTGATCCCATAACCGATTGGGTCCTCATGGCCTGGGATGCCTTTCAGGCCGAACAGTTCCCGGCGGACGAAGCGCGCAAGCTGGCCATGGCTTTAGGTTTGGATGTTGAGGAAGATCTCGTTCGCCAAAAGAGGGTCATCACCAAGAGGCAGAATTTTGTGGCTCTTCAACTCCCAAAGAACAGGCGCCGAAAAGGCATGGTAGATCCGGATGCCACAGGATTTTCTTCCCTTATTGATGCCATCCATACGGCCATGCTTGTTTATGAAGAGGATGGGGCAAAGGCATGTGAGGTCTTTTTAAAGCGAGCGGGTCTGCTAAACGACGCCCAGTTCAAGGCCGGGCTTCAGGCCATGGTAAATGCAGTCCCGAGAACCAGAGAAAAAGATAAATTCAAGCGCCCTGAGGCAGCCACACTTGAGGCGCTATGCCTGGCATTTTTCGATGATATTTCATTGCCCGTTGAAGAGGAGCCAGTGCAACTCCCAGAGCAATTGGTGCTGCAATTGAAAGGCGAGCAATAATTTCATGATTTAGAGGATCTTTAGGGCAAAACCGACCAAAGTCCCGGAAGAGGAACGCCCTGTGTTAAGCCCTTCCCTGAGAGAGTATGATTTTAAGATTTCATACGGTGCATCCGATGACCGGCTGCATACCTTCTACATTCCAGCCCTCACCCGGTGCCTTAGCTATGATCGTAGCGCAGGTTTTTTCTCTTCCTCTGCCCTGGCTGTTGCCGCGGCCGGAGTGGCACATCTTATAAAGAATAATGGCACCATGCGGCTTCTTGTGGGGGCCGATCTCAATGAACAGGACGTGGCCGCTATTCAAAAGGGGCACGACCTGGCTGAGGTCTTGAAAGAAAAATTCCTTTCCTGCCTTGATGATCCCGAAGAATTGGCCAAAAAACGTCTTGAAGTTTTAGCCTGGATGGTGGCCAAAGGCACCCTGAAGATAAAAGTTGTCCTTCCTCAAAGAGACGGCAGGCCTATTCCGGCCCCGGAATCACTGGACTACTATCATCCCAAAGAAGGCCTTTTTGTTGACGGAAAGGGAAACCAGATTGCCTTTTCAGGGAGCGTAAATGAGTCCGCGCAATCCTGGGAGAAGAACTACGAACAGTTTATGGTTTATAGATCATGGGATGGTAGCGCCCCTTATCTAAAACAGGTTGCATATCGTTTCGATCGACTATGGGAAGGAAAAGAGCCTGACTGGATCGCCTTTCCTATTCCCGAGGCCGTAAAAGAGCGGCTCATTAAGTTCAGGCCGAAAATGGCGCCCACCAAAGATCCATTGGAAGAGGTTCCATCTGTTGGACCAATTGATGCCGCTGATACCAGGGAACGGCTTCTCTTTCAGTTCCTTCGAGATGCGCCCTATCTGCCCAACGGCAAATTCCTTGCCAAAGAGACAGCTACTGTCCGGCTCTGGCCTCACCAGCAGGCTACCGTGGATGATATCGTCTCAAGATTTCCAGCACGCTATCTCCTTTGTTCTGAGGTGGGGCTTGGAAAGACCATTGAGGCCGGGATAACCCTGCGACAGCTTATCCTTGCAAGAAAAGTCAAGCGATGCTTGATCCTCACACCTAAGAGTGTGGGC
>JACNIU010000329.1 GCA_014382905.1 Desulfobacterales bacterium
CCATTCCATATTGAACCATTCTACCAACTCAGCCATTTTGAACGGCGTTTCAAAAGGCGTAGCAGTTGCAAAAATGATACCGAGGCTCCTGCCGTCATCGGAAAACGCTTCCACATGATTGGGGAACTTTTTGTATTCGCCTCTATGGCGAGCGTCCTTTGTTGAATATTTTAAGAGGATCTGGTGTATTTGTTTGATTTGGTTTTCGCTTGTTTGGATTTCATCATAGGAATCAAATATCAACTCCATCGCCTCAGCATAACCGGCTACTTCCTCTTCGTCCCTGGACTGAAATGAGGCGGAGCTCAATCCCGACAACAGTTTTTCCACTTCACGGTCTGTTAATCTGGCCCCTTCGATCCTTGTGGAGGAACCGACTGATTCGATAGTCGCTACCCGTTTAAGGAGCGCCAATCGGTCAGGTGCCAGGTTACTGAGCGCCTGCCATTTTCCTTTGAACTCGTCGATTCTTGAGATCAGATTGAGATGTTCCGGTATGATTTGTACTTTGGGCGTATCCATAATTATATCCATATATACCCAAATAATGGACATGTCAAGGGTTTTTATGGATAATTATGGATGGTTTTTTGGATAAAATAGGAAAAGGGTCGCATCTTCGTATTTAAAGGGAATTTCCGCTGAATATCTAAGGACTATTCCATGAGCCGGCCCCTCAATATCCTGACTTTTTCCCGGTCATGCTCTGTATCTCTACTTTGATGATAGCCAGGCGATTCACCCGCTTTTCATCGTATTCATTGGCTATGCCTGAATAATGTTCCACAATAATATCTAATGCCCGCCTCTTTTCCTCCGCGTCCGTCAATACGAATGCCTTTCCATGGCCGATAACACTTCGGTATTTCATGGTCCAGTCGCAGGGGTTTTCCGATTTGACCAGCGCACAGTCAACATCCAGCTCGAAACAAACATTGTTGTTGGTTGTCAGCATGTCTATTTTTTTGCCGACGCTGGCAGTATGAAAATAGAGGCACTTCTCTTTGTACCCGAAATTAAGGGGTACGATATAGGGTCTATTGTCGACCGAAAAGGCGAGCCTGCAGACATCTGCCTTTTTGATGATCGATTCTATCTCTTCTCTGTCCAAGATCTCCTTTTCCTTTCTTCTCATCTTTTTCTTCCTCATGGTGAAACACCCCCGTCACAAAAAAGTGGCGCAGGATATATGGAAAATTTCTTGAAAGTCCCCCGGACATCATTCATTCAATGATAGATGTGGGCCCAGTATCCGGTGCTCAGTCACGGTCTCCGCGGCCATATCCCTTTCCGCCCTTAAAACAAAGCCCGGACTTCCATTTTGTGGTCTGTCAGCCAAAAATGGAGACAACACTTACTTTCAAGAGTGCATCTTTTCGATTCCTTGGCGTTAATCAAATGCGGTTCCCCAATCATATTTCCTTTTTATGAATTTCATAATTAGTGAGGTGTCTGTTCGAGTGATCCCGTCTATTTTGTTTATCTTATCAAAGGCCAGAATATTGAGTTCACCTAAAGACTTGACAATAAATTCAGCATATATATCTGTGCCGCCAGTAGTTTGAACAATAAACCATATCGGGTCAAGTTTGCTCAGCTCTCTAATGACATTTTCAGTCTTTTTGATATCGACGTGCATCCGAATGTTTCCCACTACCTGGAAACCCAATTTTATGGGGTTACTCACCGCAACAATTTGAATGAATTCCTCTTTGATCAGTCTATCCAAACGCGTCCGAACTGTAGATTCCGAGATCCCCAGCTTTTTGGCAATCGTGGTATTTGGAACCCTTCCGTCTTTCTGCAGCAGACTAATTATCTTGCAATCAATTTTATCGATGTTTTCTGTCTTTCTATTGAGGTCCCTTTTTTTCAAAAAATTCCCCCTTCATCTACAATACATCTATTATGGCATTTGAGCTACTATTCAAAGTCTGACTTTCCTCCCTCAGGAGGCCGTTGAAAGTGGATCAAGGCAATAGATTGAAAAAACGAAAAACGATAGATTATCCGGAAATGTGATTGATAATCGCATATATTAGCTACATAAATAATATTTATCGTGACAAAAATCAATATTTTTCTTGACATGTAAATTGAATTCCCTTAAAAAAGAACGAGAATTACAAGCAACTTCAAGGGTGCCTTTGCAATACGAATTAGCTTTTTCACAAGATTTACAATCAGATATCTTATGATTTGGGTTTAGAAAACAGCAAAGACGCCGACGCAGTTGTTCCTTTTGCTTTTTTTCCCTTCCGAATTTTCTTTGACAAGAAAAAATGACCTATGGAATTCTTCCCAATCATATCATTAAAAGGCAATCACTTTGACATGGGTTTCGAACATGGTCGTGTTTTGAATCAACAGATTACCGCCAACCTCTCTTTATATATGGAAATGATACGTGGCAATACAGGAACAAAGGAAAAAAAGATACTGGAACAGGCCCTGGAGTTTCTCCCTGTTTTGCAGGAAACCGCGCCGTTGTTAGTTGAAGAAATGGAAGGTATTGCCCGTGGGGCCCGGGTACCGATAGAATCCATCCTTGTGTTGAACGCTCGGACTGAGCTTATGTCCGGCAAGTGGCTCACCGGAGAATGTACGGCCATCGGACTTGCCGGCCAAAGAACCGCAGATGGACGTCCGTTGTTGGCCCAGAACTGGGATTGGACACCTCGGTCCAAAATCGGGGCCGCTTTTTTTATCATGGAACCTATTAAAGGCCCCAGGGCCTTGATATTCGGAGAAGCCGGCCAAGTGGGTAAAATTGGACTGAATGAGGCCGGTCTGGGCGTCTTGCTCAATATCCTTGTCACTGGGGATTTGCAGACCGGCCTTCCGGTTCATGTCCTGTTGCGGATGATCCTTAATGAGGTTGATGCGAACGGGGCTGTCGCACGTGTCAGAAACGCAGTCAGGGCCTCAGCCAGCCATTTCTTGCTGGGGGACGTGGAAGGAAATATTATCGGCCTGGAGTTCACCCCAAATACGTGCTCTGAGATTTTTCCGAGTAAAGACGTCATCGTACATACCAATCATTTTTGTGATCCTTCGTTCATAGAGACCGATCTCACGCTCTCTATACTTCCGGATACGGTAAAACGGTTCGATCGGGCACAAAAGCTCATTGACCAAAAGGAAAAGTGGACGACTCACGAACTTCGGGATGTATTTATGGATCATGAAAGCGGCCCAACGTCCATCTGCCGTCACGTAGATACCAGCGTCCCAATGCATCTGCAGACAGAAACAGTGGGCTCCTTTGTATTTGACCTTTTCAACAAAAGGATACATGCCACCTATGGACAGCCCTGCCGAAATGCCTACCAGGATGTGTCCCTCGCATAAAGATGGACAAATTTTTGATGGATTTGGAGGTGTAACATGCACGCAGACTTGATCATCCAGAATGGCAGAATCAGGACTTTGGACCCAACAGGAACAATCGCCCAATCGGTAGCTGTCTTGAATGGCTGGATTATTGGCATAGGATCGAACCAGGATCTGCGCCACCTGATTGGGCAAGAGACCGAGTCTATTGACCTTGGAGGAAAGACTGCCTTGCCGGGTTTTATCGACGCTCACGAGCATCTATCGCTCTTCGCTGAAATTCCTCTCCAGCTTGACTTGTCAACGGGACAAGTGAGCAGCCTTTCTGAACTGCTTGCCAAGATCAGTGAAGCAGCCAAGGGTTTGAAGCCGGGCGAGTGGATTCGAGGCATGCTTTACGATGACACAAAAATGGCAGAAAAGAGGATACTTAATCGATACGACCTGGACAAAGCAGCCCCGAACAACCCGGTATTTGTTCTCCATGTCAGTGCCCATTGGAGCATCGTTAACTCTCAGGCATTACAAATGGGGGGGCTGAATGAGAACAGCCTCGATCCCAAAGGCGGCGTTTTGGGCCGGGATTCCGATACAGGAAGGCTTACGGGCCAATTGATCGAAAATGCCATGTTCAATTTCGCCTTCCCGTCATTGAGCGAGACTGGAACAGTCGTACCGCCCTATCCTCGCGATGTCCGCAAGAAAGCGCTGCTGAAGGCCGTAGAGGTGCTCAACGCGGCGGGAGTCACCGGTGTAGGAGACGCTTTGGTCTCACCCGGCTATGTGATATCTTATCACGACCTGGCTGCCGATTCCTCGCTGTTGACCCGCGTAAACATGTTGATTCCCTATATATTCTTACCCCAAATCGAGAAACTGGGGTTGCCTGGAAAGTGGGGGAATGAATGGGTGCGTTGTACCGGGATAAAGATCATTCTCGACGGGGCTATAGCCGGACGGACGGCCGCCCTCAGGGGGGGATATGCACATGATCCTGATGATCATGGTGTCTTGCTGATCGAAGATCAATCCGAATTGAACGAACTGGTAAAGAGAATCCACAATATGGGTTACCAGGCCTGTATCCATGCCAACGGAGATCTGGCCATCGAAATGGCTTTGAACGCTATCGAGTCGGCCCAGGCTGGCAATCCACGACACGACCCAAGGCACAGGTTAGAACACTGCACAATGATCGATGATACAACTTTATCGCGAATGCGGGCCCTGGGCGTGATTGCCCTCCCTTTTGGTTCCTATGTGTGGCAACACGGTGAAAAACTGGTTCGATATTACGGTGAAGAAAGAGCCCAGACCATGTTTGCCCACAAAAGCTTTTTAGACGCCGGGGTCCGGGTTGCAGGTTCTTCGGACCATCCTGCAGGCCTTCATCCGCCCTTGCTTGGCGTGCAATGCATGGTAACGCGAAAAACATCTTCCGGGGAGGTCATTGGGAGGAATCAAAGAATTTCCCTGGAAGAGGCCTTCAAGATGTACGCCATCTATGCGGCCTATGCATCCTTTGAAGAGGGTATCAAAGGTTCACTAATACCAGGCCGATTGGCCGATATAGTCATACTGGCAGAAGACCCATGGTCGATAGATCCCGATGGGATAAGTCAGATCGAAATAGACATGACCATTGTGGGCGGAAAAATTGCATATTCAAGGACATAGCAAATCTTTCCTGCTTATCCGGTTAAACCACAAAGCACTACTCAGATGGATTCTCTGGGTGTAC
>JACNIU010000246.1 GCA_014382905.1 Desulfobacterales bacterium
ACCACTTCAGCACCGGATGCCATGATGGCGCTGATATAGGGAGCGAAGTCTTTGGTGGCGATGGGATGGAAGATTTCACCCACTATCCTTGCGCCTTCCGGCTTTATCTGGTTGAATTTCTTTCTGAAGCCTTCGGCTGCCTCACGTCCGAACGCATAGTCCTGGCATATGATATAGTATTTCTTGTATTGCGGGTATTTCTTCACGATATATTCCACAACTGCCGCAGAATGCTGGTCCGTATTCATACAGCACCTGAAGGTATAGCGGTTAAATTCCGAACCGGTAATACTCGCTGCCTCGGTCCCATAGGTCAGGTTGATCACCTTGTATTTACTGGCTACGGTGTTCATGGCGAGGGTGATGTGGCTTCCCGTTCCAGTCATAATGAACTTTGCACCATCCTCAAGGACCAATTTCTTGGCCTTCCTGGCGGCAATGGCAGGTTTAAGGGCATCGTCCTCCACCGCAGCCACGACCTTCTTGCCCAAAAGTCCTCCTTCTTTATTGATTTGCTCCACTGCAAACCTTACCGCATTGACGTAACGATCACCTACGTCTTTAAACGGCCCTGAGAGGGGTTCTAAGACTCCGAAAACGATTTCGTCACCCGCCGTTGCCGCGGGGACCAGAAAAGCAACTGCCACAAATACGAAGATACCCATTGCAAAAACCCGTGCTAAACATTTCCTTTTCATAACCCTTACCTCCTTGTTTTCTTGACATTATTGTTTGCCATGTGAAGGACGCTTCGACTTTCAATTTAAACCTATATCTATCACCCCCTTTGACCCAAAATTCAGACTTCCAGGTACTTTTCGCGTACCTCACGATTATCCGCTAACTCCTGGGATGTCCCGTCAAACACGATTTGACCTTTGCTCATGACATAGGCCCTTGTCGTCAAATCCAGTATCACCTCAAAGCCCTGCTCAACCAGCAGGATGGAGATACCGGCTTCATGGATTTCCCTGATAACATCTGACACAGTGTCCACTAACATGGGCGCAAGCCCTTCGGTCGGCTCATCAAGAAGCAAGAGTTCCGGGTTGCCCATGAGGGTGCGTACAATGGTCAGCATCTGCTGCTCGCCTCCGGAGAGGTGGCCACCTTTGCTGGCCTGCCTTGCTTTCAGTTGCGGAAAAAGCGCGTAGGCCCGTTCTATGGTCCAGCCTTCCTTGATCTGATTTTGCAATTTTCCCGGTTTTTTGCCGAGCAGGAGGTTCTGATAGACGGTCAAGTTGGGGAATATCCGCCTCTCCTCCGGCACATAGCCCACGCCTAACCGGGTGACTTGATGCGGTTTCATGCCCACCAACTCTTTTCCCTTGAATAGGATGGAACCCGCTCGCGGGATGACCACCCCGCTGATGCTCTTCAGTGTGGTCGATTTTCCGACACCATTTCGTCCCAAAAGCCCCACCACCTCTCCTTCATCCACTCCCAGGGAGATGTCCTGGAGGATGTGGCTCTTTTCATAAAAGCTATTAATGCCTTTCAGCTCTAATATCATTTCTTGCTCCCCAAATAGGCTTTCTTGACTTCCTGGTTTTCCTTGATCTCCTCAGCGGTGCCGGTGGCTAAGACTTCCCCGTAGTAGAGCACCGATACGCGGTCGGAAATGGAAAAAACCACGTCCATGTCGTGCTCGATGATGACCAGAGTCTTTCCCGCGGTGATACGTTCGATCAGTTTGACAGCCTCCCGTGTCTCTTCCGTCGTCATACCGGCGGTGGGTTCATCCAAGAGGATCAGCTCCGGTTCCATGGCCAGCGCCAGGCCGATTTCCAGGGCGCGCTGGTGGCCGTAGGCGAGTTCTCCAGCAGGCGTGTCAGAAGAAGTTTCCAGGCCGATGGTCTCCAATACCCCGCGCGTTTCTGCATTGACGTCTTCTATATTCCGCAAGCTGGTAAACATGTTGAATCGCATTCTCTTCTTGGAAACGATGACGTTGCGGATGTTTTCATATACCGTCATGTTAGGGAAGATGTTGGTTACCTGGAATGAGCGGGCCAAGCCTACCCGGCACACCTTGTGGGGTGGCCAGTTCGTGATGTCCTGCCCTTTAAAGAGGATCTGGCCGTCAGAAACCCGGTGTTTTCCGGTAATTACATTGAACAGAGTGCTCTTGCCTGCCCCATTGGGCCCGATTATGGCATGGCGTTCCCCATGCTCAACAGTTAGATTAATCCCCAGGAGGACCTTAAGCCCGCTGAAATCCTTGTCCACACTGTTGATCTGCAAAAGCGCTGTCATGTCTGTCCTCCAGCTGTTGCTTTTTTGCCCCAAAATCCTTTGAGTTTGGTGGGGATAAGACTTATCAGTCCTTTGTTAGCGTAAAGGATCAGTATCACAAAAAGCAGGCCGAGAAAGAACTCCCAATGCTCAGTGATGTCGCTTACCCATTCCGTGAAATAGATGAATACGCCCGCCCCCAGGACCGGACCCAAAAATGAGCCTATCCCGCCGATGAAGGTCATGAAAAGGATCTCTGTGGACATGGGTAAACCGATGGCATCTAAAGAGACAAATTCCGCAAAGATGACAAAGAGGCTTCCTGCGATTCCCGCGAAAAAACCCGCCATTGTAAAGAGGGTGAGCTTGGACCGGAAAACATTATATCCGATAAATTCGGCCCTTTCCTCATTGTCTTTGACGCAACTTATGGTGTTTCCATAGGGGGTCCTCAAGAAAAACCACAAAAGGGCGAGAGAAATGAGGACCACGATAAGGGTCACATAATATACGTTGGGCGTGGAAAACATATCCAGCTTGCCGATGAGCGGCAGGTGTATGTCCGGTTTATCAAACCCGATGCCATCATCCCCGCCGGTCAAGATTCTCCACTTGAGGGCGATTGAATATATCAACTGATTAAAGGCCAGGGTCAGCAGTGCAAAATAGGTCCCGCTCAGCCGAACACAAAAGAAGCCCACCATTACTGCCATGATGCCCCCTCCCAACCCACCGATCAGGATGGCTAAAAAGAGGGGCATCCCCGCAACGAATTTACACGCAAAGACCGTGAAATATGCGCCTGTGCCAAAGTAGGCCGCATGCCCAAAGGAAAGGAGACCCCCGTAGCCCAGGAGCAGGTTATAGCTAACTGCAAAAAGGCCAAAGAAGGCAATTTCAATTGCCATGTTCAACTGCACTTCCGATAGAATATAGGGAAGGATTATGAGCAGTATCAGGATGATCAGGCCAAAGATAATATTCCGAAATCGATTTGTGGTCATGCCGCCTCCCCGAACAAACCTTGAGGTCTCAACACCAGGACAATAGCCATGAGTAAAAACTGGAAAACCAATGCCAATTGAGGGATAAACATGATTCCAAAGGATTGGAGTTCCCCGATCATAAGCGCGGCCAGCAGTGCCCCCCAAACACTCCCAAAGCCTCCAATTACGATAACCACGAATGCGTCTATCAGGATTTCCAGGCCCATACCCGGATAGGTGGTCAAGAAAGGCGCGGCCACGACCCCTGCAAGCCCCGCAAGGGCGGAACCGATGCAGAAAACCCCCAAGAAAACCGCCTGCACGTTAGTTCCCAGGATATCCACCATCTCATTATCAAAGACCGCGGCCCGGACCGTAATGCCGATGCGGGTCTTTTGCATGATGAAGGCGAGTATGAGCAATACAATTGCTGAGATAAGGAGGATGAAAAGCCGATACGTGGGATATATACCGCCCGCAAAGGGGATGGAACCTGCCAATACAGCAGGAGGTTGCACGCTTAGAGGGTATGTGCCCCAGATCCACTTTACCACCTCGGCCAGGATGTAGAAGATGCCAAAGGTCAGCATAAGCTCAGGTGCGTGTCCAAGGGCATGGACCTTCCTCAATAATACCCGCTCCACAAACGCGCCGATAAGGCCCACGCCAATGGGGGCCAGGATCAGGCAGATCCAGAAATTTCCCGTCCAGGCAACCAGGGTGTAGGCAAAATAGGCGCCCACCATGTAGAAGGCAGCGTGGGCGATATTCAGGACACCCATCATCCCGAATACTAATGTGAGCCCGGAGGTCACAAGGAAGAGAAGCATCCCGTAAACGAGTCCATGCATCCCTTGAATGAGATAAGCATCCATTTGATCTCCCGTTGAAAGAAAATATTCTTATCTAAAAATTGACCCTATCCAGGCCCTTCAAACCGAGGATCTTCGTGCGCTAAACCACCTTCGCCTGTTTTTGACCTATCCGCTCGTTATATCCATATATAAAGGAAAACAATTGACTCAGCTACTTAATATGACCATGAGGATCTTTGCTTCACGGCCGCCAAGAGCAAAACCGCGGTGTCCGATACCTGAATCAAAATATATGCAATCGCCTTTCTCCATCAGATACTCATTTTCTCCATGCAGGAATTTCATGGTACCTTCCATAACGAACAGCAATTCTTCCCCCTGGTGTTGAAACAGCGGACTCTGTTCGATCTCGGGCGGGATTGTCAGAATATAGGGCTCCATTTTCTTATCAGGATATTTGTGGGCCAAAGTTTCATAAGAATACCCGAAAGTTGTGCCGTTACGGGCCATTTGCTGTCTTTCGTTCTTCCTGACTAATGAAAGGCTCGTCGGCTCATGACCCTCGCCAAAAAGCTCTGACATGCTGACACCCATACCCCTCGCGATATTGAGCAAGGTGGATACGGGGGGGGCTTTCTCAGAATTTTCAACCTTAGAGAGGTAGCCTTTGGTAAAGCCGGTTTTCCCGGCGAGATCTTCTAATGTCATCTCTTTCAGCTTTCTGATCATTCGGATATTTTTTCCGATTTCATGCTCCGGTAACATAACATCTTCCCGGTTGAATGAATGTGTTGAGGTGGAAATAATTATGAAACAAATATATAAATAATTTTTTTATCAGACTTAATAATAACATTTAATCTATTATTTTTATGATACTTTATATGACAAAGTTTCCTAATAAGAAATCCTATTAAACAATCATTTAATGGTTGTCAAGCAAATTTCTGTACCTGACCAGAAGGGTTTTCTGGGATTTCCCTGAACATGCAACCCTTCTCTTAACGGTTACTTAGTTTCTTATGGA